>CAYLIM010000095.1:0-10174 GCA_964383805.1 uncultured Acetatifactor sp.
ACAAGCAACACAAAAAAGAAGTAGACTTAAGGAAGAAAGATATGGACAGATCAAAAGCAGGAGCTCTCTGCGACTCTCCAACTGACAGTAAGTTTACTCTATCCTCAAACAAAATATACATTGACAGGCGAGGTATCTTGTCTTATAATCTATCTATACTACAAAGAATACCCACCTACTGTCAGGCTCTCATTTTCTGACTCCGATACCAGAATCAGTGCCCAGCAGTACATATACTGACTAACGTTAAGATTTTTAGGTTTCCGCACAGCACATGTCGTATAAACGGGCAACATGCACTGTGCGGAAAGGAAAATCTAATCATTAGTGAGTATAACAAGAAAGGCCACACCCATGTCAATCACCGCCGATATTATCCGTGGACACACGGAGACCATTATTCTGGCCAGCCTGATGGAGCACGACAGCTACGGCTACCAGATCAACAAGGATATTCTGCGCAAGACGAACAACCGCTACGAGCTGAAGGAGGCCACCCTATACACTGCTTTTCGCAGACTGGAGCAGGCGGGCTACATCACCACCTACTGGGGAGATGAAAAGGTGGGGGCGCGCCGCCGCTACTACTCCATCACTCAGGAGGGACGCAAGGCCTGCGAGCAGGGATTGCGGGAATGGAACGAGGCCAAGAGCGTGATCGACCGTCTGCTGGAACAGGGATAAAGGAAAAGGAGGGGGCGCAGACAAGCGCCCGGCATTATGGATAATCTGCGAATCAGAAAATATATGGATCAATTGTTTGAGAATGCGCCGGTGAACCGTCGCACTTTGGAGTTGAAAGAGGAACTGATCGCCAACGCTATGGAAAAGTATAACGACCTGACTCTGCGGGGATATGGTGAGGACGAGGCGTTCCAGTTAGTGGTAGGCTCCATCGGGGATGTGCAGCAGCTCTTTGCGGAGATGGGAGCAGACGACGACTATTCCCAGGCGTATTACCTACAGTGGGCAAAGGAGGCCCAGGAGAAAAAGGCGGCTCTGACTGCCGTATCCGCCGGGCTCTTTTTGCTGGCCGGGGCCGTGTTGGTGATTTCCCTGCTGCTGTACTGGTACAATGTAAAATTTATCTATATTCACGGTCAGAACATGAATCTGCTGGGAATCGGCATTGCTCTGCTGATATGCATTATACCTGTCTCACTGCTGGTATACGCCCGCAACATCCAGCCCCCTGCGGAGCTGACCGACTATATCTCCGGCCGGTCCGCCGAGACCAGGAAACTCCGCCGCAAGCGTTTTAAACAGATCAAGGGCAGCCTGGAGGGACTGATGTGGATACTGATCGTGATCTTCTATTTTATTATCAGTTTTGCCTCCCATGCGTGGTACATTACCTGGATCATTTTTCTAGGCGGCGCCGCCGTGGAATGTCTGTTGGACGCGCTTACCAAGATTTTCTTTCCCGCCGACAAGGATTGATCACAGTGCCGACACCGGAAAATACCATGTTTCCCTGTCATATGGGATCATTTCCTCCGCCATGCACAGAATGATCCTAGGCTGTACGTCCAGGCCCAACCGGTCAAGCACCCGGAAATTTTTATTTGCATGCCCAGGAGATTTTGCCTTTTTTATCTCCATGGGATATATCTTGTCGCCCTCGATGATCAACAGGTCTATCTCTTTTTTGTCGATATCCCGGTAATAGTATAGGTCTGGGCGCTTTCCTGCATTATAATAGCTTTTTACAATCTCGCTGACCACATAGGTTTCAAAGAATGCACCGTCCATCGCTCCGTTTTCAAGAGTCTCTGCGCTTGGCCATCTGCATAGATATGCCGCCAGGCCCGTATCAAGAAAATATATCTTGGGGGTTTTTACCAACCGATTTGTTATATTGGAATAATAAGGGCGAAGGATATAGATAACCCCTGATCTTTCCAAAATAGATACCCATTCCTTCGCAGTGGGGGCCGATACGCCTATGGCATTGGCAATCTCATTGTATTTCAATTCCTGGGAAGTCCTAGCTGCCATAAATACCAAAAAATCATAGAACTCTCCCAATTTCCCCACCTGCGCCAGTTCATGAATGTCTCTTTCCAGATAGGTGTTAATGTAATCCGTATAAAAACGCTCCCTGTCCAAGTCCGTTGTGTTCAATCTGGGCATTCCGCCTTTAAAAATCCGCTCATATATCTGATGAATATTTTTCGGTTTGTTGGTTTTTATTCGATTGCGCAAGCTGTCCAGAGACGGGTGAAATATCGCCTCCTCCCTCCCCTCAATCTCCGCTGTTGAAAGACTTGACATATCGAGGACGGCAATACGGCCTGCCAGAGATTCTGATACATTTTGCATCATTTTAAATTTCTGTGAGCCTGTGAGCCAATACATCCCCTCGTTGCTTTCGCCGTTCAATGCTTTTTGATCAACAATTCTTTTCATTTCCAATAAAATAGACGGAACTCTCTGGAACTCGTCAATAAGCAGTGGATAGCCATAAGTGTCAAAAAAAAGAGCCGGATCCTGCTGTGCCAGCCGTCTGGCATTGCCGTCATCCAACGTCACATATCGCCGCTGACTATCTTTCACATGGTTGAGCATCGTGGATTTTCCCACCTGCCTCTGCCCACACACCATAACAACCGGATAAAATTTTGATACTTCTGCAATTTGTTTTTCCAAATGTCTTTTAATATACATAATATTATCCCTCAACACATTCTTTGTCTATATTGTGTTCGATAAAATTTAATTCATACTTTATTTTACTCGTTTTTTTTCTGTGTGTCAATCTCCATATACATGTTATTCCTATCAAGAATGCCAACCAACAACATGGGGCGGCCACTTATGGCCGCCCCATATATTTCCACTTTCTTTACCTATTATACCTCTTCCGGGCCTTCAAACCGGAACCACTCAAAGTCGAAATCGCACCCCGGCAGGAACACGAACACCACCTTCTGCAAGCCCTTTACCGGCTGCAGGTCAAAGCTGTGGACTGTGTACTCCTCCTCGTGGGGGAATTCTACGATCTGGTTCATGCTCTCCTCGCCGACAAACCGCACATGAATGGTATTGTTTGCGAGAGGAGTACGCCCGCAGATCGTAATCCGGCTGACGCCCTGCTCACCAAAGTCCATATCGGTATATTCCAGAGACACGTTGTTGCCGATTCCCTCTATGGCCTTCTCGGTCACAGTGAAACTGTCCCCATATATCTGCTTGTTTTCCACCACATACAACTGTTCAAAGGCTTTGTTTATCCTGGTAAAGCTGAAACCTCCCAACTCCATGGACGTCTTTGTGCAGATGCTGAGTGTAGTCTGGCCGCGCAGACGCTTTTTCAGCTTATAGGTCTCCGGCTGGAACACCTGCCACTGACTCTGCTTGTGATATATGCCGTCATAGAGCAGTTCGCTGCCCTCCTCGCCCGGCAGACCTTCCCAGAACTGTATGAACTGGGGATCATTGGTATTGGCAAAAATGGACACCGTAATCTCGTCCGAACCGTAATCTCCGAAATCCAGACCAGAATAACCCACTGCAGTAAAGCCCTCCCGGGCGGTGGAGGCGGCGTTCTCAATACCGCTGAGCACTGTGCCCTGCCGACAGTTGAACAGGCCTCCTATCACGAAGGAATAGGGATCAATGGACGCCGGACCCATATCTTTAATGTCAAATTCTATCTGGGAGATAAGTTTCACCTTATCCGTACCGTTTTTCACCACACAGCGCACATAGAATTCGCCGTCTCCCAATGCTGTGATTACCGCCCTGTCGCCCTGGGCCTCCACGGAAGCCACATTGGTCTCAATACCGGAGCCATTGACGGCTTTCCAGATAAACTCCTGATCTGTGGCGGATGCGGGATGGCAGACGACCCGCACCGCGACCTGCTTTTTCTCCGGACCCAGATGACGGCCTTCGTCACACACCAGCTCCAGCTTCCGCACCGGCACAAAGCCCACCGGCACCTGCGCCAGCGGCATGAAACTGTTTCGGGGCAGCAAAGACAGGCCCTCTCTCCTCTCACCGGCCTCAACAGTTATGGACAGACTGGCCTTGTGCAGGATGCCCGTTGTCCCGGCCTGTCGAATCCGCTCCACATAGCTGCTCTTATCCTCATCAGTATAGGCGGGCAATTCTCCCAGATGAGCGCTCTCCCGGGCATCCCGGACAGTGACCCTGATTTCTCCCGGCTGGTCCTCCGCCGCAATAATTGCCATCAGCTTTCCGCTGAAAAGCTTGCGGATCGTGCCCTTATAGGGGTCGTAATCCGTGCTGTCGCCATTATCCAGGCCCACTAAGCGTCCCGGTCCGGCAACCTCCACCTCCACGTAATCGCAGGCATTTTCCACAGGACAGCCGTTTTCATCCACTGCAGAGATTTCCACAAACAGCAGATCCTCCCCATTAGCTGTCAAGGTCATGCAATCTTTGGGGATGGTTTCACCCCCTGCAGGAAAAGCTTTATCTCCTGCAGGAAGAGCTTTATCTCCTGCACGACTGCCCTGCCAGGTCAGCATACGGCTGCCCTGCATTTTCTCGGCCTTCAGCACCAGCGCCGCCGAATCACCGCTGGTACTGCGGCTGTCCCAGGCCGTCTCCCTACCTTCTTTGTCGTAAGCCACTGCGCAGATCGTACCCGGCTTGTAGGATAGTGTCCAATGTCCCACCAGATCGATTCCCGAACCGGCCCTGTGATTCATCTCACAGCAGCCCTGAGATATGCCATCCACAAACAGCTCCACCCTGGACTGATTGCTGGCAATGCGCACGTCTATCATCTGGCCTGCGTTGAAATCCCAATAGGGGAAGATGTGGACAAAGGGGGCCTTTTCTCCGTTGGTCCATTCCCCCTTGTAGATGTAATAGGCATCCTTGGGAATCCCCGCCGTATCAATCTGCCCAAAATAACTGTTTTTGGTCTGGTAAGGGGTAGGCTCCCCGATATAGTCAAATCCCGTCCACAGGAACTGCCCGCAGGAATAAGGGGTATCCCGATCCGCAGTGATGCAGTACTCCTCGCACTTCGCCCCCCAACTGGTGGCACTGTTGCCCAGAGAGGAGCATTGCTCATCCTCGTCCGTCAAAATAGAGCGCTCCAGCGGGAAATGATAGATACCGCGGCTCTTTATCACGGAGGCAGTCTCACTGCCATAGATCACCCAGTCGGGATGCTCCCGGCGATGTTTCTCGTAGTAGTTCTCCGCATAGTTGTACCCTGCCATCTTAGTGATATCGGCGCACTTCTGCGCTCCCTCCCAAGGCATGTAATTGCTGCCGATGGTGCAGGGGGCATTTCCTCTGGGGTCATGCTCCCGCACATACCCCACCAGTCTGCGGGTAATCTCCTGTCCATGGTCACTGGCATGAGTGTCATAAATTTCGTTGCCGATGCTCCACATCAGCAGACTCACATGGCTGCGGTCCCGGCGCACCCAGCTGCGCACATCCGTCCCCGCCCAGTCCACAAAGAACCGGGCATAGTCATACTGGGTCTTAGGCATCTCCCACATATCAAAGGCCTCGGCAATCACCAGAAAGCCCAGTTCATCCGCCAGCTCCATGACCTCCGGCGCCGGCATATTGTGGGAAGTCCTCAGGGCATTCACGCCCATGCTGCGGAGTTTCAAAAATTTCCTGCGCATGGCCTCCCTGGAAAAAGCGGCACCCAGCGCGCCCAGATCGTGATGCTCACAGACACCGTTCAGACGCACTTTTCTGCCGTTTAACAGAAATCCCTCCTCAGGCGTAAATTCCTTGCTGCAAAAGCCTGTCTTCAGGCTTTCCCTTTGGAGTACCTGTCCGCCATCCAACAACTCCACCTGCAACGTATACAGATAAGGAGTCTCCACATCCCACAAATGGGGAGTCTCCACAGAATATACACTGTCAAAACGGGCGCCATGCTCCAGTCTGCGTCCGTCAGGCGTCCGAATAATCCTGTTGTCCGTCAGCGCGTTTTCCCCATTACAGTCTACCGTCTGCTGCCAGACCTGCCGAACGTTCTCCACTGTGACACCACTTTCTGCACAGCCTGCCGCCGGATCTGCTTTATCTATTAGAGTATATCGAAGCTGGTATTCCGTTTCTGTCAGGTCCGGCACACCGCCCTGCCCGTCCGTCAGTTCCGTCTCAATCCGCAGTTCGTAGCCCTGTCCCGTTTTTCTGGTGGACAGATAGATACCATCGCTGGCGATATGTATCTCCGGCACTGTTATCAGCCACACATTTCTATATATACCCGCACCGCTATACCAGCGGCTGTTGGGAGACTGGTACATCACCCGCATGACCAGCCGATTCTCCCCCTCCTGCAGAGCGTCCGTCACATCATATTCAAAGGTGGAATAGCCGTACTTCCACTCTCCCACCAGACAGTCGTTGATATAGAGGGCAGAATCCATGTACACGCCGTCAAAGCGCAAGCGGATTCTCTCCCCCGCCTTCTTTTCCACCTGCCAGTCCTTCACATACCAGCCGATACTGTCCTCATACAGCTTGTCAGTCTGCCAGATCATCCAGTCGTGAGGCAACGCCACCGGCCGAAGATCCGCCTGCCAGATTTCCTTCTGTTCATACGCTACGCCCAATGCCGTCTTGGCAAACTGCCAATCTGTGTTAAAAAGCACCTTCCGATTCATCATTACCTCCTTACGGTATACCGAACACCACACTTACATCTGTGCCATCAACGCACTCACATTTGCCTCGACATCGCCTTTGAACACAGCCGAGCCTGCCACGATCACATTAGCCCCCGCCTCCAGGGGAACGGAAATATTTTCCAAAGTAACGCCGCCGTCAATCTCCACATCCACCGGCAGCCCTCTTTCCGTGATCGCCTCTCTGACCTGCCGGATTTTTTCCGTGCAGGAATCCATATACTTCTGTCCGCCAAAGCCAGGCTCCACCGTCATTATAAGCACCATGTCCACCTGCTCCAGCCAGGGCAGCGCCGCCTGAACCGGGGTGCCCGGTTTGATGCTGATTCCCACCTTGGCTCCGGCCTGCCGGATGGCGTCAATAGTCTCCTGCACATGCTCTGTGGCCTCCAGGTGAAAGGTGACTATATCCGCGCCGCAGGACACGAACTGGGCGGCATACCGCTCCGGTTCCTGAATCATAATATGTACATCAAAAAAGATGTCAGTCCGCTTCCTCAGGGAAGTGATCACTGGCATCCCAAAAGAGATGGAGGGTACAAAAATACCGTCCATCACATCTATATGCAGGTATCTTGCACCTGCCCGCTGTACTTGCTCTATCTGTTGTCCCAGCTGCCAGCAGTCCGCAGCCAAAATGGAGGGGGATAAAATATTCATTGGCATGTCCTCATTTTATTTGAAAGTCCTCTGTATGCTCACTGAATATTTTACCAAATTCCCCTGTGTATCGCAACTGTTTTCTGGGAGAAAACTCACTGCAGCAGAGTTATCTGCTCTCCCACATCCTTCTTAAGAATTCTCCAGCTGTCCTCGTTCTCCACATAATACAGCGGACATTTCTTGCCACCGCAGTCATAGTGCCGCAGAATATCGTCCGGCTCCAGTTCATAGGTATCCACCAGCCATGCCAGCAGCTTAATCAGGCTATCGTAGGTCTCCTGCGTAAACTGCCCGTTCTCATATTTATAACAGCACTCGATGGATATGGAGTCCTCGTTTCGGGTCTGTACCGCATATGCAATCTCGTCCAGGGGCACGATCTGGAGTATCTCCCCCTCAATGCCAATGATAAAATGCGCACTGGCTCCCGGAACGTCATGATTGTCCTTTAGATTCTCAAAATAGCTGCGGTTCTGAGCAGCGCTTGTCCTGATATTGGCCGTATAATGTACAAATATATTGTTGACCTCATTGAGAGGTTCTCCGGGACGGGAATACTCGCTGATGGTCAAAAAATCCTCCGTCCACTCCGGGTGCTGATTGTACTGGCTTTCGGGAATGCCCTGGATAACTCCCAATTCTCCCTGCATGGATATCGGGTCCCTCTCCGCCTGCATCTGCGGCGCAGTATAGCCGCCTGTCTCCGACTCTGTACCCACCTTCTTCAGACTGTATACGGCAAGCACGGTTCCCCCCAGCAATACGCACAACAATACTGCCAGCAGCTGTTTCTGGCGGCGCAGACGGCGCTTTCTCCTGGCCTGGAGCACTGCCTGCCTTTGCCTCTGTTTTTCCTGCATAGTCTGGGGACGCCTTGCTCCGGTCTGTCCCTGATAGGTCCGAACCTGCCTGCTCTGACCGTTTCTATATTCTGCCCGCCGCCCTGCTGCCGCTCCTCTCGGCTGTTGACGGACGCTCTGTTTCAGGAATGAAAAGTCCAACTCCTCATCCTCGTCGTACACTACCCCCATGCTCTGTTACCTGCCCTCTTTCTCTGTCGTTTATGGGTTCAGTATAGCATGGAATTGCATCATAATCCTCTATATTTTCTTAAATTTTCTTAAGAATTTATGAACTCGAGAGCACCAAATAACTCAATTTACCTTTATCACCACTACATCCCCCACCTGACGTATATAGCCTGGCTTAGGATAGACAGACATGGAGGCAATGTCCGCTGCCGCCAATTCATCTGCACAGGAATTGGCAGGCCATATGTTTAGATTGACGCCGCAGAAGTGGTGGAATATCCCCCTCCAGGATTTCATGGAAGAATCGGGGTCTGTCCAGCCTACGCCAACCAGCGCATAGTTATTGGCACGGGCATATGCGTCGCTCACATAAAACAGTCTGTTTCCGGCGGGGATCCCAATAAAGCAATACCGCAGGTCGGGGTCCAGGCACTCCTCTTGGGCAAGTTCATGCAATATCTCCTCAGCCATGGTGCCCGCCGCTGTCTTTCCTTCATACATCGCATTTTGGTCAATCTGCACCTGATAAATGTTTCCCCACAAGACAATCAAGATCACCAATCCTCCTGCCAGCTGTGCCAAGAAGGACATTTTGATACGGCACACCACTTTGCCGGCAATGCAGACCAGAACAGGTATGATAAGCGTCAGTGGAGCCGTCATCTGTATGGACATTCCCGTATCCGTCGCGACCAGCATCACGGCGTTCGCCGCAACAGGCAATAGCAACGTCAATGCCAAAAAGCAAATTGCTCTAATACGACTTTTCTTCCATATCTGTATAAACCCAATGGCAAAAATCCCGCCCGTCAGCACGAAGAGAATCAAATAAATTTTATAGTTCTGGAGTACATTTGTTTTATACAAATCCCTGAAAAAATACATAATAAAAATAGAATATGCATTTTTCACAGTCATAGGAAACTTTTTTAACGTATTCCAGAGAGAATAGGTGTCCGCCCCATTATAACTTGACAGGGAAGTCTGAAAAATCTTTAAATGAATCTTAAGTGCCAGGACATAAAGAATTCCCCCCATTGAAAGCATTGCGACACTCTTTCCGACATATAGGCCCAACTGTCTCCATGGAACATCTGTACAATATAACTGCCAAAGCAAATATCCCGCAATGACCAGGCAAGTACACCCTAAATATGCCTGATATGCGCCCATGGAGAGCGCAACCATAAAACTGCCCAGCAGGACAGGTAAAATGACTTTATTGGATTTAAAGATAACCCATACCGCCAGGACGCTCAGCAAAAACGAAAAACCGAAAACCGGGGACATAAACCGATATGACAGAGAAACGCACACCGCCGTACTGCTGATAAAAAGAGCAGAAAACAGAAAAGATACTTTCTTGTCTTCCAGACAAAAAATATCTGATATAACATACATACCGATTGAAAAAAGCAAGATCGCCAGAATGGATGTCCATGGATCATTGTTGACGCCAAAGCGAATTTTGTCCAGATACAGCCAAAACCATCTTCCCAATGACAGCTCCCACTTTCCGGCGAAATGATACGTGTATTCCCACAATCCATCATAAGCATTAACCAATTGCTGGGACATAAGCTGCGAATATAGACTTAGACCGAAAATAAATACCAGACCACAGGAGAAATAATTACTCAGTAACGCTCGTACCCCCCCCCGTATAATTTTCTGGCATTATCATGTTTCGTGATCCTTGTTTCATGATCATCTTCCTCCTTCATGGTCGAAAGTGTATTATTCCCGATATAAACAGAGCTGTCGCTCCGGCCGATAATTTCTCTGCTTTTGCGACAGCTCTCATTTTACACACTTTTCTTACAGAAATTCCTTCACCGACTT
>CAYLIM010000096.1:0-9973 GCA_964383805.1 uncultured Acetatifactor sp.
AGAACTAAATGCTACTGTAGTTTGAGGTAGTGGAATTTAAAATTTCATTTCAGGTAACACGAAATTGTTTATTTTTCTAATTGTTTTTTGAAAGTATAGATAGTATAATAATGTTAGAATTGATACAGAATATTGCTATGAGAGGAGTTCTGCTATGCATACACTCATTAAGCCATCCGCTGCTATACGTCAGAACTATACAGAAATTGCCACATTGTGCAAAACTACCGGCGAACCTGTTTTTTTAACAAAAAATGGTGAGGGGGACTTGGTTGTTATGGATATAGCAGCTTATGACCAACGCGAAAAACAATTGGAGCTTCGGGAAAAGTTAATAGAAATCGAAGAGCTAAGGCGTAACGGTGCGCCGGATATTCCTGCCCGCAATGTTTCCGCTAATCTTCGCACTGCACTAAAGGAGAAAACTTATGTATAAAGTAGATGTCTCTCCTGCAGCAAATTCTGTTTTAGAGGAATATACTTTCTGTTGTGCCAGAGACAACGGAGAAGAATGCGCATTCCGCCTTTTGGATGCTTATGACGAAAAAATCTCATATCTGGAAAACACACCCCTCATCGGATGCAGCAGATTAAGATTTGTCCCCTCCAAGTATCGTGTTCTCAACTTCTGGCCACATTTATGGTTTGTTTTCCAGGTAAAAGATGATGAAAAATGTGTAAAAATCGAATACATAATTGATGACAGACAAAATTATGGGACTTTTCTTAAATAGTTTTCTTATCCTTTCACACTAGCCATGCCATCACCGCATGAAACACCACCAGCACCGCCAGAAAGCAGAGATTGCTCAAAGTAAAAATGCCAATATATGCCCCCTTGCGGCCGCCCTCCTCCCGAGCCACATGTTTGTAGGAAATCAGACTTGCCATGGAAGCGATCAAAGTTCCCAGACCACCCAGGTTCACTCCCACGATCAGCTGTCCATAATTGTCCGTAAAGCCGGACAGCAGCAGAGCCGCGGGCACATTGCTGATAATTTGGCTGGCGGCGATGGCGACGTACACCTCCCTGCCTGCCACCACCTCCTGCAAAAAATCCCGAAAAGCCGGGATTCTCCCCATATTCCCGATAAAGACAAAAAATCCAACAAAGGTCAGCAGCAGAGAATAGTCCACCTTAGCCAACACCTTTCGGTCCATTACCAGCACGGTCACCAGAACAAGTGCCAGCGCTGCCTGCCAGGGCAGCACACGGGCCACCGCCAGCAGGCACAGAACAAACAGCACCAGGTAGACGATCAGCGGCACAGGCGATAAACCAGCACCTTTCGCCCCCTCCTGTTCCCGGCCGGACTGCAGCCTCAGGCTCTGAGAGCCGCCCCCTCCCTGTATCAATCCCCAGCCCGCCAGGAGAATCAGCGCCACCAGCGCATAGGGCAGCATCAGCAGCACAAAGCTCCCGATGGATATTCCTGCCTTGCCATAGAGATACAGATTCTGAGGATTGCCGATGGGCGTCAGCATACTGCCCAGATTGGCGGCGATGGTCTCCATGGCCACCAGGGGCAGAATCAGTTTCCGACGCCGCTCTTCTTCCACCATCTCAAGTACTGTGAATGTGAATGGCACAAAGGTAATCAGCGCCACGTCATTGGTGATAAGCATGCTGAAAAAAAAGCACAGAAATATAAAAATCAGCACCAGGCTGCGGCAGCTTTTCACCCTGCCCAAAAGCCCTTGGGCAATTCGGCGAAACAGTCCGATTTTCTGCAGACCGGCCATGACGCTCATCAGGCTAAGCAGAATTGCCAGCGTCCGAAAATCTATGTAACCGACATACTCCCTGTCGGGTGGAATCACAAATGTGGATATCAGGGCCAACAGCAGCGCAATACACAGCACCGCCTCCTTTTTTATAAAACCAGCTATTTTTTCCATGTGTGTCCCTCCCGCATTCTCTTGCTACATCTATACCCTCAAAGCATTGTAGCATATGTGGCAGACCCGCGCAAGAGACATTCGCACGGGCCTGACACTAAAAAATCTCTTGGGCCTGTCACTGATAATACTCCGCCTGGGCCTGCCACAAGTTACGGTAAACTCCCTCCTCCAAAACCAGACGGTCGTGGGGACCCAGCTGCGCCAGCCTGCCCTGAGAGAACACTGCCACACGGTCGCAGAATCTGCAGGTGGACAGCCGGTGGCTGATGGACAGGAGTATGCGCTCTTTTTCCCGGCACTCCTCCAGGCTGCCCAGCAGCTGTTCGTAGATCTCCGCCTCCGCATAGGGATCCAGCGCCGCCGTGGGTTCATCCAGTATCAGTATGGCCCCATCCTTGTACAAAGCCCGTGCAATGGCCACTTTCTGCGCCTCTCCGCCCGACAACTCTGTGCCGTCCTCCTCATAATCCGTAAAGAGCGCCTGCTCCAATCTCCGGGGCAGACTACTTACCTTGTCGCTCAGCCCGGCCCGAGCCAGCGCCGTCTCCGCCCTTTCCTCGTCATACTGGCGGGCGGCAGCCACATTGGCACCCAGCGCAAAGGCAAACAGAGAGAAATCCTGAAACACTGTGGACAAAAGCGCCCTATAGCCTTCTGCGTCATAGGTCCAGATATCTCTGCCATTTAACAAAATCTCTCCTTCCGTGGGCCTGTACAGACGGCATAACAGCTTGATCAGCGTAGTCTTTCCGCTGCCGTTCTCCCCTACGATAGCCAGCTTTTCCCCGGCCCGCAGCGTCAGACTGACGTCCCGCAGGGCATAGTTTCCCTCGCTGCCCGGGTAGCAAAAGCTCACATGTTCAAAACGTATCTCGCACACCTTTTCCACTGTGTGCCCTTGATCCTCCCCACCGTCCACACCCACGGAGCCGCCGCTTTCCTCCGGCAGGTCCATATAGGCAAAATAATTAATCAGATGGGTGTTGTTGTTGCGCAGGTCGGTGAATGTCTCCGCAGTATTGCTGGCAGAAAGAATCAGCGAGGTTATGGCCGCATGCAGCACCAGAATATCTCCCACGGGGATGTGTCCTCCCATGGCCTGCGCCGCAGTAAGAGCGTAGACCGCCAGGCCGCATACGCCCACACACAACAGTTTCACACTGCCACAGAGACTGTCGACCCTCAGTTCTTTACGCTTTCCCCGGGCAAACGGCTCATAGCATCTCTTTCCGCTCTCCTCCAGCACCAAACGGCTTTGCGAAAAAATCCGTATGTCCATACCCATATTCTCATCCGGCAGATAATTCATGGTATAGTAATCCCCGTACCGCTGGTACGCCGCCCCCTTCACAAAGACCTCATAGCTCACATCCCAGCGCCGGGAGGTCATGCGACAGGATATCCAGATGCATACCGCAGCCAGCAAAGACAGCAGTGCCAGCGCCCCCTGTGAAAGCCCGGTTCCGTAACGGACAAACAACAGCAAAGCCACCACCGCCGCGCTCACATTGCCGCAAATACTCTCCATATCCCAATAAAGGCTTGCCATCCCCGCACCGGAGACATTGATACTGCCCGATACCTGTTCCCTCAGCCGTCTCACTTCCTCGCTCTCCAGAGATTCATAGGAGAGAGAATACGCCTTGTCAGTCAAATGAATTTCATGCGCGGAAAACATATCACTGCATCCCACTGAAATCTTAGCCTCCAGAATGCTTTTTACCAAAGTGAGCAGAAAGATCACCAGCACAGACACCGCCACATATAAAAGCAGCTTTTCCAAGTTCCTGCCGCCTGTCAGTTCTCCCAATATCCCCGCCATGGCCACCGTAGCCACGCAGGGAGTAAGCGCTCCCAAAACACTTTTTCCAGCCACATATAAGAGCTGCCCCGGCAGGATGCGGTCAAACTCCCCAATGCCTCTGTATATCAGTTTCACGTCCTCTCCCAAGGTACGTCCATTTTTATCAAAACTCATGACATTTCCTCCTGATAATATTTGCTCTGTATCTGAAACAGCTCCGCATACCTGCCCCCAAGGGCCAGAAGCTGCTCATGCGTGCCGCACTCCGCAATACGCCCCTCTTCCAACAGAATGATCCGGTCACAAAAACGCGTGGACGCCAGTCTGTGGGAGATAAAGACAGCTGTTTTGCCCTCCGTAAATCTCCGGTACTGCTCATAAACCGCCTGCTCTGCCAACGGGTCCAGGGCAGCGGTGGGTTCGTCCAGCACCAGCACCGGCGCGTCCTTGTATAGCGCCCGGGCCAGCAATAGCCGCTGCAGCTGTCCGCCGGAGAGCTCCGTCCCCTGCTCCGCGACACGCTTATTCAAGCAGGTGTTCTCCCCCTGGGGGAGCGAGGAGACCTTCTCTTCCAGCCCCGCCGCGCGGATACAGTTCTGCAGCCGCTCTACATCCACATCTCCGGTGATGTTCAGCGCAATATTGTCCGCTATACTCACCGGCAGCACCCCTGAGTTTTGGAACACCGCCGAAAACAGATTATAATACTCCTCCGTCTCTAAGAGCTGGGAGGACACACCCCCCGCCAGGATCTCTCCCTGCTGAGGATGCAGCAAACCGCACAGGAGCTTTACAAAGGTAGTCTTTCCCGCACCATTTGCCCCCACCACCGCCAGCTTTTCTCCGGGTGCTATGTCCAGATTCAGGTGTTCCAGCACCTGATGCATCTTCGCCTGCCCATCTTCTCCCGTCTCGGTATAAGCATAGGAGACATCACGAAATTGAAACCCAACCGGCTTTGGCAGCTCCGAGACCCCCCGGAGCCCGGAGGACACTTCTTTTTGGAGACCATCACTCTCGTCCCCCAATTCCATGTACTCCCAATAGTCCCGCGCAAAATTTCGGGACTCCTGAAACTGGGAGATGCTTTGCGTCAACCGGCCAAGCCACCCGCCCAGCCCCGTTACCGCCGTAAAATACATGGCGAAATCTCCCACTGTCATGTCTCTATGAAAGAAAGAATACAGAAGATACCCATAGGCACAACCGTCTCGCAGCAGGATCAGCGCGCCGGCCAAAAATAGTTTCCTGCGCTCATACCCCGCCGTAATCTGCTCAAGCCTGCGCTTTTGCCCCAGAGCCAGCCGTGCCATTTCCCGCAGCCATCCCGCCATATGGTATATCCGAATATCCTTGCCTTCCCCAAGGCCTCTGGTACCATAGGCCACATAGTTCAGCCTGCGGCCCACCTCCGCGCGCTCCTGTTTCAATCCCTGCTTTTTTCGCTCCGTGCAGATACCCTGCCACAGTTCCAGACCGGAGAGCAATAACAGCGCCAGCACTGCCAGCGGATGCAGCCCCCCGAGGACAATTCCATATGCCAGCAGCCCTCCCGCCGCCGTAAGCAGCTCCGTCAGCCGGGGCAGCATAGTCACCATTCCCCAGTTTGGGCTGCACACCGCCTGCCTGGCCTTCTCCATCAAAACCTTGCCACGGGGAGAGGAAAAAAGCTCATAGTCAAGCTCCATGGTCTTTTTCTCCCAGGCCGGTATCAGCCGTGTATAAAGCCGGGTCTGGGCGTAGCTCAAAATGACGTTGCGCACGACCTGGTCAGCTATGGTGAGCAGCAGCCACAGCCCTCCCGCCAAACCAATCTCTGTGTACAGTACCCGCAGGGAAACCCAGGCAGTCACACAATCTAATATTATTTTTGGGAGCCAGAGTGTGACCAGAGATAAAGCTATCTGAATCATGCTCCCCAGGATCGACAGCATTCTGCCATCGAAAGAAATATCAGTAAACATTTTCACAGAATAATTATTTTTCATATATACCTCACTGCTTTTCCGGTGCAGCCGCAGCGGACAGGTCAGTCCGCCGGTATAACACCCATAATAAAAGGCCACGGTTTACCCGTGGCCGATTTACATACCAAAAACAGCTCCAATATGCTTGGAGGTATCAGGTATTGTCGTATCGTTGTCTACGGGAAAATGCAACACAAACAGACGGGAAAGCCCGCCCCAAATTTGTGTTTATACTAACGCATTCTTCCGCACGCAAAAATCAACACGACAAATACCCTCTCTTTCTTAATTATTCGTTCAGCATCTGCTCTGACAGTACCCAGAGCAGATGCTGTTATTTACTGAATAAATATATCACGTACCAAAAATCCTGTCAACTATGCCCCCGGCTGCTGACGACTCATCTCCAACAGCTTATTGCGCATCTCGGTCTCGATTCTCAGAAGTTCTGCCTCTGCGCTCTGGCGCTTTATGCGGCCCTCATCCTGAATCTTTCTCACCTCGTCCAAAGTACTGATCAGCGTCTGGTTGGTGGCAGTCAGGGTCTCGATATCCACGATACCTCTCTCCGCCTCCTTGGCCGTCTCCACCGTGGCGATCTTCAGCGCGTCCGCATTCTTTTTCAGCAGCTCATTGGTCATGTTGCTGACCTCTCTCTGAGCCTTGGCGGCGTCTGCCGAATGATCCAGGCCGATGGCGATTACCATCTGGCTCTTCCACAGAGGAATCGTATTTACCAACGTGGACTGAATCTTCTCAGACATGGTGGTGTCATTGCTCTGAATCAGACGAATCTGGGGCGCCATCTGCAGGGAGATGGTTCTGGTCAGCTCCAGATCATAGAGCTTTTTCTCAAAGCGCTCGCACATGGAGGAAAAATCCTTGGCCTTCTGGGCGTCCTCGGGCAGTCCGCTCTGCTCCGCCTTAGCCACCAGCTCCGCCAGCTCCACGTTGCGGGCCTGCTCCAGCTTTTTCTTGCCCGCCAGTATGTACATGGACAGCTCCTTGAAATAGTTCAGGTTCAGCTCGTACATCTTGTCCAGCATTGCCACGTCCTTCAGCAATGTGATCTGGTGCTCCTCCATAACCTTGCAAACCTTGTTGATATTGACCTCGGCCTTGTCATACTTAGCCTTCATATTGGACAGCTTGTTACTGCTCTTTTTAAAGATTCCCAGGAATCCTTTCTCATCCTCGCCCTCCTCAAAAGAGCGCAGCTGACCCACCACCTCTGTCAGCAGCTGACCGATCTCGCCCATATCCTTGGTGCGGACGCTGCTCAGAGCGTTCTCGGAAAAATCCGCGATCTTTTTCTGACTGCCTGCACCATATTGCAAAATCATCTGCGTGTTGCTCAGATCGATCTGCTCGGCAAAGTCATTCACCATCTTCTGCTCTTCCGGCGTCAGCTGTACATTCATCTGATCCTTTACCGCCTCTGCAACCTGCGCCTCGCTCACGGCGGCAACCTCCTGCTGCGGCTCCGTAGTAAAAGGCTCCAGCGTCAGGGTGGGCGCCTGTTTTAACATGGTATCCAGTTCACTCATTCTTATCCTTACTCCTTTCCTATTTTTGCGTATTCCAGTTCCTTGCTGATGCTTTCCTTGGTCAGACCCTCCTGGGCCAGCATAGTCTCCAACACCTGGGCATCCGTGGTAACATCATATACCCGACTGCGGAACAGATTGTTGAGCAGCTCTGTAAAAGCCGCGTTTATGGTATCCAGCGTCTTTTCGATCTGCGCCTTGGCGGAGAGAATATCCTCCCCCGGCACACTGACCTGGTCAAACTCTTTGTATGCCTCCACCAGTTTCAGGGTGGTGGGCAGATAATAGTCCATAACTCTGTGCATCTGGGACATCTGATCCGGATACTCCCTGACCTTGTCGAAAATCTCCTTCAGCAGATTCTCCAAACGGTACAGCTTGGCAGAGATCACCTCACCCTCAATGGCGTCGTTCATATCCCGCAGCTTGCGGATACATTCCATGCCCTCCGCAATCATCTGATTCAGCTCCTGATCGCGGGCTTTCTGCTCCTGCTCCACGATCTCGCCCGGCGTCAGCGGGCGCTCCTCCTGCATGGGCAACGCCTCGCGCTCCCTGAGTGTGCGCGCTCTCTCCGCGTCCTGATACTGCTTGTAGATCACATCATTCAGCATAAGTGTGGTGCCCTGCTCGTCCATATGTCCATGAGGAAAAATTCCCAGCCGCAGCATACGCCGAACATCGTGCAGCACAAAGCTTTTGCTGTTCTGTGTGGCGGCCGCCAGCTGAGAGATCTCAGCATACATTCTCGAGCCGCAGAGCTGTATATATCGGTCCGCCCGTTTCAAGCGCTGATGCTTGAAACATCCGAGCCGTACCATTCCGAAGAAAAACAGCAGCATGATCGCCCCGGTAAGCACCCCCGGAATCTCCCAGGCCAGAAGGCATACCGACAGGACGCTGGCGCCGAAAAACATGCCGATACCGCCGAAAACCTTGTACAGCACACCGGCCACGCTGCCCACCCGATTGGTCTTTACCAGCGGTCCCGGGCGCATCGGCACAGGCACAGGCGCCTGTCTGTAAACGGGAACTGGCTGGCGGTTGAAAAATCCGGGCTGACCAGGCTGTCCGGGTTGTCCCGGCTGGCCGCCTTGGGGAACCGCCTGATGGGGTTGCCGCCCCACCGGCTTTCTGGTATCCCAGCTGGCGCTGAAACTCCCGTGCTGCTGCTGCCAGTTCTGCCAGTTCTGTTTCATCTGCTCCATCTGGCGGTTATGACGCTTCGTCCCCTCCGGGCTGCCGCCCATAAAGGTGTAGTTGGCCTCCCGGATCGCATTATTTACCGTCTGCCCCACCAATTCATTCAGATTTCTAAAATCACCGCTGTTCAGTCCCTCCGCCAGAGCGTCGCGAAACTGCTCTCCCAGCGAGTTGTTGTCCATATTTTCACTCATTGACCTGACTCCAAATCCTGTCTATATCCATCTGCTGTAAGCATTTTACTTATTATTCAGCATTTTATTTATTATCACACATAATATGCCGCTTAGCAAGATTTTTATAAAAATTTTAGAGGTGTCCTATCGGTCCATCTCCGCCACCCGGCCGGTAGATTTATGCTCCCTGATAATGCCGTCTATTTCCGTCAAGTCCGTGGACAGAAGATCGCCGGGAATCGTGTTCTTCAACGCACTGGTGGCGTTGCCGTACTCCAGGGCCCTCTGATAGTCATCCTCCTTGGAGAGCAGGCCGTAGAGTACGCCGGAGATATAGGCGTCACCGCTGCCAATCCTGTCCACTACCTCGATATTCGCATAGGGCGGCTCCTCGTAATATGTGTCCTCCTTGGCGCTGTAGATAATGGAGCCGAAAGTGTGACGCTTGGGACTATGTACAACACGCTGGGTAGAGGCCACGATAGAGATAGGATAATCCCGGGTAAAACTCTTCATGATCTCCCTGGCGTCGCCCTCCTTCAAAAAGGTCAGGCGGGCGGTCTCCTCGGAGCAGAAAAATACATCCACATAGGGGAGAATGCTCTCAATACACTCCTTGGCCTCGGCTCCGGTCCACAGATTGCCCCGGAAATTCACGTCAAAGGAAATCAGCGCTCCCTGCTCCTTGAAACGGCGAATCATCTGGATTGCTGTCTGACGCAGCTGGGGACTCAGCGCCAGAGTGATTCCGCTGGTGTGAAAACAGCGCGCCGCCTGATACAGGCTGTCGTCATAGTCCTCAACCGTCAGCTTGTTCACAGAGGTATTTTTTCTGTCGTATACAATTCTGGGCTTACGGGGATAGGCGCCGCTCTCATAGTAATACACTCCCAGCCGCGCATCCTTGTCCTGATCGTAAACCAGATAATCGTCACTGACGCCGCAGAGACGGACGCGATTCTTGATATAAGTGCCCAGATCGTTGGCCGGCAGCTTGGAGATTATGCCGCAGCGCAGACCCAGCATGGCCGCGCCGGTGATGGCGTTCAGTTCCGCGCCTCCCGCCTGTTTGCCAAGAGTGTCCCCCCGGGTGATTCTCTCATTGTCCGGCGGAGACAGCCGCAGCATCAGCTCACCCAGCGACAACAGATCAAAATCCCTTTTCATACGCATGTCCTCCCTCTCATTAATGATAAGTGTGGAGCATTTTACTCATTTTAGCACATTTTCACGGTGCGGTAAATCGTTCCGCTCTATTTTGTCCGATTTTTTATGTCTCTCGCTCCGTGTCAAAGGCCCTCCTCCAGCAGCAATGTCCTCATGGCCTCCAGCAGCCCCTCGGTGTCCGCAAGCAGCGCCTGGGCGTCCTTTTCA
>CAYLIM010000097.1:0-9685 GCA_964383805.1 uncultured Acetatifactor sp.
TGTTCTACATGCTGATCAACGAGCAGATTTTTTCCGGCGTGTTTGCCATACTGGGGGGCGTCGGCATCGGGCACCTCTCCTCACAGATGTTCGTGCCCATGCTGCAGACGGCCTATGCGGCCAGCAACCAGGTGCTGCCCATGGAGCTGATCACCCGGCAGTCGGACATGCTGCGTCTCTACGGCGTGGTGGCGGGCGTTATGGCGCTGTGTCTGGCGGTGCTGATTGTCATTGTGTTCAGAATGAATGTGGTCAAGGCGCTGAAACTGGGCGAGGAGTAAAGTGACGATTGATTGCTCGATTGTGTGCTGAGTGATAGATTGAAAAATCGAAGATTTTTCAATTTTCTATTTGAGCAATATCGCGGACAAAGTCTGCGATATGCATGGGGATTAGTATGTTGTACTTGAGAGGTGTAGAAACTATGGGTGTGGAAGAGAAGAGCGGGGGAAAGGAAGCGGCTATCGTGATAAGCCATGTAAACCGGATATTTCCGGTGGCGGGGGGCGAGTTTCAGGCCCTGACGGATATCTGCGCGGAGATTCCCCGTGGGGTGCTGACTATTTTGAAGGGACGTTCCGGCTCCGGCAAGACCACGCTGCTGAACATTGTAGGGGCGCTGGATACGCCCACTTCGGGCAGCGTGATGATCGGCGGACAGGATGTGTGCAGGCTGTCCGGGCGGGAGAGAGAGAATCTGCGCAGAACCAAGGTGGGATTTGTGTTCCAGTCGGTGTCTCTGATTCCTACCATGGACGCCTTCCAGAACGTGGAGTTCTCCCTGCGTCTGGCGGGAATAAAAAAAGGTCGGCGGGAGCGGGTGGAGGAATGCCTGAAAATGGTGGGACTGGGCAACAGGATGCACCACATGCCGGCGGAGATGTCCGGAGGTGAGCAGCAGAGAGTGGCGATAGCCAGAGCCGTGGCCCACAGGCCGCAGATTCTGCTGGCGGACGAGCCTACCGCCGAGCTGGACAGCGCCATGGCGGCGGAGGTGGCCAGACTGTTTCAGGAGATGACCCAGAGGGAGGGAGTAACCATTGTTATGACCACCCACGACACGGGCCTGATGGATGCGGGTGACATGGTGATCGAGCTGGAAAACGGCAGACAGATTGTGGACAGGGAGGATGCGGAGCGTGGCTGAGGCGATGATACAGGCGGACGGCCTGGTAAAAATATACAAGACAAAACAGACGGAGGTGCTGGCCCTGCAGGGGCTTGACCTGACCGTGGAGGAGGGGGAGCTGACCGCCCTGATCGGCAACAGCGGCAGCGGCAAATCCACCTTTCTGAACATGATCGGCGGACTGGACAGACCCAGCGCCGGCTCCCTGGTGGTAGGCGGCAAGAATCTGTTCACGATGACGGAGCGGGAACTGGTGGTCTACAAGCGGGACACGGTGGGATTCGTCTGGCAGAACAATGCGAGAAACCTCCTGCCCTATCTGTCTGCTTTGGAGAACGTGATGCTGCCCATGTATCTGTCGGACGTGCGGAAGAAGAAGGCCAAGGCCCTGGAGCTGTTGGAGCTGGTGGGCATGTCCTCCAAAAAGCGCAGCCGGCTGAACATGCTCTCCGGCGGAGAGCAGCAGAGAATCGCCATCGCCATCGCCCTGGCCAATTCCCCCAAGCTGCTGTTGGCGGACGAGCCTACCGGCAGTGTGGACCCCAAGACGGCCGACTATATTTTTGACGTGTTCACGGAACTGAACCGCCAGGGACAGACGATCCTGATCGTCACCCACGATGTAGCTCTCTCCAAAAAGGTAAAGAGAGTGGTGGCGATCCGGGACGGCAAGATCAGCAGCGAGCGCATTCTGAAGGAAAAGTATGCGGACCGGCTCAAGGAAGCGGCCATCGACTGGCGCAGCGAGGACACCCAGGAGGAGTACGCCATTGTGGATAAGGCGGGCAGAGTGCAGATTCCCAGAGACATTCTCTCATCCATGAATCTGCAGGACAATAAAGTGAAACTGGAACTGTCGGAGGGGAAAGTCATTATCAGTGGCCCCTCGGACAACTCGGAACACTAAAACAGTCTCGCAGCGGAAGTGCCCCGGAAGAATTTTCAGATGCGTCCCTATGCAGATGAAAATTACTTCCCCACAGGGGGCACTGTAGTGAAGAGACGGGACTCTTATCGGAGGATTTATATGAACAGACCAGCTCCCATCATCAAGACAGACTATCCCGATCCGGATGTCATTCGGGTGGGGGACACATATTATATGATAAGCACCACCATGCATTTTATGCCTGGAGGTGTGATTCTGCGCTCCTTTGATCTGAAAAACTGGGAGATTGCCGATTATGTCTTCGACACACTGGAGGGAACTGCCCAGGAGAGGATGGAGGGGGAGAGCAGCATCTACGGAAAGGGCATGTGGGCTGCGTGTCTGCGCTATCATGAGGGACTGTTTTACGTATTGTTCGGCGTGCCGGGAGGCGGCACCTACCTGTATACCGCAGAGAGGGTGGAAGGTCCCTGGTGCTGCAGAAAATTGGAGGGCGGCTATCTCCACGACCCGTCCCTGCTGTTCGACGACGACGGCAGGGTCTACATGGCCCACGGGCAGTCGGATATCTGGCTGACGGAGTGGGAGCCGGATCTCTCCGGCGTCCGGGAGGGCGGCCTGAACCGATTGATTATCCGGGAACGTCAGCAGGTTTATCTGGGGCACGAAGGCTCCCATCTGTACAAAATAGACGGGAAATACTACCTGTTCACGATCCACTGGCCCAAAGAGGAGGGGCGGGATAAGCGCACGCAGGTATGTTTTGTGGCAGATTCTCCGGAGGGGGAATTTGCGGAGTATGAGATGCTGAGCGATGATATGGGCTTTCACAATCAGGGAGTGGCCCAGGGCGGCATTGTGGACACCCCCGACGGCAGATGGTATGCCATGCTGTTCCAGGACCGTGGCGCTGTCGGGCGCATGCCGGTGCTGGTGCCTGTGACCTGGCAGGACGGACTGCCCAGGTTTGGCCGGGACGGCAGGGTGCCTGCCAGCGGAGCGATGAAGAGCAATCGCCCCGGCTATCAGTACCAGCCGCTCTGCGTATCGGACAACTTTCCCTGTCTGCGGGACTGGCAGGGGCGATATGAGCTGAAAAAGCAGTGGCAGTGGAATCACTCCCCCCACCAGGAACTGTGGGGGCTGAAGGAGGAGGGCGGCCTGTGGATCCGCACGGGCAAGGTCTGTACCAATGTGCTGCAGGCATGGAATACTCTGACCCAGCGCATGCTCTATCCGCGCTGCAGCGGGGAAGTGACTGTGGACGGCTCCGGACTGCGGGAGGGCGACTGCGCCGGACTCTGCGCCCTGCAGGGGTGCTACGGCATGATAGGTATTACCAGGACACTGAACAGCTACTATCTGGTGGTAGTCGCCAGAGTGCTGCAGAACGGCGTGGCGGACGGTGGGAACGCGCAGGACTACATGCCGGGCAGAGTACTGGACCGGATCGCGCTGCCCGGGCCGGTGGCCAGGGTGAGAATATCAGCCAATTTCACGGATATGGCAGACACGGTGGAATTCGCCTGGAAAAACGGAAGACACTGGGAGGCTGTGGGAGAAAAACACAGACTGTTCTTCAGAATGGATCACTTTGTCGGCTGCCGTTTCGCGCTGGCGGTGTACGCAACCACGGAGAGCGGCGGAGAGGCCGTATTTACAGATTTTATATATCAGGCGTAAGGGCTGTCGCCCAGCAGAGTGCGGTTATTTCTGGAGCGGTACTCGCTGGGCGTACAGTTTTTATATTGCTTGAACAGGCGGTTGAAGGTGGAGATGCTGGGGAACCCGGCCTGCAGAGCCACCTCGGTGATGGACAGATCCGGCCTGGCCAGCAGCTCCTCCGCCACCTTGATGCGCCGGTGACAGAGATAGTCGCAGAAAGTAAAGCCCGTGTACTGCTTGAACAGCCGGGAAAAATGATACTTGGAAAACCCCGTGGACTCGGCGATCTCCTCCAGATTCAGATCCTCCATATAGTGCACGTCTATATGCTCCATCAAACTGTTGAATTTCTGAATATACTCCTTCTGTTTGTACAACCGCACATTGGGAAAGAGATTGTTGGCGCTGATATGATTGTAGCCGAATTTGGTAAAAAGAGTCAGCAGCAGAGAAAAAATAGTCAGCTCTGCATACTCATTCTTGTTGAAATACTCATTCCGTATCTGAATCAGCAGCTGATATACATCCTCATAGATCTGAGGATATCTCTCTTTGGTGACGTACAGGGGCTGGGACAGTATGGACTGGATGCCCACAAAACTCTTCAGCTTGGTGATCAGGGAGATGTCGAACATGAAGATAAAGCGGCTGCCGCTGTCCGGCGCGAGGAGCTCGTGCAGATCCCCCGGCGGAATCACAACGATCTCCCCGGGCAGTACATGGTAGAAGGTCTCCCCCACTCGCACGTCATAATAGTTCTCCACCGGCATGATGACTTCCAGAGCGGCATGCCAGTGCTCCTCAAAGTTCTCCGTCTGGGTGTTGTGCCAGATGCGGACTATGGAGTTGTCGCAAAAGGAGACGGTCTCATGAGAATCCTGAACATCCCGAATGCCTGTGAAATCGTGATTTATGCCATAAAAGTCAAGAAAGTTGCCATTTACCTTCAAATCTGCCATCTTCAGCGCCTCCCTCTGAAAGCTTTTCCACGGTGAAACTATTTTGTATGTAATAATACTTGTAATAATATCCGATATGTGCAAATATTGCTAATCCTGCCGGGAATCTCTGATATTTCCCGGCGGCATGGGGGCGTCCAAGTGGAGAAAATGCCCAAAATGCCTAAAAACAAAGGATTTTCTATAGACATATTTTAGCATTAAAGGGGCAAAAAGTAAATATTGCACAATTAAATTTTTTAAAATTCACAAAAAAATAAGCAATGTGTGAAGATTAAATAGCAAAGATTAAGAAGACAGATTAATTGTTCGTGGCTATAATGGATACATAAAGTGCGTATTTTGCATGTAAAGATTTCTATATTTGTAATTGTACACAGGGAGGCATGTATGAATAAGACTGTCAAAAAATTACTCATACTCGTTGGCGTAATCGCACTGTTTGCGGTATTCTGCGTATTGATGAGCCTGAGGGGAGTAGAGACCTTTGAGGATAAGTATGCAGGCCATGATCTGACTGCCGACGCCGAGGGAGCAGTGAGAGAGGGAACCTATACCCGCTATCTCAATGCCCATGCAGACGCCGCGCGTCCCCAGGTGGAGGTTCAGCTGGATCTCTTTGCCTACACTGCGGAGGGCGGCGCAGAGGTTTACAGCGATTATGAAGGCGTGGAGAAATCCCTGTTTACAGATACCAAGTCCGTGGTGACCTGGGAGGTGGATGTGCCGGAGACCGGATTCTACAATGTGGTACTGGACTATCTGGTGCCGGAATCCAGAGGCGTGGCTGCGGAGCGGGCCATCTATATCAATGGCGAGCTGCCCTTTGACGATGCGGCCAATATGGAGTTTACGCGTATCTGGACCGACGGCGGTGAAGTTCGCGAGGACAATCAGGGCAACGAGATCCGCCCCACTCAGGTGGAGGTGTTTGAGTGGCAGAGTTCATACTGCGAGGACAGCATGGGCTATATTTCCGATCCCTATATGTTCTATATGGAAAAGGGCACCAATACCGTGAGCCTGGAGGCAGTGAATGAGCCTATGGTATTGAAAGCGGTGAGTATCCTCCCGGTGACGGAGATGGATACCTATACAGAGTACAGAGCCAAGCAGACCGGAAGTGCAGCTTCCGAGTTGGGGCGTTCTTATATACAAGTGGTACAGGGCGAGGATTCTACCGTTCGTTCCGAATCCTCCTTATATGCAAAATACGATAGGTCCTCACCCTCCACTCAGCCCTACACCGTAATGCACACCGTGCTGAACTATGTGGGCGGCGACGCCTGGAGGAGCGCGGGACAGTGGATACAGTGGGATATCGAGGTGCCGGAGGATGGCTACTATAACATAACGATCAAGGGACGGCAGAATTATTCCCGAGGCAGCGTGTCCAGCCGTGCCCTGTACATAGACGGCGTGGTTCCCTTTAAGGAGGCCAAGAGTATTTCCTTTGACTATCAGAATGACTGGGAGTGTAAGACCCTGGGAGACGAGGAGGGCAACCCCTATGAGTTTTACCTGACTGCCGGCACGCACACATTGCGGCTGGAGGCCACTCTGGGAGAGATGGGGCCTATCATGGAGGAGCTTGAGGACTGTACCTTCCGCCTGAACCAGATATACAGGACTATTCTGGTATATACCGGCGCGACGCCTGACCGATACAGGGATTACCATATTGACACCAATTACCCCGAGGTTATGGAGGCCATGGACCTGGAGCGCATGAGACTCTACAAGGTCGTAGACGAGGTCGTGGCATACAGCGGACAGAAGGCTGACAAGATTGCCACCGCTCAGACTATAGCTCAGCAATTGGAGAGATTCTTGGAGAAACCGGGCAAGATTACCACGGAATTCGTTCCCTTTAAGGACAATATAACTGCTCTGGGTACTGCGATTTTGAATATGAGTGAATCCAAACTGGACATCGACTATATCGTAGTCAGCGGCACGGATACTAAACCGGAGAAGGATACCTCCAATTTCTTCCAAAAGCTTGCTCATGAGGTCCGCTCCTTTGTAGCGTCCTTCATCGTGGATTACGATGCGGTGGGCGATGTGTACGAGGAAGGCGGCGATGATGTAATCAAGGTATGGGTTCTGACCGGGCGTGACCAGGGTACGATACTGAAGTCCATGGTGGACGACACCTTCACCCCCCAGACCGGCATCAAGGTCAACGTGGAGATCGTCGCGCAGGATGCCCTGCTGACGGCAGTGGTGGCCGGAAGAGGACCGGATGTGGTGCTCTCCATCGGCGCGGATCAGCCAGTGAATTATGCGCTGCGTAATTCTGTGGAGGATATCACTCAGTTTTCGGATTATCAGGAGGTGCTGGCCAACTATACTCCCAGCTCCTATGAGCAGTACTCTTTGGACGGACATATTTACGCAGTGCCCGAGACCCAGACCTTCAACGTAATGTTCTACCGGAAGGATATTCTGGAGCAGTTGGAGCTTGAGGTGCCCAATACCTGGCAGGAGTTGGTCGAGATGCTGCCCACGATACAGGGCAACAACATGTCCATCGGATTGCCCAGCGCGGGCGGTTCCAGCGGCAGTGCGGCGGCGAGCACACAGGTGGCGTCCAATGCGCCTGATCTTAGTATGTATTTCAGCCTGCTATTCCAGTATGGCGGCGATTTATACAATGAGAAGGGGACTAGGACCACAGTGGACGAAGAGGCCGGCGTGGAAGCCATGGCGGATTATATCAAGTACTTTAATGATTATGGCATTCCTACATATTTTGACTTTGTCAGCCGTTTCCGTTCCGGCGAGATGCCCGTTGGTGTGGCAAATTATGCGACCTACAACACTCTGATGGTATCCGCCCCCGAGATTCGGGGACTGTGGGATTTCACATTGATTCCCGGCACGGAGAGGGTGGATGAGAACGGTGAGACCTACATAGATCGGTCGGATTTCATCACCGGCAGCGCTACAATGATGATTAAGCAGAAAGACGAGAACAACAAGCAGAATGCATGGGAGTTCATGAAGTGGTGGGCGCAGACAGATACGCAGGTGCGTTTTGGACGTGAGATTGAGGCTCTGCTGGGATCTTCCGCCAGATACGCCACAGCCAATATCAATGCCTTCTCCCAGTTGGCATGGAGTGCGGATGATATAGAGGTGTTGTTGGCACAGTGGGAGCAGACGGTAGGTATCCGGGAGGTACCCGGCGGCTACTACACAGGGCGGCATATTACCAATGCCATCCGTAAAGTTATCAACGACAAGGATGATCCGCGCGAGACCATTATAGATTACGCCATCACCATCAACGAGGAGCTGACCAAGAAACGTAATGAGTTTGGTCTGCCGCTGGAATAGGGGGGAAGAGATAAGAATGAAAGAATATTTACAGAAATATGTCATTCTCCGGAAACACAATTTCCGGGTGGCGGTAAAGAAAGCGAAACGGGCAAAGATGTGCTATGCATTCCTGGCCCCCTATGCGATCCTGTTCACACTGTTTTATATATTGCCGGTGTGCAGCTCCATCTTTTTCAGTTTCACATACTACAACATACTGGAGTCCCCCAGATTCATCGGGATACAGAATTATCTCAACCTGATTCTGGCGGATGACATCTTTCTGAAAGGTGTAAAGAACACCTTTATGATTGCGGTGATTACCGGGCCGCTGGGTTACATTTTGTCATTTTTGTTTGCATGGCTGATTAACGAGCTGCCCCGGTGGATCAGAACCATTGCGGTGGTGGTATTCTACGCACCGTCCATCGCTGGCAACGTGTTCGTTATCTTCTCCGTTTTGTTCAGAGGAGACGCCTACGGGCAGGTGAATGCGCTGCTGATAGACATGGGTCTGATAGACGCCCCGATCCTGTGGCTGACCAATCCGACCTATATGTTGCCTATCTGTATGGTGGTTATACTGTGGATGAGCTTGGGCATGGGCTTTTTGTCCTTTGTAGCAGGTCTTCAGGGTGTGGATCGCTCCCAGTATGAGGCGGGCTGTATAGACGGCATAAAGAACCGCTGGCAGGAATTGTGGTTCATCACATTGCCAAACATGAAACCCATGCTGATGTTCGGTGCGGTCATGGCCATAACCCAGTCCTTTGGCGTCTGCGATGTGACTATGGCTCTCTGCGGCTACCCCAGTACGGACTATGCGGCCCGTACCGTTGTGACCCACCTGTTTGACTATGGTTTTTCCAGATTCGAGATGGGTTATGCATCGGCGATTGCAACGATGCTGTTCCTGGTGATGATGCTGTGTAACAAAGCAATTCAAAGTCTGTTGAGAAGAGTAGGAACCTGATATGAGCAAAACGACAAAAGTAGCAAAAGTAAAGCAACCGAGACATAAGATTTTAAAGAGAAGGCAGCCCAACCGTTCGAGGGTAGGAGATTTCTGTGTATATTTCTTCCTGATGCTTATGGCTGTAGCTATGGTATTCCCACTGGTGTACGCGATTGAATCCGCATTGAAACCGCTGGATGAACTGTTTAAGTTCCCTCCCACCGTCTTTGCGAAGAATCCGACGCTGGATAACTTCTCAGACCTGTTCGTGACCATGGGCAAGTCCTGGGTGACTTTTTCCAGGTACATATTTAATACGGTGTTTATCACGGCAGTGGGAACTTTCGGACATTTGATCGTGGCCTCCATGGGCGCGTTCGTGTTGGCGAAGTACGAGTTCCCCGGCGGGCAGGCTTTCTTCAAACTGGTTACCGTGGCCCTGATGTTCAGTGGTTACGTGACGTCCATCCCCAACTATTTGATAATCAACTCTCTGGGCTGGATCGATACCTACTGGGCCATCATCATTCCGGCATTCGCACTGCCCACTGGACTGTTTTTGATGAAACAGTTTATGGAGGGACTGCCTACCTCTCTGATCGAGGCGGCAAAGATAGACGGGGCCAACGAGTGGCGGGTGTTTTCCGGCATCGTGATGCCCAACGTAAAACCTGCCTGGCTGACACTGATTATTTTCTCCGTGCAGGGCCTGTGGAACAACAGGGCGGCAACCTTCATCTACTCCGAGGAGAAAAAGACGCTGG
>CAYLIM010000098.1:0-9560 GCA_964383805.1 uncultured Acetatifactor sp.
CCTCATAGTCCGATTCCTCTCCCCCCAGCAGACTCTTGTAATACTGAATGGGCAGAAAAGTGGCTGAGAAGAGGATACTGCTCCGCCCCCGTTTCATGCACTCCCGCAGATTGTTGGAGGGATCCACGCAGAAAAGCTTGAGCAGAAAAGTGCCGTCCTCGCACAGCTGCGTGTATTTCACATATTTTTCGTCCAGCAGTTCATAGATTTCCAGAAAGTGAACCAGGTTAAAATAGAACTCCAAAAGCTCCTCCCGCTCCGGCAGCGCCTCCTCCTCCTGCTCCTCCAGATAGGATTCAATCGTGCCCTGGAGATGCAGCAGCAGCGCGGTCAGCGTGTCTATCTTATCCACCACCCGGCAATCCTCGCACTCTCGTTTCAGCGTCAGCATCTCCTTGTTGCAGTTCTCAAGCTGCCGTATCATGCGGGCGGCAAAGCCCCGGGACACCAGTGCGCTCCTTCCTCGGCTCCGGCCGCCCGTTTCGACGGACGGAGATTCCGCCGCCTGAAGTTTCTGCAGACTGTTTTTAAGAGCCAGTATATCCTCCTTGATCAAAACGGCACTGTACATCTCCCGCCCCCGCTCCAGCAGATTGTGGGCTTCGTCGATCAAAAACACATAATTGCCCTTGGCTCCATCCGCAAAAAAGCGTTTCAGATACACATGGGGGTCAAAGAGATAGTTGTAGTCACAGATGATTCCGTCCGCAAACAGGCTCATATCCAGACACAGCTCAAAGGGACAGACCTGGTGTTTCCTGGCATATTCCTCCACGACTTCCCGCCCGAAGCTCTCCTCGTGGGTCAGGAGATCATAGATTGCGTCATTGACCCTGTCATAGTGCCCTTTGGCATAGGGACAGTACTCTGGATTGCACTCCGTCTCCTCCATAAAGCAGGCTTTTTCCTTGGCCGTTAAAATCACACTCTTAAAACTCAGCCCCTTTTCCCGCAGCAGACCAAAGGTATTCTCCGCCACCGTTCTGGTGATGGTCTTGGCAGTCAGATAGAACAGCTTTTGTCCCATGCCGCGCTCCATGGCCTTCACCGCGGGAAACACGGTGGATATGGTCTTGCCCACGCCGGTGGGCGCCTCAAGGAAAAGCTTTTTCTCATGGTAAATGGTCTGATACACATAAGTCACCAGCTCCTTCTGCCCCTCCCGGTAGGGAAAAGGGAATTCCAGCTGCCGAATAGAGGCGTCCCGCAGGCGTTTCCACTGAAACTGATAGTCCGCCCATTTTAGATATGAACGAATCAGCCCATCAAACCATTCCTGTATTTCTGCGCAGGTAAAATCATACTGAAAATACCGTATTTCCTCCGTCTCCAAATGGCAATAGGTCATCTGCACATGGATCCGGGGCAATTCTCTATCCCGGAAATTGTGCAGAAACATGGCGGCGTAGACCTTGGCCTGGGCCAGATGTACTGCCACCGGCTCCTTCATATAAGCCAGTTCCCGGTAGGTTCCCTTGATCTCATCCACAGTCACGCCCCCGGAGTTGTCTATGATGCCATCCGCCCTGCCCTCCAGCACCAGGCGGTAATTCTCGGTCGGATGAATGTAGCGCAGAAACACCTCCGCCTGATAATCACTGCCCATGCGGCGTTGAATCATCCGGTGAATTCGGCCGCCCTCCTGCATGGCCTGCTCCGGCGAGGCGTGATGACGGTTGTCGATATCTCCGCTGCGCAGCACAAATTCCACCAGCTCCCGGACAGATATACGGACCTCTTCCCCGCTCTCCTGCTCCACTGTGTTCTCCTCCATTGGCGTTCTCACCTCCCCGTCCCGGTATTGTCACACGCTCCACACTTCTCTCTTCTTCCAGTATACTTCCCACAGCGTTACAAGTAAACCACTTTTTCCGCCGCCGGACAGACACAAAAAAACTCCCCGGATGCGGACAGATATCGTCCAGCCCCAGGGAGTTTTATAACTTTTGTTCTTCTGTCAATACCGTTTGCGCTAACAGGCCACTGCCATGCTGCCCAGCATCTCCTCCAGCTCCTCGTTGTATCCCTCATAGGATACCTCCAGCGCCTTAGAAAAGTCCAGTCCGTACACGCCAAGAAATGATTTGGCATCCACTATATATCGGTTATAATAGATGTCAATATCAAAATCACATTTGGATGTCACGCTGACAAACTTCTGTACCTGATCCTGTGTAAGTCTGATCTGCCTTACCATATTGCATCCTTCCTTTCTCAAAACCGTCCCACAGACCATACAGGGTACATATCCCTGCTCACTGTCCGCAGGAAAACCACATTTACGCCAGTTCCGTCACGCCCATGAAAACACGGAAACCGTTTTCATGTTGGATATACAATACTATATGCGAAGTCAAAAGTAAATTGTCGTTTTTAACAATTTTATAGATTTTTGGCAAATTCTATTGTGTATTTTTGGAAGCGTTTGGGCATCATCTGATTCTGCAGACTGATATTTCTCCGCTCCTTAATAGCTATCTTATGGCAGAACCAACGAAAGAGTTCCTCGTAGGCCATCTCCCGGGAGGAGAGGGCCGCCTGTCCCAGGGCCTCAAGCAGTTCCCGGCTGTCTGTCAAATACCACTCCCCACCTGCGGGGTGAACCCCCAACAGTCCCCTTCCAATATCCCTTATGGCAAAATCCTCCTGTGGAAAGCGATCCGCAAAATGCACCATCAGGTAGGGAAGCACATGGTTTCTGGGCTGATTCTCCGCATACAGAATTCCTTGCTCCAGCTCCCGGAAACGGAGAAACTGTTTCATCTGACAGCACTCCCGACCGGCCTTCCTGGCCAGCTGAAAAGTCTGCAGCACATAGGAATCCGTCTGGTGGTCCAGCAGATGCCCTGGAGAAGGCCCTGCCTGCAGGCCATATACTATGGTTCTGTACACAGCCTGGGCCTTGTCCGGGTCAGGGGTAATCAGAGCCATGCACAGGTCCTCGTAATTCGCCTGCCCAAAGCGTCTGCGCAATGTCCGCAGCACCTTCTCCGCCCTCTCCAGATCCGTCTCCACCGGGATATATTCCCCGAAAAGCATCAGTTCCTCGTCCACCCGAATCCAGGTGTCCTGGTGCTCCACATGATCTTCGTAAGCCCGGTATATGGCCGTGCAGACCCCCTCCAGGCTGTCCTCACACTGATAGACTCGCATTCTCCTTTGCCCTCCACTCCCTCGGCGCTGTGTCTGTAGCCCGGCAGTTCTCTCCCCGTTGTCCAGGCAGACCAAGGCTCACAGCTGCCCGGTAATTGCCCGCCAGACTCCATCCGGCTCCGGCTGCAGGCTGTAATGTCCATCGTCAAACAAACTCATCTGCTGATAGGTCATGCCATCGTTTCCAAACTGTACCCGATCCTGCCCGCTGGTCAGATTCCGCACGATATAATTCTCCTCCAGCTTGGTGGGATACATCATCTTTCCTCCACAGGTGATAAAGTACAACGCTCTTTTCAGCACCACGCCGATACGGCGCAGATCCTCAAAGCGCAGTCTGGCACTGCGGCGGGCCGCCACAATCCTCTTAGCGCTCTTCACTCCGATCCCGGGCACCCGCAGCAGTCTCTCATAGGGAGCGCGGTTGATCTCCACCGGAAACTGCTCCAGATGACGCACCGCCCAATCCTCCTTGGGATCCAGCATGACATTGAAAAAGGGACGGCTCTCATCCAGCAGCTCACTAGCCTGAAAGCCGTAAAAGCGCAGCAGCCAGTCCGCCTGGTAAAGTCTGTGCTCCCTCTGCAGCGGCGGTCCCCCTGGCAGCGCCGGGAGAGACTTGTCCTCATTGACCCTCACAAAGGCCGAGTAAAACACCCGTTTCAGCTCAAACCGCTGATACAGACTCTCCGCCACATTCAAAATCTGATAGTCGCTCTCCCCGGTGGCGCCTATAATCATTTGCGTGGACTGTCCGCCTGCCACAAAGCTGGGGGCCTGGCGGTACACCGCCAAATCATGCCGGTTGATCTGTATACCGTTCTGTATCTGGCGCATGGGCGTCAGAATATTTCGGCGGTGCTTGTTGGGCGCCAGCTCCCGCAGCCCCTCCGCAGTGGGCAGTTCCAGGTTTACGCTCATGCGGTCCGCCAGAAAGCCTGTCATCTGAATCAGCTCCGGCGGCGCGCCGGGAATGGCCTTTACATGCACATAACCGTTGAAACGATACTGGTTTCGCAGCAGGTACAGGGTTCGGTAAATCAGCTCCATGGTTCTGGCGGGGCTTTCCACTATCCCTGAACTCAGAAACAGTCCCTCAATATAGTTGCGCCGATAAAACTCTATGGTCAGCCTACAGATCTCCTCCGGTGTGAAGGTTGCTCTGGGCACATCATTGGACTTCCTGTTGATACAGTATTTACAGTCGTAGATACACTCGTTGGTCATCAGAATCTTCAACAGAGAAATACATCTGCCGTCGCTGGAAAAGCTGTGACAGATTCCCGCCTTGACGCAGTTCCCCAGGTCCCTCCCGTTGCCCCTGCGCTCCACACCGCTGCTGGTGCAGGCCACGTCATATTTGGCACTGTCGGTCAGTATGCCCAGTTTCTCCATAAGTCCCATGGGGCTGCCATCCCGCACGGCTATATTTACTTTTTCTCCCACAATCCCCTGTGTGTCCATAAGTCATCTACTCCCTGTGCATATAGAACGTTTGTTCGATATAAATATAGCACATATGTTCGCTAATTGCAAGAAAATTTTGCAAAAAAACACTTGCAACGCCCAAATACATATGATAAACTATACCTATGAAAGTGGGAAACTGTATTCTGGTCGATGAATGGATTTGTTGGCAATACAATTATTTTCCCAGGAATTAATATTTTCGTCTGGCTTATTTCATGGAAGAAAGGAGGCAGGGCAATGAGTGCTATTCTGAATACTTTACACAATAATTATCTGACCGCTTACGCGCCGTCCAGTATTACTCGCTATGATACGCATAAGAAGAGCGAGCTTCGTGCCGTATACAATTCCATTGTGAAACTGAATAAAGATTTGCCCTGGTATCTTCCGATTAAGAGGTCGGATGCTCAGCAGTTTGCCGTGGGACTCAAGGAGAGCGCCCGGGATCTGCACAATACCATCGCCTCCCTGGGAGGTTTGGACGAAGCCGATTTGCTGAGTAAGAAGACCGCCTTTTCCTCCGATCCCGATATCGCCTCCGTAAACTATGTGGGCAGCTACACGCCGGGAGAGGAGAATCCCTCTATCTCACTGGAAGTTCAGGAACTGGCTCTTCCGCAGGAGAATATGGGCAATTTCCTGCCCGCAGGTAAGGTGGGGCTTTCTCCCGACACCTACTCCTTTGATGTGAATATTAACGATATGAACTATGAGTTCCAGTTCACCCTCGGAGACAACGAAACAAACCGTGACCTCCAGGAGAGACTGGCACGCCTGATTAACAATTCCGGTATCGGTCTCAAGGCGAGAGTTCAGGACGCCACGGGACGCAGTTCTCTGGTGCTGGAATCCGAAGCCACCGGCCTGACCTCCGGCAAGACAGAGCTTTTCCGCATAAGCGACGAGCATACCAGCAAGGCGAAGGGCGCCGTCAATTACTTGGGCATCGACTATATCAGCCGACCTGCCTCCAACGCCCGCTTTACCATAGACGGGGAACCGGGTTCCACGGCCTCCAACAGTTTTATCTACGAAAAAAAATATGACATTTCATTGCATAGTATCACTCCTGAGGGCCACCCCGTAACGATCGGACTTAAGACCAATGTGGAGTCGCTGACGGACAATGTGGTACAGTTGACAGAAGGATACAACCGTTTTCTGCTGGGAGCCAACAACTATCTGGATTCGCAGCCCCGCAGCAGACATGTGGTGCGGGAGATGGGACAGATCATCTCCCTGTATCAGGATTCTCTGAAGGCTTTGGGCGTGAACAGACAGGAGAACGGCACTTTGGAGGTTGACCGCACCAAACTCAGCAACGCAGTTGTCAAGTCCGAGGATGTGGCTGATACTTTCCATCCCCTGAAGGATTTTTCCAACCTGCTGCTGCGCAAGAGCAGTCAGATTTCTCTCAACCCCATGCAGTACGTGGACCAGACCGTAGTTGCATACAAGAATCCGGCGGGACACAATTATGCTAATCCCTATGTGTCCAGCGCCTACAGCGGCATGATTTTCAATGGATACTGTTAAAACAAAGGCAAGCGATTTATAAACCGCTTGCCTTTTTGACTGTTGATATATGCAGGAAATCTTTTATTTTTTCTTGTTCTTCTGCCGATATTTCTCAATCTGCACAAAATCGTCCATCAGATCCAATATCTTGTCCCGGCCCTCCTGATTCAATTTCAGGTAATTCTGCATAACCCTGTTTTCCAGCAGCAGCGCCCCCAGAGGAGCATCTCTCTCCAATGAGGTGAAATCCACCGGATTCAGACTCAGTTTGTCACACATCTTGATTACAGTGCCATAAGCCATCCCCTCGATGCCACGCTCCAAAGCTGTTACTAAAGTACTATAAGGGATATTCATTTCCATGGCGAACTGACGTACACTGCGATACTGTTCCAAAATTTCTCTCTTCAAAATCTCAGCTTTTGTCATGGCATTTCCTCCCGAATATCATAAGTTACTTCCAGGCTTTATAACCTTCTAATTTTACTATACGATAAACCTTATGATTTGACAAGAGTTTCTAAAGAGATTTTATATGTTTTTTTTGTGTGCAATGCCTTGCTGCGCGGCCTTGAACTGTGCCAGCAGCCCATCGATTTTTTCCCGGATAAACGCCCTATGTTCATCCTTGACCAGAAAATAGAGATAGGACTCTTTGACATAGTCCTGAGGCATCCCCCTTCCGGCAATCTTGAAATTACAAAAGCCCCTGTCGATATAGCTGCCAATCTGCTCATTGGTGATAAATGCAGGACGCTCCATGCACTCCGCAAAGGAGCGCTGTCTATTTTGATTGGGACAGGGAAATCCCGTGTTTATATCGTACTCCAGCTGCAGCTGGGACTGCTGGCGATAATGCTCCGCCCTCATGGCACAACCCGGATAACAGACCTCATTGACCAGCACCTCCACCCGATGCGCCTGAGGAGCAATGGCATTCAGCACCCGCTCGTCATGGTTCAGGTCATAGTCCAACACCACCAGATAGTAGTCTCTGGAAAGCTCCGCCTGCAGACTCTCCAAGTCCGTAATGCGCTTGGTAGTGGAGGAAATCAGCGGATACCGCGGATATTCCCTGCGGATATAATCCTCCAGCACAGGGGTATTGACCAGAACCTGGTTCAGTCCGTTATCTGCAAGCCTCATAATCAGATTGCAGTAGGTGTCCCAGAGATGTTTCTCCTCAAGCAGGGAATTGGTCCAGGTGAAACGCACCGGAATCCCTCTGGAGTTGTATATCTTTAAAATATTCTCCATATCCCGCTTGCTGGTCAGGCCAAAGGAAACCCGCCCTCCGTTCCAGATAGCGCCGGGAAAGGTGCCATACACGGACCCTATCCTATAGCCCTCTCTGAACCTGTCGGGATAATCCTTCATCATATTTATGATAACCTGATTCAGCAGTCTGAAATAGCAAAAACCGGGCAGATGCCAGTACACCTCTCTCGCCGCCATATCCTATACCTCCTCCACTGTATATGCCGAGGTTCTCCATCCTTGCAAACTTTCACGAAAAATGCCTAGGGCCATCTGGCCGGTCTGGGGTGATTCACGGTGATGACCTTGCTGCTCACCAGATTGTTCAGCAGCATGATCCGTACCTCCCCCTGTTTCTCCGGGCGAATCAGATAGTGGGCATAGGTCTCCACCAGGGAAAAGATATTGGCAGTTCTGCCCTCGATCTTAAACTGATTGAAACCCATCGGCACATATTTCTCCCAGATATCCTCCGGAGAGATATAGGTGCTGTAGTCCTGAATCGTGTGTACGCAGTTGTACTCTCCGTATTCACAGTACCAGTGCTCCAGGGGCTGCTGCTGCTCCTTGGGCAGCTTTCTGTTCTCCAGCAGTATCCGCTGATTTTTGGCAATATTCTGATAGTGAGCGCCCCTTCTGGGACAGTTCGGCGTACACAGAGTATTTACCAGGATCTCACAGCGGGCCTTGTCCTCAATCTTGGCAAGCTCCTCGAATTGGTTGTTGAAATTGTAGTCCAGCACCACCAGATAGTAATCCTTCTTCAACTCCTCATTGACCTTCTCAATATCACGAATCTCCTTGCAGGTGGAGCTGTTCAGCTTATAGCTGGGATACTTCTCCCGTATATATTGCTCCAAAATCGGGGAGAAGATCATGACCTCATTCATTCCGTTGTCCGCCACCTGCATGCAGAAATTGCAGTAGGGATCCTTGAGGTCCTCCTCTGTGAGCAGCATGTTGGTGTAGGTGTAACGCACCGGTACGCCCTGGCCGTTAATGCTCTTCACAACGTTTTGAATGAAGGCGGCGTCACACTGATCATAGTTGGAGGGGCGGCCGCCATTCCACAGGGAGGTGGGAAATTCGCCGAAAAATGAGGCGATACGCACACCCTCCCTAAACCACTCGGGTTTTTGTTTCTGCATGCTCAAAACCAGCATATTCAAAGGATAATTCTGGCGCAGGCCAGGCAGGTGAAAATTTACTTCCATGGTATAAGTCTTCCTCTCTCATAATGCTTTGCGCTCGGGACGCCCGGGCAGCCTACATATCTATATGTCTATAAGCCAGGTCTGTAAACAGTACGCGGCACTCCTCTGCGGCCACTGCGTTAATGCCTGTGGCATATATGCCTACAGTGCAGCCCACGAAACCTCCGGCCACCTCGGTGGAGAGGCTGCGGATGTCCAGGTGTTCGGCGGCGGGGACGGTTTTACCGTCGAGGATATAGCCCGCGGTGGCCTGAAGGCCGTCTACCTGAAGGTAGAGTTTCAGAGGAACTTCCCGCAGCTTGGGCAGCGGTATGGAGCCTGCTGTGGTATCCTGTCCTTCCTGGCACAGGATCACCTGCAGCTCTCCCCGGCTGACTTCCAGACGCAGGTGGTAGGTATTGCTCTGAAGCAGGGCCAGGCCCGCAGAGCAGCTTTCGGGCAGCTCTGCCATCAGCGAGGTCTCCATACGGAAAGCGTGGTGCTGTTGGCGGATGCCCACATAGGTGGCGCTGTCCTGCTCCTTTAGTGTAACAGATGTTGCGCTGAGATACAATCCCTTTCCTGTCTCCAGGCTGTAATGAGATAGCTGGGGATTGCGCAGATACAGAAATTCGTCCCCCAGCGCTTTCATCTGTGCAAAATCATAGTTCCTGTCGCTGCCGGGAACAGCGTTTCTGCCCCCGCTGCGGCTGGTGTAGCTGCCAGGGTCCTGCTCCGGCAGCCAGCAGGGCAGCGCAACCTCTACCTCGTCCGTCAGCTGTCCCACTCCCACATTGACCACAGGCCAGTCGTTCTCCCATGTCACTTTGGCCAGAAATGTCTCCCTGCCCATGGTGGTGTAGCCTTCCAGCGGACGCACTGCCAGCATGGTCATATACCACTCTCCCGCCGGTGTCTCAATCAGGTCCGCATGACCCACATACTTGATGGGGAACGCCTGTCCCAGAT
>CAYLIM010000099.1:0-9453 GCA_964383805.1 uncultured Acetatifactor sp.
TACAGTGTATAGAGATAAGCGATTCCACATATCTCCTGCAGCTTGCGAAGTCTGGTGAGCAGCGCCTCATACTCCTGGCTGCCCTCGGAGCCGTCCCTGATCTCCCGGATCAGATCTCCGTCTACACTGGAACCGGCTATATTGGCCGCCATCTCCGCCTGCTGGACGCCCATGGCAATCATGCCCGTCTCGATCCTCTTATAGGCATTCCATCCGAGGAGCGAGCATATAGCCAGCGCCAACACCCCCGCCGGAATCAGGATCTGATACCGAATACTTAATTTTCTTACTTTTTGTTTCATGTGCATTCCCCCCATCTACCCGCTCAGGCGGGCCCTATGCATCCTGTGATTCCCATTTGTGCCTGGGACAGGCATTCTTCCTCATAACCGCCCGCAGCTCCACATAGCAGCCGCAGCTGCGGCACATACCCTCCAACAACAGCTCGCAGTCCTTGCAGACCGCCAGTCTCTCCTCATACAAGTCCTCCGGCACTTTCAACTCCGGCTCAATATTCGCTATATATTCCTGCAGATTCTTGAAATATTCCTCCTGACCGATCATATCTCTGGTCAGGCACTTCCTGCAGTATCTCAGTGTCTGGGGTTCTGTCATCTCATAATACCTCTCTGTGTATAAGAAAAGAATAACACCCCTATTTTAAAAAAGCAATAGCGGGAAAGCCTGTTTCAAGACTTTCCCGCTATCCTGCAAACAACGTGCGTTAGAGGATTCGAACCCCCGACCTTTTGGTCCGTAGCCAAACGCTCTATCCAGCTGAGCTAAACGCACATTTGTTGCAGGCCATCCCTGCAACAGTACATATTTTACTAAGTTCTACTTTAATTGTCAATAGCTTTTTTGAATTTTTTTGGTCTCCTCGTTCAGGTTTTCTACAATGCCGGTCACCTCGGATACCATGCGGCTGTTCACCTCACAGGCGTCATAAGTCTCGCTGGAATGTGCCGACACTTCCTCCGTTATGGCTGAGATCGTCTGAATACTCTCCATAATACCGGCATTGGCGGTCTCCAGATCTGTCACCGTCTCCCTCATGGCGCTGGTCTGCTGCCCAATGTTTTCCGTCATCTCTGCAATTCTCTCAAAGCTCCCCAATACCTCCTTGGCCGTCACCGCATGGGACTTGTTGCTGTTGGTCACCATGTCAATGGCCGCGGATACCTCCTTAAGCTCCGCGTTGATATTCTGAATCAGCTCCGTGATACTGACGGTTGCGGATGTGGTCTGATTGGCAAGGCTGGAAATCTCGCCTGCCACCACTGCAAAACCACGGCCCGCATCTCCAGCTCTGGCCGCCTCAATACTGGCGTTCAGGGACAACAGACTGGTCTGGTCTGTAATGCCGGTGATCATCTCAATAATGGTGTTCATCTTCTCGGTCTGTACGCTCAGACTCTCCATTCTGCTGATTACAGTGTCATTGGCCTCTATGGATTTCTGCACCTGCTCCGCCATGATGTCAATATTTTTCTGTCCATCCTGAATCATTCCCGCAGCGTCGTCCACACCCCGGTCTATGCTCTCCGCATTCTCTTTCACCCTTGCAATATAATTTTGAATCTCCCCCGTGCGCACCATCTGCTGCTGTACGGAATCGGCTGTCTCCGTACTGCCCTGGGTCACTTCCTTCATAGAGCCCTGAATCTGAATCACCGACTGATCCAGCTGCCCCATCTTCACTGTTACCTGCTCAATCCCCTGGCCGATCTGCTCTGCCAGCTGCAGAGTATTGTTCAGCATCTGTGTGGACTTATCCTTCTCGGCATTCAGATTATCCAGCTTATTTTTGTTTAACTTGTTCAAACATACGGTGGTTGCCACACAGTACGCTGCAATCAGAATAATACTGATTGCCCTGATCTCCACATCCGCAACCTGCTCTTTGGAATATCCCACCGTCAACGCCACATACGCAATGTCCAGGGTATTGAGCAGAGACAGAATTCCACAGTAGAGAGCGCTGAAACGCACATTGGAATACAGAATCATAACCACAAACATCGGAACAGCGTACACAAAATTGGTAACACTGTTGGCCGTGAATATGGCGAACACATACAGAGTGCCATAACACACGCCTATCACATGCATGATGAACCCGCTGTTCGGGTCTTTTTTGTACAACAGCCACTCCACAATGACCGGCACAATACACAATGCTGCAAAAACACATATGTAGCCCACTGTCCTGGCACCCTTAATCAATTCCACCATATAAGCGAGGGCAAGCACTACGTCGATAATCGTATGGCACAAAATTGCCGCTCTGTTGATATACGCTTTTTCTGATAGTTTCATATCTTTCCTCCTGATGTTCTCCGCATTTCCCTCATAAAAAAGCTGCGGAAATCTGATACCTCTGCATTATAACATATTTTATTCAAAAAGGATAGAATAAAAAAGATTTTTTGTGTTCATTTTGAAAGAATGTGCTATAATAATTAGGGCGTTTTGAAACTGACGCCGCATCGCAGAAAAAAGGAGGCACTTATGCTGCAGTTAGAAAACCTCTCTTTCCAGGTGGCGGATGAATCCGATTCCCGGAAAGAGATTATCAAAAACTTAAATCTGACCATCGACAATCACCGCTTCATCGTGATCACCGGGCCTAACGGCGGGGGGAAGTCCACCCTGGCCAGGTTGATCATGGGCATTGAGAAGCCCACGGAAGGCCGGATTCTTTTTAACGGTCAGGATATCACGGAGCTGTCCGTCACCGAACGGGCGAGGTGCGGTATCAGCTTTGCCTTTCAGCAGCCGGTACGTTTCAAGGGGATTAAAGTCAAGGATCTGATCACCCTGGCCGCCGGTGATGCCATCTCCACCGCCGGGGCATGCGAGTATCTGTCTAAAGTGGGACTCTGCGCAAGGGATTACATAAACCGTGACGTAGATGCCAGCTTATCCGGCGGGGAGTTAAAGCGTATCGAGATCGCCACCGTCCTTGCGCGGAACACGCCTTTGTCCGTATTTGACGAGCCGGAGGCAGGCATCGACCTGTGGAGCTTCAACAATCTGATCAAGGTATTCGAGGAGCTGCACGACGCCGACGACCACCGCTCTCTGATTATCATTTCCCACCAAGAGCGGATTTTGAATATCGCGGATGAGATCGTGGTGATCGCTGACGGTCAGGTAAAGGCCCAGGGGCGCAGGGAAAATATTCTGCCGGAGCTGCTGCAGGATACGGGCAGCTGCCGTTTTTATCAGGAAGTACAGGAATAGGAGGCGGGGCAAATGGACGCAATACAGAAAGAATTGTTAGAGCAGGTGGCGGGGCTGCATGAGATGCCCGCCGGAGCCTATAATATCCGTGCCAACGGCGAGGCTGTGGCGAGAAACACCACCGCACATATTGATATTGTCACCAAGACGGACAAATCCGGCATTGATATTGTGATTAAGCCCGGCACAAAAAAAGAGAGCGTACACATTCCCGTGGTGCTCAGTCAGAGCGGATTGACCGAGATGGTCTACAACGATTTTCATGTGGGGGACGACTGCGACGTGACCATTGTGGCGGGCTGCGGCATCCACAACAGCGGCGATCAAATGTCCAAACATGACGGCATCCACACCTTTTACATCGGCAAGAATTCCCATGTGAAGTATGTGGAAAAACACTATGGCTCCGGGGAGGGTATCGGGGAGAGAATCATGAATCCCGAGACCGTAGTAATACTGGGAGAGAACAGCTTCATGGAACTGGAGACCGTACAGATCCGGGGCGTGGACTCCACCAAACGCTCCACCAGGGCCACCCTGGCCGATGGGGCCAAAATCATCGTCACCGAAAAGCTGATGACCCACGGAAAACAGTATGCGGAGACTTCCTTTGACGTGGATTTAGACGGAGAAGGGTCCAGCGCCAACGTGATCTCCCGTGCCGTGGCAAGGGACGATTCCCGCCAGCTCTTTCTGGCAAAAATAAGCGGCAACAACCGCTGTGCCGGGCACTCCGAATGCGACGCCATCATCATGGACAACGCCAAGATCAGCGCCATCCCGGAGATCACCGCCAATCACCTGGATGCGGAGCTGATTCACGAGGCTGCCATCGGCAAGATCGCCGGAGACCAGATCGTCAAGCTGATGACCCTGGGACTGACCGAGGCGGAGGCCGAGGCACAGATTGTCAATGGATTCCTGAAATAGTCAAATGCGGTATCTCCCTCAATTCGGGAGATACCGCAGCTCTACACAACCCTTATTCTCTCTTCCCTCGCAAACACCGATTCATACCGTGCCAGCCCAAATCTTTGGACGAAAAGCTCACATTTGCACAGAAACAAATAATATGGGTTAAGCCCCTCGCCGTATAAGCTTTCAAAATTTCCCTGGCCCTTTGAGATAATAACATCTGCGGAAAACAATGTTTTCTTTGCCTCCTCGCTGAGGCGTTTTATCACCGTGCCCGGCGCGGCGTTTCCATTGCCGATGCAGGGCACAAGATCAATCAGTCCCACCTCTCTGGCATCCTCCATGGTTGCGTCGTTGATTACATCCTCTCCCCGGACAATGGCTGTGATCCGCAGCCCGGGAAACTCCTCCCGAATGTGCCGTATAAACACCTTGTCCAACACGATCTCGCCGCAGTTGTCCGTCAGATACACCAATTCCTTCGCCTGTTCCAGGTCCCGCCGAAACTGCAGGTACTCTTCGTTGGAAACACACTCATGCTTTGCCTTTTTCAACAATTTTTCAAAGGTCTGTTCATCCACATGCTCCACGGCCGAAAAATCAATGTAATTCGCCGCGCAGACATACTTGATACACTCCTTGAAAGGGTCCCCGGCACTTTGTATCTGCCGCTCTATCCCGCTCTCCATATCCAGCAGCAGCTTATTGTACCGCCGCTTTTGCTCCGTGAAATCTTCCGCCGCTCCCCAAAACTCCTCGTACAGCAGATTGATCTGCTCCGCAATCCATGGAGCCGACTGCGTCTGTCCATGGCGGTAAAAAATTTCCAGTATACTGTGCATGTACTCGCTTTTTCTTGTTTCATCCGAATACTGCCTGATCAATTTTTCCTGCTTTGATATGATACAGGATACACACATGGAGCTGGCATTCATATCTTTTTCACCTTACCTTTTCATCATCTGGGGCATCACTATAAACAGCATCACAAGCGCCGCTACCACAAAGTAGAACAGCTTTTGATACAGACCCTCCCGGGCCGGCTCCTGCAGCCTCTGCAGTTCCGCCTTCCCCCGGTTGGCAAGCTGCTGCGTGTCCCAATATTGCTTTGCATATCTGAAGATCTCGTCTGCGCCCATATCGTCCTTGCAGATGGCGCAGTTTCCTCCATCCAGAAAGGGGAGAGAACGCACCCAGCCATTCTTGGGGTCCGACACCCAGTCGCCATTTATGTTCGCCAACGCGTCAAACGAAAAGACCTCTATCATGCCTCTCTCATCCGCCAAAAAGTGCCTAGTGACGGTGAAATCCCTGTTTTTAACAAGCGGCTCCTCCAGAAAATATTCCCGGCAAAACTGGGCTAAGACCTGCTTTCTATCTCCCCATTTGGAAAAGCGGGCCATATCATCCGCTATGGGCCGCACAGCGATCAAAAGGTACAGCATAAACGCCAGGGCAATGAAAATCGGAAATATCACCCGGAGCACAAACTCGTTCGCCTTCCCGCTCGACCAGACACCAAAACACAGCATCGGTATCCAATAGGCCAGCGCGCCCCTCACCCGGGCATTCTGGCATAAGACCGCATACAGCAGAAAACTTGCCGTGGGACTCTTGCCCTCCCGATAGGGAAAACGATAAACTCTGACGCTGAATATCTGCGTCAGACCGGCCAGCAAAAACAGTCCCATTTTAAATGCCAGTGCCGCCACCCCATATAAAAACAGGTACAAAAACAGATTATATCCAAGTCCTGCCGCCGGTCTGCCTGCAAGCACGGGCAGATCCACTCCCCCAATCAGTCCGGCGCCGCCCACCACCACCAGCAGAAACACCATGAGGAAATCCAGACTGTAGGAGAAGATCCATTGCATAACTCTGAGTCGGTTTTCCCTCTTTCTCTGCCAGAGCCGCCAGGTCAAACACCACAGAAAGGCAAACAAGCCTGCAAGCCCCAGCAGCTCCGCCCACAGCCTGGGAGATACGTTTTCCGTCCATACCCTCTCCAGACCTGTGTTTGCAGGTATCTGCAGGAAAAAAGAGAACAGAGCAGCCCCCATCACCGTGATTGCCCCCGGCAGGAGCATAATCATCACGGTTTCCCCCGGACTCTTTTTTTTCACCAATGCATACAGATCCATCAGATAGAGGGCAATATTGAGGTACATCAGTATCATCACCATCCAAAACGCTGAGTTACTTACGCCCCCCTTTGCAGATATTTCACTGAGTTCCTGAAATATTGTCACCAGCCGCATATTGCCCCCCTGTACTATTCCTCTTTACCGGAAAAACTCCTCAACATCCGTAGCATAGCACCATTTTGCGGATGTAAACTTGCCGAAAATATATTTGTTGGAGGCGGACTCACACATAGTGTAAAGTTTTCCGTCCACGATCACGATCTCCTCGGACATGGGAGCAATGACCCCGTCCACCAGCAGAGCCGCACTGTCCAGCGCATATAAGGGCAGTTCCATGCCCAGCAGCGCAATATTTCCCTGGAGCTGCAGCCTGGACTCATCATACTGATAGATATGGGAGACTGCCGTGCCCCAGGAGGTGGATACATAGATTTTGCCTCCATCAAAACACATGCCCTGGGCCAGATCCGGCAGAGTATAGACCTTTACCGGCGTGGGCTCAATGCCGTACTGTGCCTGTCCGTCCAGCCTGTATTCCACCGCCAGAGCCTGCTGATAATCCCCCGCCAGCGTGGTGAACTTGTGACTCTCCGGGGTCTGATAATTGGGATTGCGGTAGAATTCCCCCGTCACCAGACGATCGCCGTCCACCGTGACAAAGGCTGGGCCGATATAATCCGTATCCGACACCGCCGTATCAAAGGTTCCTAGGGCTGCCACGCTGTCTCCGTCCGCTGCGTCATAGATGCTCTGGCGGGAAAAAATCAACAGTCTGTGCCTCTCTCCGTCCGCCACATAGACATAATCGCCATATACGGCTATGCCACCCGCATGCCCCGCGTAGTCCGAGCCGTCCGGCAGCGCCATGCGAACGGTTTTGTCGGGCCTTCTCGCCTCCGGGGCTATAATATAGATCGGGGAAGCGATATTGTCCTTCTGATAGCCGTTTACCAGAAAACGCCCGCTCTGTCCGTCATAGGTAATCCCCTGGGCCACAAATCCCCTGCCACAGTCCGGGATCAGAAAGCCCCGCTCCGACGCCTTGTAATAGCCGCTCACCGGTATGCGGAAATACAGTCTTGCCCCCAGCAGAACCAATGCCACCAGAGCTGCCAGCACACCCAGCACCCACAACAGATAGCTCCACCAGGGATGCCTTATCTTTGTTCTCTTTTCCTTATTCACCATATCTGCTCTCCTATTTTTACCTATTCAAAAATCTCATGCGCCGCCTGGGCATCCCCTGTATCTCTGTCCAAAAATAATGTTCATCCTCCGCTTTTCCCTCCCAGCAAGTCAGGAAACTCAGGAATCCCTCCAACGCCAAAAGCAGGGTAGTCTTGTCTGAGCCGTTCTTACCTGTCAGTATGAGATTCTGTCTGCCATGGGGTGATAAGGATATCCTCAGATTGGATAGATGCAGGAGCTGCCGGATCTGAATTTCTGTGATAAAATGTTCCATACGAATACACTCCGTTTTTCTGCCGTTAAAAATCCACCACATACATTATATGTGATGGATTGATAAAATACAATACTTTTCTTAAAAGTCGGGCGTTCCCCTTTCACACTTTTATGGAAAATCCCTCGTAAATCCCTGCCGGAACTTCTTCTCCAAACGGATATTCCTCCATGGTATCCCGCTCAAAATTATACACCGTCACCAGTTTTCTGTCCGGGTCAACCACCCAGTATTCCCTGACTCCCGCAGTGCGGTATTTAAACAGTTTCTTATAGTAATCCATCTGCTTTGTGCTTGGAGAGACGATTTCGATGACCCAATCCGGCGCTCCATGACATCCTTTATCCGAAATTTTGTTCCTGTCACAGATTACGCTGATATCCGGCTCCACATAATTTCTGTCATTCTCACTCAGAAACACAGCAAAGGGCGCCGGGAACACCTCGCACTCACCGCTGTTCTGTCTGATAAACAAATTTATCTCCGTACTAAGATAATTAACCAGCCTCTGATGATTTGTAGTCGGCGGAGCCATATAGAAAATCTGCCCATCGATCAGCTCCGCCCGCTCTCCCTCCGGCAGTGAGTAGATATCATCTATCGTATAAATATCTTCCTCTCTTATTGCCCCCATCACTACACCTCCTGTTACAAGCCTGACTCATCCTCAGTTTCCCTAAGCATAGTTTATTATGTCGCAATGGAATTTGCAATATATATTTTATAAAATCTATGACTCCTTATTCACTTGTCTGCATCCTCCTCCAAATCATAGAGCCGCCCCTTTATTGCTTCCATTTACACCAGTTGACATTCATGCTTTTTAAAGAAATCTACTCTCGGTTCCAGATACCTGGGTTTATGACTCTCCACGTCTGCAATATAAAAAGAAACCGGCTCAAATATATTACTCCAATCCCACAATTCTTCTCCCAAATTTAGATATTCTCTAAACATTTCACATCCTTCCGGTGCAATTGGATGAATTAGTATTGCCATAACCTTACAGGCATATAGGCAATCAATAACAAGCTGTTTTCTGAATTCCGCATTATTCGTGGCATCTGCAATCTTTACATTGTTTACCCAATGCTTGTTTACCCCCCGGATAAAGTCATCTAAAACATAAGAGATGCGATGAAACTCATGGTTATACATATAACGCTCATAATCAAGAACCGTTTTCTCTGTCATAAGCCTTATTTGTTCACTCACATCGCCCTTAGGAATTTTTCCGTCACAATTATTCTGAATAGCATAGAAACAGGTCCGGATTAGCCGGTTAAACACATTGGTTATTAAATTACCATCTTTCAGAACCATATCTACGCCAACCCTGTCTTCCTCTTTCATAAATACCTGCGGTTTAAAACCTACACTTTTGGAAGACAGACCCAAACTCATAAAATGCATTCGCAACTGATCCTTAGTGTAATAATTAAGCAATTCATCTGCCATAGGAGGCTTTAATTCAGAACTGCTGCTGGCTTTTGTATCCATATACAATAAATGCCTGTTGGCTATGATATGAGATAAGTATACTGTCTCCATATCCGGTACTTCCCCTTTGGGAACCTGTAATCCTGTAAATAACCCTGTCTGAGCGATGGCATAGAAATAAATGTTATCTTCTCCAATAAACTGATAAACTTTAGATTCCTCATCATACCACCACCTGGATAAGTC
>CAYLIM010000100.1:0-9399 GCA_964383805.1 uncultured Acetatifactor sp.
ATTATGCGGCATGTGCTGTGCGGAAACCTAAAAATCTTAACGTTAGTCAGTATAACGCCCGTATAATCTCATCCGCCGCCTCCCGCACGGTGGTGGCCCCGGTTTCTACCGGCAGACCGCTCTCCTTCAGCGCCTGCAGAATATAAGTCGCCTGGGGGGCGCCCAATCCGATCTCCTCCAGCTCCCGGTAATGTCTGAAAATCTCCTGCGGAGTGTCGTCGTATAGGATTTTTCCCCGGTTCATCACGATGATCCTGTCCACATATTCCGCCACGTCCTCCATGCTATGGCTGACCAGCAGAATGGTCATGTGGGTCTGGGTCTGCAGCTGCTTGATCTGGTCCAGAATCTCCCGGCGTCCCTTGGGATCCAGACCGGCAGTGGGCTCGTCCAGAATCAATATCTCAGGCTGCATGGCCAGCACGCCGGCAATGGCCACCCGACGTTTCTGACCGCCGGAGAGTTCAAAGGGAGACTGGGTGTACAGCTCGCTGGGCACCCCCACCCTTTCCAGGGCCTCCCCGGCCCGCCGCTCCACCTCTTCCTTATCAAGCCCCAGATTTTTGGGGCCGAAACATACATCCGAGAACACGTCCACCTCAAACAGCTGATGCTCAGGGTACTGGAATACCAATCCAACCCTGCTGCGCAGTTCTTTCTTGTCGTAATCTTTGGCGTCAATGTCCTGTCCGTTATAATAGATATGCCCCTCAGTGGCCTTAATCAACCCGTTTAAATGCTGCACAAGCGTGGATTTTCCCGAACCGGTATGACCGATAATCCCTATGAACTGTCCCTCTGGGATCGTCAGGCTGATATCGTCCAGCGCCTTGCGGGCCTGGGGAGTATCCGGATCATATATATAATTCACATGTTCAACAGTCAGCGCCATCTTCCTCCCCCTCTCCCGTCTCTCTCCCCGCCGGGGTCCTCTCATTCCTTTCAAGCGCCTTCACCAGTTCCTGGGGGGTCAGAATACCCGCCGGGAGTTTCAGGCCCCGACGTCGAAGCTCGTGGGCCAACAGTGTTACCTGCGGCACATCCAGCCGCAGCTCCTGCAATCTCTCCACCTGGGAAAAAATCTCCCGTGGGGTGCCCTCCAGGGCAATACGTCCCCGGTCCATGACAAAGACCCGGTCCGCATGGATAACCTCCTCCATATAGTGGGTAATCAGGATAACCGTGACCTTCTCCGCTTGATTCAGCTCCCTGACAGCGCAGATCACTTCCCTGCGGCCGCTGGGGTCCAGCATGGCGGTAGGCTCATCCAGCACAATACATTGTGGATGCATGGCCAACACTCCAGCGATGGACACCCGCTGTTTCTGACCGCCGGAAAGCTTGTTAGGCGAGTGAGTGCGGTACTGATACATTCCCACTGCCCGCAGGCTCTCCTCCACTCTCTTCCATATCTCCTCTGTGGGAACGCCCAGATTTTCCGGGCCAAATCCCACATCCTCCTCCACCAGCTGACCGATAATCTGGTTGTCCGGATTCTGGAACACCATGCCGGCCCTCTGACGGATCTCCCAGACCCTGTCCTCCTGCCGGGTGTCCATGCCATCCACCCACACCGTGCCCTGAGTGGGCTGCAGTATGGCGTTCATATGCTTGGCCAAAGTGGACTTGCCGGAACCGTTGTGGCCTACAATAGCTATGAAATCGCCCCGCCGAATATGCAGCGACACATCGTTCACAGCCTTGGTGACACCTTCCACATTGCCGTCCTCGTCCCGTTTCAAATATTCATATGTCAGATTTTCGGTTTTTACAATACTCATCCCTACATACCTCAACTAACTATTCTACTAAAATTAGCATGCTTTTACAATCACAAAATTAAAAAACTGAATTTTGACGAATACAGAGGGGCATGCTATAATGTCCGTGAGGGCAGAAGGTCTTGGGGCTCTGCCTGTAACACTCTGGGGTTTGGGATCTCTACCCATGACTAATAGGAAAGACAAGGTGCACTAAATATGAACAAAAAGCGAAATATCTTATTAAAAGGACTTGCCACCATCGGGGCGGTGATTGTCATATGTGTCAGTATCAGCCGCATCGCAGGAATCGGCTCCCAGACCCTGGGAGACATCGCTCAGGAACATCCCCAGACCCTGGGAGACATCGCCCAGGAACATCCCCAGACCACTTCAGCGCCGACAGGGAGTGCCGAACCGGAGCAGACTTCAACGTTTTCGCCATCCCCAGAGACCGATACGTCCCCGGAGGAAGTGGCGGATGCGGAGAGCGGTGCATATGATACAGAGAATCCGAAAATAAATGAGGCAGACAGTGATATGGAGACAGATGATCTGCAGAATTTGACGGAACCCGCCAACAGCGTTTCCCTGGCAGGTCTCTCTTTGAACGGAGAGCTGATGGCAGACGCGCGAATTACATGGGAGGAGGGTTTTTACCACGAACCCCTTTCCGATGGACTTGTGGAGTATATAACGGGTGTGTCCTATCCCGAAGGTCTGGAGGAACCGGCCATTCTTACCGGCGATCTCTCCTATGTCCATGTGCTTTACCGTGACTTTGAGGGAAATTCCGCAGAGGGGGAGCTGATTTGCAATCAGGCCATAGCGCAGGACCTTGTGGAAATCTTTTATGAACTGTACACGGCAGAGTATCAGATCGAGAAAATCCGCCTGATTGACGAGTACGACGGAGACGATGATCTGTCCATGGAGGACAACAATACCTCCTGTTTCAACTACCGGGTGGTATCGGGTTCCTCCAGCCTGTCGCGACATGCCTACGGACTGGCGATCGACGTCAATCCTCTATATAATCCCTATATTACCTACAACAAGGACCACACCATAAATGTGGCCCCTGCCGTCGGGGCGGACTATGCGGACCGCAGTAAATCCTTCCCCTACAAGATCGATGAGAGCGATCTGTGCTGCCGCCTTTTTAAAGAGCATGGCTTTATCTGGGGCGGCGACTGGAACTCCTGTAAGGACTACCAGCATTTTCAGAAAACACCGTAGGGAGCGTCAGAAACTGTGGCCACCGCCGCTGCCGCTGCTGCCTCCGCCACCTCCACTGCTGCTGCCTCCGCCACCGCTGCTGCTTGAGGAAGGCGGATCGTACACCTTGGTGGTGTGCGTGTATATAGCCCGGGGATTGTTCAGCCAAAACTTGTGGGGCGCCGCTCGCAGCAGATCATTGTGGCCGGGTACGGTATTTTTCGAGATCAGACGAACCAGTCCCAGTGAAAACAGCAGGGACAGGATCATCGCAAGGAAGGCGTTGCAGATATATTTCATGGGCTGGGCGATCCGCTGACCTTCCAGCAGCGCCTCAATCTGCGAGAAAGCCGTTTGGGCGCAGCCGTAATAATCCCCCTTGGTGGCAAATCGGTAGCAATTGTCCGTGATCGTGTCGGAGTATGCATTGGTTATAATATGGCTGATACGTCCGTCATTGCGTATCCAGATGTTGCGGTTATCCATATCGATGAGAAACATGGTGCCGCTGGAACTGCCAAAGCGCTCCCGATAGAATGCCCTGGCATAGCCGTCGGTACTGGAGCTGTTTTCGCTTATGGTCTTAAACATCACATTTCCGTAGGCAGTAATGCCCTGCATCTGCTCTGCCAGCTCCTGCTGTTCCGTCACGGACAGCAGTCCTGCGTCATCCTCTATATACACCTGATAGCCTGTATCCTCATTGGTGTAGAATATCTCGGCCCTAACCGGCAGCCTCACGCTCAGAAAGGCCAGCAAACCCACCAGCAGTCCCAGCATTTTGTAACATCCAATCTTACGCACGGTCGTCACCTCCCTGCTTGTCAAACTGAGGAAGTCTGCGCATGGCAAGCCGGTTATAGCTCCTCAGAATATCCAGAATATCATACAGTACAGACAGCATGATCAACAGCGCTCCCAGATAATACCACAGGTCCGACACCGGGTTCACATAACAGATGATTGCCGTCACGGCCTGCGCCCCCATGGCAGCCAGTCCTCCATAGCGGTGTCTGTAGTTTTCCAGTTTTTTCTCCGCCCATAGACTCATAAAGTAAAATACCGCACAGACTATCAGGGCTATAAGAGGCCAGATGAATGTGGCGCGCCCGCCTAATTCCACAACAAGGATCAGCCATAAGGGCAAAAACGTGGCTCCTAACATCATATAGGTTATAAGCGATGTCAGCGACAACCTCACCGACGGAGTTTTTGAACGCTTGGACATCTGCAGCGCCGCGTCCGTCTCGTTATTCTCCCGCCGGCGGATGGCCCGCAGCTCCAGCAGATAAATCCAGGCGGCGACAATGCTCAGCAGACTGCACAGTATCAGCAGAGTGCTCGGTTTCATCGTACCAATCATATTGAGCAGAATAAACAACGGAACGGCCAGCGCCAATGCCAATACGATAAACTTTTTGACGTCAATGGGCAGGTCCGCCGCCACCTTGCCGGTCTGACCGTTTACGGTGGCGTAGGCCACTCTGTCGTCCTTGCGCCAGGACAGGAACCAGACCGGATACATGGTGCTGTGGACGGCAGTACACTGGGTATGTAGCTTTTCCGTCAGGTTGGACTGGTTTGTGCTGCTCACACTGTATTTCTTAAAAGCTTTTTCGCTGCTTATCTTTGCCCAGCTGCTCTCATTCGCCATCGACAGCGCATTCTCACGGTACAGATACTCATCCACATCCGCTATATCCGCATAGAAACCGCTGAGATAAGCCGGGGTAAATTCCACCTGGTCCCTCACATAATAGGGGGCCAGAGCTTCACTGATGTTGTCGTAAAAGGTGGAGGAGGCGTCATAGGAAAAGCCATAGTAATCGGCGTCTATCTCCCCCTGTAAATCATAGTGGTCCGTGTAGACATAATTTCCTTTCCGGTAGCTTTTTTTACCCTTAAAGCATACGCCGCCCTTCTGCTCCAGCTGATAGGTCCAGTAGGGCATATATATCCCCCGAAAGCTGTCTATGTGGGACGGGTCGCGCATCTCCCGGGGAGCAAAGAGCGCCCAGCGCATTTTTTTAGCATACGCCTTCTTGCAGTCCTCCTTGGTCTTTTTAAAAGGAATGATATAGCGGGGGCGTTTTTCCCTCACCAATCTGCTGGTCAGTATATTGGCAGCGCCGCAGAAACTGCAGAACGCTGTGGCGTCCTGATCGCCGCTGAGCATCTCACCGCCACACTGAGGGCAGGTAAATCGGGTGATCTCAAAGGTATCGTCCGATGTGGCGTCCTCGTCCATTTGCAGGCTGTGAGGCTCCACCTGCATGCCGCAGTAGACACAGGCCATCTGTTGGGACGCGATATTAAATTTCATGTTGGCTCCGCAGCCCGGGCATTCGTACATAATCTTCTCTCCTGCATTTGTTTCTGCTGAAACTTTCGTGCCAAATATTGCACTTCCCAGTCCTATCATACTAAAAAAGAGGAATTGATGCAAGACCAATTCCTCTTTGATATTTCATTTCATTTTGTTTCCGGCCACTATACCAGCTCCAGAATAACCTCCAGAGCAGCGTCGCCTTTGCGCTGGCCAATCTTGATAATTCTGGTGTAGCCGCCCTTGCGGTCCACATACTTGGGAGCATACTCGTCAAACAGCTTTGCCACCAGGTCAACTTCCTTGGTGTTTTTCTTTTTGCCGGCAGCCTCCTTGGGAACCTCAACTACGGGATACAGCACCTTCATCATCTGACGACGGGCATGCAGTCTGCTGGGAAGGTCTTTCTTGATCTCCTTCTCCACCTCATCGTACACAGTCACGGTCACGCCGTTCTCGATTCTCAGAATCTTTCCATCCTTATCGCGATGGGTCTCGGACAACACAGCCTTGGTGTCCTTGTCAACGATCTGCTTTACTCTCTTGCCGTCCTTGTCCTTGCGGGCAACCTTGGCGGTGACGGTAACGGTCTCGTAGTTGTCCTTCTCCTTGACAGCCAGTGCGATGAGACCCTCAACGATCTTCTGCACCTCCTTGGCCTTGGCCTGGGTGGTAACGATCTTGCCGTGTGCAATCAGGGCAGTCACCTGATTTCTAAGTAACGCTTTTCTCTGGGAAGAAGTTCTGCCCAATTTTCTGTACTTTGCCATAATACAATTTCCTTTCTCCATTCATGGTACATCCGGCCACGCTCTTCGGACTTACATACCGGACGCAATAAAATTTCCACTCGAAGTTACAGTTCCCCCACGCCCATGGACTTACTGCGGGAACACATTTAACAAACTAAAATCCCATAACAGCTTTAGGCCGTAAAGAATCGCCTACGGCGATTCTTTATAGAGCAGATTAGAAAATCTTACATGATGTATTATATCATGTTAGATTTTCTTCTGTCTCTAATCTTCACTGGGATTCAACTGCAGTCCCAACTCTTTCAGCTTTGCCAGCACTTCCTCCAGAGACTTGCGGCCCAGATTACGAACCTTCATCATATCCTCGGAAGTCTTGTTGGTCAGCTCCTCCACCGTGTTGATACCGGCTCTCTTCAGACAATTGTAGGAACGAACGGAAAGCTCCAGTTCATCAATGCTCATCTCCAGCACTTTTTCCTTCTCATTGTCTTCCTTCTCAACCATAACCTCTGCATTCTTGGCATTCTCGGACAGGTTGATGAAGAGACTCAAATGCTCGCTGAGTACCTTGGCGGCCAGGCTGACTGCCTCGTCCGGAACCAACGTGCCGTTGGTGTGGACGTCCAGTGTCAGTTTGTCGAAGTCTGTGATCTGTCCCACACGGGTATTCTGCACTGTCACATTTACCCGCTCTACGGGAGTATAGATAGAATCTATCGCAATTACACCGATGGGTAAATCCTCGCGTTTGTTCTTATCGGAACTCACATAGCCTCTGCCCCTGGTAATGGTCAGCTCCATATACAGCTTGGTATTCTTGCCGCTCAGCGTGGCAATCACCAGATCCGGATTGAGAATCTCAATATCCTGATCCACCTGAATATCGGAGGCTTTCACCACACCCTCGCCCTCGAACTCGATGTAGGCGGTCTTCACCTCGTTGGTCTCGCTGTTGTTCTTGATTGCCAGACTCTTGATATTCATAATGATTTCTGTCACATCCTCCTTCACACCGGGGATGGAGCTGAACTCATGCAATACGCCCTCGATCTTTACCTGGCTCACTGCTGCGCCGGGCAGAGAGGAAAGCATGATTCTTCTCAGAGAGTTACCAAGTGTAATACCATAGCCTCTTTCCAGAGGTTCAACTACGAATTTACCGTATTTCTTGTCTTCAGAAATCTCAACAACCTCAATATTCGGTCTTTCAAAATCAAACACTGCAAATACCCTCCTTTTACGGATTCTTGTCGCCTCAATTATTTGGAATATAACTCGACAATCAACATCTCGTCTACAGGTACATCGATCATCTCTCTGGTAGGAAGATTCTTGATGGTTCCCTTCAGGGCCTCAATGTCCACATCCATCCATTCGGGCACCAGCCTGCCGCCGGTAACCTCCACGATGTCCTTGTATCTCTGTAAGGATCTTGCACTCTCCTTGATCTCGATCACGTCGCCGGCCTTAATCAGATAAGAAGGAATACTTACCACCTTGCCGTTGACCGTTACATGCTTGTGGCCCACGACCTGACGCGCCTCTCTTCTGGTTCTGGCAAAGCCCATTCTGAACACAACATTGTCCAGTCTGCTCTCCAGCATAACCATCAGATTTTCACCGGTCATGCCCTTCATTCTGTCGGCCTTTACATAGTAATTGTGGAAAGGTTTCTCCAACACACCATAAATGAACTTAGCCTTCTGCTTCTCACGCAGCTGCAGGCCGTACTCACTTACCTTCTTGCCCGCTCTGGCATTGGTTCTGTTGGATTTCTTGTCATAGCCCAGATAGGAAGGCTCCAGGCCCAACGCTCTGCATCTTTTTAATACAGGTACACGATTAACTGCCATTTTTGTTTTTCTCCTTTAATTAGATGTTTACAATACCGCACATTTCGCGCAGTACCTTCTTCCAACATGCGTATTTGTTCTCTCTTACAGCCATTAAGCCGTAAACCTTAAAGAATTTGCAAGGCAAATTCTTTCGTACAAGATTAGAATTTCTTGGCGTGACACCCTCTGTGGCACGACTTTAGAAATTCTTCTTGTACTATACACGTCTCCTCTTAGGCGGACGGCATCCATTGTGAGGAACCGGAGTTACGTCACGGATACTTGTCACCTCCAGGCCGCATGCAGACAATGCTCTGATAGCAGCCTCACGTCCCGAACCGGGACCCTTTACAAACACGTCTACGGTCTTGAGCCCATGTACCAAAGCAGCCTTTGTGGCTGTCTCTGCCGCCATCTGTGCGGCATACGGAGTAGATTTCCTTGAACCTCTAAAACCAAGACCACCGGCACTTGCCCAGCTCAGAGCGTTGCCCTCAGCGTCAGTCAGCGTAACAATCGTATTGTTAAAAGAAGACTGAATATGTGCCTGTCCGCGTTCAACGTTTTTCTTGACACGTTTTTTTGTTACTTTTTTTGCAACTTTTGCCATTTTAAACTAACCTACTTTCCTAATAATCATTGTCCTATGAAACCAAATTACTTTTTCTTGTTTGCAACGGTGCGCTTGGGACCCTTGCGTGTTCTGGCATTGTTCTTGGTATTCTGACCGCGAACGGGCAGACCCTTACGATGACGGATACCGCGATAGCAGCCGATCTCCTGCAATCTCTTGATATTCAGGGCTGTCTCTCTGCGGAGGTCACCCTCAACCATAATGCCCATCTTCTCGATTGCCTCGCTGATCTTCTTCACTTCTTCGTCAGTTACGTCTCTCACACGAGTGTCAGGGTTCACCCCTGCCTCGGCCAAGATTTTGTTTGAGCTTACTCTGCCAATGCCATAGATGTAAGTCAAACCGATTTCGATTCGTTTTTCTCTAGGTAAGTCAACACCTGCGATACGAGCCATTTACGTTTCCTCCATTTTCTTTGCGTTTTCATAATTATGAACGCTGCGTACTGTAGTTGGTCTGTTTTTGTACGCCTGTTACTAATTGATTGGGGCTTTCACCCAACCGGACGCCTTCTGTTACAAATCCGATCTTCCCGAACGTCGAACCTCTCTGTCCCCCAGTCTGCCGCAAACTCTGTTTCCACTTGCCGCACCCTGTAAAGAATTCGCCTAAGGCGAATTCTTTAGGACAAGGCTAGTTTTTGTTAGATTGTGTTCTTTACAATCTTACAAAAACTCCTTCGTCCACGTTCGGTAATCAAGAAGTAATCTCCGTAAGCTCTACCCCAGTTCTATGATAATCAGCCCATCTCAAAACAGGCTGGTTCAGCCGCACATAATAACTGGACAAGAACTCACATACTCGATCAAAAAGCTGTGATCAAGCGGTGATTATCCCTGTCTCTGCTTGTGTTTCGGATTCTCACAAATAA
>CAYLIM010000101.1:0-9006 GCA_964383805.1 uncultured Acetatifactor sp.
CAATGACTTCCCCAGGGGATTTCTTGTTGCGGCTGGGGAATTTCTTGGTCAGGTTCTGTAGCACTATTTTCATGGTTTTCCTCTTTCCTGCAATCAGTTTTTCTATTATCAGTGAACATTATAGCGGATTTGGGGAGATTCTACAAGATTTTTGATAACAGTATCTGCAAAAAGAAATAAGTCCGCCCTCATGGCCTGGTCATAGAGGGCAGACTTATGTAGTGATGGTGCGATTATTTCTGCTCGTTTAGATAGAGTTGCACCCGATTTTGAATTTTTTCTGCCGTCTGCTCTGCAGACAACCCTCCTGTCTTATATCCGATAATCTCCTCTTCGATAATTTGAAAAACAAACGATTGATTTGGCAGGCTCTTTCTATCTGCCAACGCTACTATCTCCTTTATTCTTTCCACATCCTCCGCAGAATTCGCATAAAAATTCGGAACGCCTCCTTCCCCGAAATAGAAAGGAATAGGTTTTCCCGTATCCTCATAATACTGCGGCACTGTAGACCACTCCAGCATTTCCTCAAACGCAAGCCTATTAAGTGGCAAACCATGAATGCTTGCATATGTTTTTGGAGGAATATCCGGATGAAGTGCCGCATATTCCTCCAACCAGTCCAAAGTCATGTAGTACTCAAGGAAATCCCAGGCTCCCTCCGGGCATTGGCTATAAGAACTGATGGCAAATGAATTCCAAAATGAGATGGTTACACCTGTCCCCTGGTTACAGGGCCATCCTTTTACCACCCAATTGTTCCCAAGTAGCCAATTCTTATACTGTATACCTGTCACGTCTGAAATTCCACTTCGGACAGCCAGATGAGTTCCTGATGCCACACTTTCCTGAGTGGCCATTGCCCAGCCACTCTCATTCCTGCAAAACTCCAAAATATCATAAAATTCCTGATTGCAGAAATCTGTCCTGCCAGCGTCCCAGTCCACAAAATCTTCTATGGCATGTAAAACTAACTCCTGTGTCGTATACACTCCAACACCCCCAAGTGCATTGGCATCCTTGTTGTTGGCACGAAATGTCTTAAGCATCTCATCTATTGTCCATCCGGTCTCCGTACCAAGTTTCCCACTGTCCCCGGCAATAAACTCAAGCTCAAATGTGGCTGCTATTTCGTAAAGGGCATCACCAGTCTGAGCACACTCCAAAATATTGGTCAAGTATTTCTCCCTGCTCTCCGGTGTAAGATATGTATTCAAGTCTGCCAATACGCCTGCATATCCCAGTTCATCAGCAACCAGATCTCCCACCCAGATGATATCCGTTCCCCTTGAAGTAGCCAAATCCAGCTTGAACCGCTCCTTCGCAGTATCATAATCCTGATACTCCTGCCCATAGTCTACAATCTCAACATAGTATTTCCCGTTTCTTGCATTATAGGCATCTACCGCTCTTGTCAACTCCCAGGGAGTCTCAAATACTCCCAATGTCAATATGTTTTGCCCCTGATCGCTCTGGCCCCCGCTAATTTGCCCCGAGTCTTCTATACCGATGCTGTCTGTCGCCACAGACCAGATTCCTGAAACCTCATCTGTCTGTCCGCCTCCGCATCCAGCCAGAACAATTGCTACTCCTAATACAATTGCTCCCAATCTTTTTTTCACCATCTTCATGTTTTTTCCCTCGTCTTTCTGGCAGTTTCTATGTATTAACAATGGCGCTCATTTCTGCTCGTTCAAATACATTTGCACCCGATTTTGAATTTTTTCTGCCGTCTGCTCTGCGGTCAGGACTCCGGCGTTGTACCCGCTGATCTCCTCTTCGATGATTCGAATGATTGCCAATCGGGGGGTGACACTCCGTCTGTCTGCCAGTGCAATTACCTCGTACAGCTTTTCCACGTCCTCTGCCGTATTGGCATAGAAGTTCGGTATGCCGCTTTCTCCCCAAAGCAAAGCCACGGGGTCTCCGGCATCCGTATACTGCTGCACCATGGATATTTCCAATGCCTCCTCAAAAAGCTGTCTGTTTAAAGGAAATCCCGGAAACAAAAAGGATTCCTTTATCAGAACTCCCTCTGCATAAACTTCTCGCTCTGTCCAGGTAGCTCCTGCATAAAAATCCAGGAAATCCCAGGCTCCATCCGGATACTGGCTATTTGAACTGATTCCCATGGAGGAGGCTGAGATGTTGACGGCCACTCCCGTACCATAGCTGCTGGGCCATCCTTTTACCGCCATATTGTCTCCAAACAGCCATTTGAATTTCTGAATGTCCGCCACATTCACCAGCATTTCACAGCTGGCGAGATGGGTTCCCGATGCGACGCTCTCTCTGGTAGGGCGGATAAATTCACCTCTGTCGGCGGCTTTTCCAAATTCCAGAATACGGTAAAATTCCTCATTGCAGAAATCTGCCGTGCCCATGTTCCAGTCCACATAGTATTCAATGGAATTCGCTACCAGATAAGCCACTGTCCGTACTTGGCCTTTGCCCAGCGCTGACCCATCCCGGCCGTTTCTCTCAAAACTTTCCAGCATCTCTTCCAGAGTCCAGCCGTTTTCCATGCCAAGTTTAGAGCCATCCCCCACTATGAGTTCAAGCGTGAATGCGGGAGAAATTTCGTAAAGGGCCTCACCGGTCTGGGCACATTCCAGAATATTGCCCAGATATTTCTCCTGTTTCTCTTCAGGGGTCAGAAAGGTATTGAGATCTGTTAGCATTCCCGCATATCCCAGTTCGTCCGCAATCAGATTGCCAAAACAAACGATGTCTGTTCCTTTACCGGTGGCAAGATCCATGCGAAACCTGTCCTCGGCCGCTTCGTGTGTGACATTGTCATAATGCTTGGGTAAATAGTCCACGATTTCAACATAGTACCTCTCACTCAGGGCATTATAGGAGTTCACCACGCTTCGCAGGTAGCAGTCCTCACCCAGAGTCCCCAGAGTCAGTGTGATCCGCTCGCCGTTTTCCGCCTGTCCGCGCTGTCCGTCACTTTCCATGGCAATTTCGACTGAGTCTATCGGCTGCCCATTGAGAGCTACACCCGTCAGCTCGTCTCCGCATCCCGTCAAAAAAGCCATTCCCAGGATGAGCGCGCCCAAAGTTCTCCACAATTTCTTCATGTTGTCTTCTCCTTTCTTTATCCTTGCCGCAATATGTATGTCAACAGATAATGACTCTATCATGAAAAGCCACCCTGTGCCATTTGATGTAATAACTCATAGGTATTTTGTAAAAAATACCTATCTATTGCTGTTTAATTTGAAACATGGTATGATTGGCTCGGGGACGAGATTCTATTCCAGAGAGGAGGGGGCAGGTTGGCACAGAAAAAGTATAATATCGGAATATGTGACGACGGGGAAAATATCTGCACGTCTCTGGAAAATATGCTGCTGTGTTGTGCAAAGGAGAAGGACATTGAGGTAGAGGTATCCATCTGGAACACGGGCGAGGGATTAAGGGATTATCTTACCTCGGGCAATCATCTGGATCTCCTGTTTTTGGATATAGAGCTTTTCAGGATGACGGGAATAGAGGTGGGCGCCTATATCCGCAACGAACTGGACAATATGGGGCTGCAGATCGTCTATATCTCCGGGAAGGCTTCCTATGCCCGGCAATTGTTTAAGACGCAGCCCCTGGACTTTCTGGTCAAGCCCATTTCTAAGGAGCAGATAAGCGAAACCCTGAACATGGCGGTGCGGATTATAGACAGGAAAAACGAGCGGTTTGAATTCCGGCGAGGGAAGGATTACTATTATGTGCCTATGGGGGATATCGTCTATCTGGAGAGTGCGGGCAGAAAGATCAGGCTGGTAACTTTGAGGGAAACCCATGAATTCTATGGCAGTCTAAAAGACGTCATAAAGAATCTGTCGGAGGATTTTCTGGTGATCCATAAATCTTATGTGGTGAATCACAGACATGTGCTGCGGTACGCTTATGAGTCAGTGGAGCTTTATAACGGCGTTGTTCTGGCGATCAGCCAGGCCAACCGCAGCCGGGTCAGGGAAAGGCTCCTGAGGGAGGAATAGCCATGCTTGATTTTGCAATCTGCGCAGTTGTCAATCTCCTGCGAATCTATGTGATTGAGCGTTTTGCGAAGGTCTTTTTGGGAAAATCCCAGGCGGGCAGAAGAAAGGTATTCGTGGTCTGCGCCTGTTTTTATATCGCTAACATATTGCTGTATTGGACGTTTCACACAATGTGGATCAATGTTGCCTGTAACCTCATAGGAATTGGCGCAGTGGTGCGGCTGCATACAAAATCTTTCAGAACTAACCTGTTTGTCACCTGTTCCATATACATAATCAATATGGGCTGTGATGCAGCGGCTACCCTGCCGTTTATTCCTTATGAAGATGGGCAGAGTTTCGACCAAGTATATTCGGTTCTATCCATTTTCCTGATTTTGATATGTGAGCTTGTAGTGGAAAAAGTTATCACCAGCCATAAGGAAGAGGAGATCACACAGCGATTTTCCCTGCTCTTTGTGCCATTGTGCAGCATAGGGATTATTCATTTTCTTTTTTATTTTGGCAATTGCAGCGGGGTGGGGAGCGGCGTCGTGAGTATAGGCTTGCTGGCGATCAATTTCTTCATGTTCTATCTGTATGACTTGCTACTCGATTCTGTCTCGCAGAGATATGAGACGGAGATGCTCAGGCAGAAGGTACAGGTATATGCCAATCAGCTGGGCGTAATCCTGGAGGGCGAGGAAAAGGCCAAGGCTCTGCGGCATGACATGAAACACCATATGAATGAAATCAGGCTGTTGGCGGACAGATATGGGGCAGCGGAAATCCGGCGCTATGTTGACCAGATGGAAGATTTTATACACAATCCCAAAGAGGTGGTCTTTTCCGGCAATGTGGAGATTGACAGCGTATTGAATTATATGCTGCAAAAGGCCAGGGAGGAGTTGGATACCGTGACGGTGAAGGTTGTGTTGCCGGAGGAAATACAGCATTCCTTTGATATCAATGTGCTGCTGGGTAACCTGCTGGAAAATGCCATAGAGGCGGCGAAACAGACGGAGAGAAAGTACCTGGGAGTACAGATTACGCTGAACAGAGAAGTGCTGAAAATAGAAGTGGAGAACAGTTTCAGGCCGGAGAACCTGGTATGGGAGAAACAGGGCGGAAGAAACAGGTCGTTACTGACTACTAAAAGGGTAAAGGAGCAGCATGGAATCGGCTTAAAGAATGTGAGGAAGATCGTGGAATCTTACAATGGCGTCATGGAGATGGAAACCAAGGGGGATGCCTTCTGCATAAAGTTGATCCTGTATATGACGGAGATGGGGAAGTGAATTTGTCGGTCTATTGTGTTGATTATGACAGTGCTTTTTATAACGGAGGAAGGCTATGCAGCTATTTTACGGTGTACCTGAAGATATAGATAACTGGATGAGTCTTGTGAAACGGATCAGCTGGAATTTCCCGGGTCTGGAGACTGGGGAGAAACTGGACGAGCACAGGGCTACCGTTCTCAAGTTCATGGGGAAACAGCAGGCTATTTGTGTAAAGGTTGACGGCGAGATCGCAGGCGTTATGCTTTTCTCAAGAGGCCGCAATATGATTTGCTGTCTTGGCGTCTCTCCCGATCATCGGCGACATGGTATCGCCTCAATGCTTATGGATGAAACTCTGCGAAATTTGGACAGGACCAGAGAGATATCGGTCTGCACCTTTCGGGCCGATGATGAGAAAGGCCCTGCGCCGAGAGCGCTCTATGAAAAGTATGGTTTTGTTGAGGACGCCCTTGTGGTGGCTATGGGATACCCGAATCAGGAATACATCCTTCACCCTGTAGGTGCGGAACGCGGCGAACGCCAGAAAGCCATAAACAAGATGGTTCATGAGATACACAGTATTTTGCCGGACTGTGAGCTGTCAATATATTTGTACGGCTCCTCAGTATTGGATGATTTCAGACTGGGATGGAGCGATATTGATATCCTCGTCTTAACCGACAGGCAGATATCTGAGGAACAGGCTCAGAAACTCGTAAAACTCCGCCAGACAATGCTTGAGAGAGAACCCGGCAATCCATATTACCGTTCGTTTGAGGGCGGTATGCTGACATTGGACGCTTTTATATCGAAAACCCCCGACCGAGTGGTCTATTGGGGGACAAGCGGTGAGAGAATTACCGATACATATATGTTTGACAGTTTCAGTATGGTGGAGCTGATTGAAAGCAGTACTTTATTATATGGCCGTGATGTTCGTAGTCAGCTGAAGGCGCCGGGTTTCAGCAATCTGTACGCCGATGTAAAACATCATTACGAAACCATTAGAAAATATGCGCAGAATACGGGACGCGATCTGTACTCATTCGGCTGGCTGTTGGATATCGCACGATGCCTGTACACCCTGCGCACCGAAAAAATCATTGCGAAGACGGCTGCGGCCGACTGGGCTATAGAAAACAATCTTTGTCCGGTCCCCGAGGCGCTTAAAATCGCTGTGGAAGTTCGCAGAGCGCCGTTGGAGTACAAGGACGATAAACAGATCTTCGACTACGCGGAAACGCTCGGGGAGCCTATACAGCGCTTTGCCGACGTGCTGGAGAATGAATTGAGAGGTATTATATGTTTTTAGAAACCAGGAGATTAATTATAAGAAGTTTACACAAATCTGACGAAAAAGCATTTATCAAAATGGCCTCTGATGGCAGTCTGACAGAAATTTTCGGAGATTGCAGTGAATGCCATAAATGGATGGGCGAATTTATAAGTGAGGCAATACATTTAGAAACAGAAGATGATCCCTATAATCAATACATGGCGTTTGCTATAGAGGATAAGATAAGTCATATGGTAATTGGTTCTGTAGGAAGTTCGTATTATGAGGACCTTGCGGAAGTTGGCGTCACATATTTTATCGGCGCCAACTATCGTGGAAATGGATACGCCGCTGAAGCGCTGCAATGTTTGGTAGATTATTTGTTTGCAAGATATAACCTGAAAAAACTTGTTGCCACAGCCAGGGTTGAAAATATTGCCTCCTGCAGAACTTTGGAAAGAACAGGTTTCTCGGTAGTTGAAACCAAAATGTATCAAGATTTGTATGATGAAAGTGAAGAGATGAGTAATATCTATGAACTGGTAAGAAATCCTTAAAAACGAGGATGATAAATTAAAAATTTTAACTTTTTGCTCTGAAATGCAAAAATCGACAATTTTTTGCACTTTAAATAAAAAAAGCATTATGCAAAAGATACTTGACGACACTCCAAGAGTTATTTACTATATAACTATAAAAATCAACTGTTTCAGCAATATCATTGACCGCATATCCCAAATAACCGCTCGCAACTGAACGGTTATTTTGTTTCTCGGATACGGGTATATGTTATCTGCAGGATGTGAACGGATGAAATATCCCAGAAAAGAGGAAACCATGAAGGATTGTCTACAATTATTCAGCAGTCGGACCGCAGACTGGTTCCGGGAGACGCTGGGCGCGCCCACCAAAGTACAGGAAATCTCCTGGCCCGCCATCGCCGCAGGGGGGCATGTGTTGGTGTCCGCCCCCACCGGGACCGGTAAAACTCTTTCTGCCTTTCTGGTGTTTTTGGACAGGCTCAAGGCCAAGGCCCTGGAGGGAACCCTGCGGCAGGAGCTGCAGCTTATATATGTGTCGCCGCTGAAATCTCTGGCGGCGGATATCCGTGAGAACCTGCGAAAGCCGCTGGAGGGAATCGGCGGTCAGGAACTGCTCTCCGTTGCCATCCGCACCGGGGACACCAGCAGCCGGGAGCGACAGCAGATGGTAAAAAAGCCGCCCCATATCCTGATTATCACCCCAGAGTCCCTCTATCTGATGCTGACCAGCAAAACGGGGCAAAATGTACTCTGCACTGCCAGAGCTATTATCATAGACGAACTGCATGCATTGATTGACACCAAGCGGGGAGCGCATCTGATGCTCTCTCTGGCCAGACTGGACGCCCTGTGCGGAAAGCCCCTGCAGCGCATCGGCCTGTCCGCCACCATCGCGCCTCTGGACCGTGCGGCCCAGTATCTGGCTCCCGAGGCGGTGACGGTGGCGGCTCCCACCATGGAAAAAAGGGTACAGCTGCAGATTCTGGGGCCTTATGCGGACGCCCGCAAGAAAAGGAAGGACCCGGTATGGCAGGAGCTGGCGTCGCTGGTGTATCAGTACTGCCAGGGCAATCGCAGCGTCATCGCCTTTGTGGAGGGCAGACGGTATGCGGAAAAATTGGCCTACTATGTGAATCTATTGGGCGGGGAGGATTTTGCCCGCGTACACCATGGGAGTCTTGCCAAAGAGCAGCGGCAGGAGACGGAAGAGGCGCTGCGGGCGGGGAGGCTGCGGCTTTTGTGCGCCACCTCCTCCATGGAACTGGGAATTGACGTGGGGGAGATCGATCAGGTGCTGCAGGTGGGTTGTCCCCGCACTATCTCCGGCACTTTGCAGAGACTGGGCCGGGCGGGGCACAATCCCTCCCGCACCAGCGTTATGTATCTGTTCCCAAGGACGGCGGCGGAGTGTGTGCTCTGCGGCATGACGGCGCAGCTGGCCCGGGAAAACAGGGTGGAGCGGCTGAATCCCCCGGAGGGTTGTCTGGATATCCTGGCCCAGCACCTGGTCTCCATGGCGGCGTTCAGGGGATATGAGGTGGAGGAGGTCATGGGGATTCTGCCCAGGGCATGGCCTTTCCGACATGTCACGAAAGAGGACGTGGAGGCTGTGCTGGAGATGCTGGCCGGGGACTATGAGCACAAGCGGGAGATCCCGGTGCGGCCCAGGATTCTCTACGACCGCATTCACGGGAGAGTGGAGGGGGACGGCTACAGCAGGATGCTGGCAATCTCCGCAGGGGGGACCATCCCCGACAAGGGCCTGTATACTGTGCGCACTCAGGACGGCGTCAAGGTGGGGGAGGCGGACGAGGAATTTGTGTATGAGACCCAGAAAGGGGACCGTTTTCTTCTGGGGGCTTTTGCCTGGAGAGTGACGGATATAGGCAGGGACACGGTGACGGTGGTGCAGGCCCCGATGGAGGGGG
>CAYLIM010000102.1:0-8995 GCA_964383805.1 uncultured Acetatifactor sp.
TCGCATCGTCCCAGTTCCACTGCGTGTACAGCATATTTGCCACCTCCGAGCCATGCTTCTTAATGAACTCCACCAGGACGCCCTCCCTCTGACAGTCTTTCACTGCCTGGGTGATCGCCGCATCTCTGGACCAGCCGTCCGCCTGGTAGTCCTTGATTCGCTGGATGAACCAGGAATACTCATACATTGGGCGGCACTCCTGCAGAAATTTATGTCCCGATGAAAAATTGATATTGATCACTTTCACTGTCAATTCTAACATAGGTTGCTCCATCTTTTCAAGATAGGCATCGGAAAGTCGCAGGATTTTTTCCGTCGGATACGGATCGTTACCATTATAGAAGACGAAAAATTCCGGGGTGGGAATCCTGAGCAGGCTGCGTTTATAGATAGATCTCTCGTCCAGAAGTTTCTCCAGAGTACGCCCCAGATACAGCAGATCCCGCAGGGGCATGTTTTCATTGATTGTAGACTGGTGCTCGCTGATGACCAGCACCCGGTTTTTCACAGTGAATGCCAGATCGTTTTTCCGGGCGATAAACAGTACTCCCTCCAGAGTGACATAAGTAATATCCTCCGGGGACGCCTCTCCATCCCCCAGCGCCGCATATAACTGTGAAGCGTTCTCAGGCTCGCTGAAATAAGTTATAAACGCGCTGTTCTTCGCCTCCCGGTTGGAAATCGCTTTCCCGTTTCCATTCTCTTGTGCCATAGATTGATTCCTCCTCTTTTTCTAAAAAGTAAAACAGCAGAAAGAATAGTGACTCGCTTAGAATGAGTCCTGCTATTCTTTCTGCTGTTGTGCTTTTTATTATACAGCATATCAGAGAATTGTCAACATTTAAATTCTGATGTTCCGCCACTTTCCTGTACTGCAGCGATTTGGCATTTATTTCTGTCACTTTACATTAGCCACATATAGTCTCGTCCTGTATCATGATGGGCTTACCACTCTTGCGATACATCTCATATATCTCGCCGTAGTCTCCATACATGGCGTCGCAGCGCACCACCGCCCTCGCATAGTCGCCGCTGTCGTCATAAATTCCCCACCCGGCATCTCTGTACTCCCGACACATTTTTTCAAAATTCTCAAAAAGGACAGGATTCTGCTCCCGATACAGACAGTTTTCCGTCTGGCAGGGTATCCACCACAGCGTCACGTCCCGCTGCCTGCGGAAGGTTTCCAGCGCGGATTTCATTTTTTGCAGATAGGCGTCTTCTCCCCGCAGCAAGCCCAGCAGAGAGGTCGCATACAACACGGTCTTTTTGGGCTTTGCCGTATCATCCTGCATCAGCCGCTGCCACTCCTTGGGCACCACAGCTCTTTCGCCGTCCTCTCTCATTTTCTCCCACCCGGGAATTTCCTGATATACTCCCGCCTCCAGACCGTCCTCCAACACCCATGTGTCCTGCTGCTGCAACAGTTCCAGCTGCATCCTATAATAGGGATAGTCATGTCCGCCGGGACGATATATCGGATTGCGGTACTCCCCAAAGGTAGCCCGCAGAACCTTGTCGTATTCTATCGGTACCGGTATCCAGGTGACGTCGTAGCCCATGGGAATAGCCCTGTCGAACCACTCCTTCTTCCATCTTCCCGCCAGTCGGGAGATGTTGGCCTGAAACGATACCATCTCATCGCACTCCTCCGCCTGATACATCATGCATATCTTGTCATAGATGCAAAACAACTGGTTGCGGATATTTTGGATGCTTTTTTCCGTATCCACCGGAATGCCCAGATATCCATATTGCAGCTCCAGCCCCCGAGCCAGAGCCTCCCGGCATAGCCTCGCCACGTCCTCCTGAGGATTCTCCATCTCCAGCAGCTCGTCGCAGTAGTTGATATTTTTCTTTACGACCTCCAGCAACGCCCACTGAAGTGTCTGCTCCTGAGTCGACTTAGGATAATAGTCTATGGGAAAAATATCGATCCCCACGCTAAAGGGACAACCGTGATACCGCGCCAAATGTTCTCGCTTTGTGGATATAATTCCTGTGGTCACTCGAGAAAAAGAGCCTGTCCACTCCTCCTCGTAGTACATACTGAGTATGCGATATTGCGGCAGCTCCTGCCTGGCCACTGAGAGGAAACGCATATAGTCCGGGCGTTTCATAGTTACGTCTATGTCGTCATCCCAAGGGATAAAGCCCTTGTGCCGCACGGCGCCGATCAGAGTGCCAAATCCCGCAAAAAAGGTAATATTATGTTTGGCGCATACCTCCTTCAGCACCTCCAGCACTTCCAGCTGCGCCGCCCAGTTGGATTTCATCAGCTTGCCTATAGTAAAACGGCATCTGGTCTCCGTGTCAAAATAGTTTTCAGGAAAGGATATCATCATTCTGCCTCATCATCGGCTTGCCTGTCTGACGGAACAGCTCATACAGCTCCCCCGTATCGCCGTAAAAAGCGTCACACAGCTCCACCGCGCTCTCTCTCTGATCTGTCTGGTCCAGAATACCCTGGCCGCTTGTCCGGTACTCCTCTACCAGACGCTCATATTCCTCAAAAAGCTCCGGTTCCAGCTCCCTGTACCTACATTCCCGGTCGTCATGGGGATACCACCAGAGAACCACATCTTTCTGCCCATCGAAGACTTGGATTGTATGCCGAATCTTCTGCAGATATCTCTCGCCGCCCCGCAGCATACCTGTCAGACTGGTGCTGTACAGCACCAATTTATGGCTGCCCTTTAGTGCCTCCAAGTCTCCTGCCTGCTGCGGTATATGTAATTTCCCCTGTCTGGGGAAAGGCACAGGAGAGAGCTCCACCTTCGGGCTCCACAATCCTCTTTGCGTCAATATCTCCGCCTGTTCCGCATATCCGCCATGATTGGCCTTCCGAATGGGAAATTGCATATAATCCCCATAGCTTATCCGCAGGATATGATCCCACCCCGTCGGTGCCGGCAGAAACACATTCTCAAACCCCATGGGAACACTCTCCGCAAACCATTCCTTATTCCACAGCATCCGATCTGTATTATAAGATATCTGATGGGAAGTAATGTAGGCCGACTCTTCCTCCCCATACATCATACCCACCAGATCGTACAGCATCAAAAGCTGCCAGGATATGGACTTTGCAGGGTCCATGGCGTACTGAAACTGTCGCTCCAGGCTCTTCAGCCCGGTCTCCATCTGTCTCCGGCACTCGTCCGCCATTGCCGGAGTAAGTCCCAACTCCCCCCTCTGGGAATAAGCTGTTGCATTTTGAAACACATTTTGAATCAAATGCAGCCACTCGTACTGCTCCGCTCTGGCCCCAGCGTCCGCAGGCACATAGTCCAGAGGAAAAATATCGATTCCCACCACAAAGGGACACCCATGGTATTCCTCCATGCGCTGCTTGGCCAGATCGATCCGACTGCCGTTGAGCACACGGGTGATAGCTGTCACGCCGTCCGGGTCCGTATATACCCCAAGCATCTGATACTCCGGGGGCAGTTCTCCCTGCGCCACCTTCAGAAAACCCATATAGTCCTCCCGCAGCATGCCGATATCCAAATCGTCATCCCAGGGGATATAGCCCTTATGCCGCACGGCACCCAACAGCGTGCCAAACATGGCGTAAAACCTCAGACCATGACGCTCGCAAATCTCCGCTATATGCGCCAGCACCTCGATCTGCGCCGCCCACACTGTCTTCATGGTCCGGTCCACCGGATAGCCACAGCGTATCTCCGGTTGGAAATAATCCTCCGAAAAATCTATTCGTCCACTCATCTCACAATTCCCTTGATAGCAAAAGAGGTTGACTTTCGTCAACCTCTCCTGATTGCTTTTTACTATGGTCTTACGATTACTGCAGTAAGGAAAGTACGCCCTGGTTAGCCTGGTTGGACTGTGCCAGCATTGCCTGACCAGCCTGAGCCAGAATGTTGTTGTTGGAGTACTTAACCATCTCAGTTGCCATATCGGTATCACGGATACGAGACTCAGCAGCGGTGGTGTTCTCAACAACGTTATCCAGGTTGTTAACAGTGTGCTCCAGTCTGTTCTGAACAGCACCGAGATCAGCTCTCAGCTCGGAAACGGACTTGATAGCAGCCTCGATTGCAGCGATGGAATCCTTAGCAGCTGTAGCAGTATCCATCTTTACAGCAGCCGCACCAACACCGATAGATGTGGCGCTCATACCCTTCAGATTAACTTCGATCTCATGACCCTTCTCAGTACCAACCTGCAGCGTAATGGTCTTGGTGCTGGTCAGCAGCTGGAACTTGTTGAAAGTGGTGTCATTGGATGTTCTGGTAATCTCAGCCTGCAACTGTACAACTTCCTTCTGGATGTAGCTGCGGTCCTCGGACTGGTTGGTTCCGTTAGCAGCCTTAACAGCCAGCTCGTTCAGTCTCTGCAGCATGTCGTGCACTTCATTCAGAGCACCTTCTGCTGTCTGCACCATGGAGATACCATCCTGAGAGTTAGCGGATGCCTGAGTCAGACCTCTGATCTGACGTCTCATCTTCTCGCTGATAGCCAAGCCAGCAGCGTCATCAGCTGCACGGTTGATCTTGTAACCGGAAGATAACTTCTCGGTGGACTTGGACTGAGTGGATGCTGTTAAACCAAGCATTCTGTTAGAGTTAACTGCGCGTAAGTTGTGTTGTACTACCATAATATATTCCTCCTTGAATTTTGACGCCGCTTCCTTGCGGCTTATTATTTTTGCTTGCCGTTCCTTCGATTCGCACGTATCGCTATCCCGGCAAATGTTACTGTAACCTGTCCCTGATTGTGCGGATCAGTTCTCGATTACGTTGGTGGTAAGCTCTGAACTTTCGTTCATTTGCTTTACTTGTTATGTATATCGGTGGGTTTTCGGAAAACTTTAGAGCTTTTTGAAAATTTTTTTATTTTTTTCTTCTGGCTCTGTAGCCCTCCTGTCCTTCCGACATATTATATATCGGTGGTTTCAGAAAATACTTTAGAGGAAACTTTAACTTTTTTTCCCTTAAGTTGTTCCCTCAGTTCAAGAATCATTTCGGCCTGTCTGTCAACCGTCTGATTCAGCTGATCAATCACCTGTTTCTGACGCTTGATCAGCTGCTTTTGGCTGCGGATGATCTGTTCCTTCCGGGGCATTTCCTCGCAGGTCTTGAGCATGATCAGGTACTTGCCGAGTCTCTGGCGGCTGGGCTGGGAAAGATCAAGAATAATGTTCAGAGCGCCGCCCACTGTGTACCCGTCCGTCAGCTGTGCGTTCAGACTATCAATGGGCATTGCGTTTCCCGTGAGATCCAGAAGATAGTCTGTGGATACCTTGAAATATTCAGCAAACCTGCACAGAGTTTCCAGATCCGGGTAATGTACACTGTTCTCATAGTTGGATATAGTGCCTATTGAAACTGACAGATACTCCGCCAGCTGCTTTTGATAAATTCCCCGTTCAGTTCTCAGTTGAAATAGCTTTTCTCCAAAGTTCATATTGCAATTCCCCCATATCTAAACCCCTATGCAATATTATAATATGTATTCTAGATATTATCAACTGATTTTCTGACATAATCTTCTTATATTTTACAAATTTTTCTCTAAACTCTCCAAACGCTCTTTCAGACGGCTGATTTCCAGAGCCTGCTGGTCTATGATCTGTTTCTGTTTGCCGATAATCCTCTCCTTTTTGGGCATCTCCTCATATATATTAATCATGGTCAAGTATTTAATCATTTTCTGGCGTCCGGGCATAGACAACTCCTGAATGGCATTCAGGGCGTTTCCGACCGTATGACTCTCCGAGAGCTGCACATTCAGATTCTCCATGGTTTCCGCATTGTCAGTGAGTTCCAGTAAAAAGTCCGTAGACACCTGGAAATATTCCGCGAATCTGCACAGTGTCTCCAAGTCCGGGCTATGTACACTGTTCTCATAGTTGGAAATCGTCCCTATCGAAACAGCCAGATACTCCGCCAGTTCTTTCTGGTAAATTCCTCTCTCAGTCCTTAACTGAAACAATTTATCTCCAAAGCTCATAGTATTGTTCTCCTATGTACTATTTCCATAAATTCGACAATCGAATTCTTTTAATAGTATAATTCATATCATAGATATTATCAAGCAGTTTTTAATTTAGATGGATATTTTCTTATAATATAGAAAGATTCCGGGATATCGCCAAGAAACCGCTGCACATATCAAAAAAACTCCGCAGGAAAACCTGCGGAGTTTTTTGTTTATCTCTTGCTGAACTGAGGTGCGCGTCTCGCAGCCTTCAGGCCGTACTTCTTTCTCTCCTTCATACGAGGGTCTCTTGTCAGATAGCCCGCCTTCTTCAGAGTGGGTCTGTAGTCGGCGTCCGCCTGCAGCAGCGCTCTTGCAACGCCGTGTCTGATGGCGCCTGCCTGGCCGGTATATCCGCCGCCCTTTACATTGACAATGATATCAAACTTGTCAACGGTATCTGTGGCTACCAGAGGCTGACGCACGATCACCTTCAGAGTCTCCAGGCCAAAGTAATCGTCCATGTTTCTTTTATTGATGGTCACATCGCCCTTACCGGGTACCAGATATACTCTTGCGATGGACTTCTTTCTTCTACCAGTTCCGTAGTATTTTGCTGTCTTAGCCATGATCTATTCTCCTTTCCGTCCTTTAGAATGTCAGTACCTCAGGTTTCTGAGCGGCATGGTTGTGCTCAGGCCCTGCGTATACATGCAGCTTGGTGTACATCTGTCTTCCTAAAGGTCCCTTGGGCAGCATACCCTTGACAGCCAGCTCGATCACCTGCTCGGGTTTCTTCGCCATTTTCTCTCTCAGGGTGGTCTCCTTCATGCCGCCGACATAGTCGGAATGATGATGATATATTTTCTGATCTAACTTCTTGCCTGTGACCTTAACCTTCTCCGCATTGATCACGATCACATAATCGCCGCAATCCATATGAGGAGTAAAAATCGCCTTATTCTTTCCTCTGAGTACCTTGGCAATCTCGGATGCCAAACGGCCCAAGGTCTGATCTGTAGCGTCTACTACATACCATTTTCTATCGATAGTAGCTGGACTAGCCATAAATGTTTTCATTACATTACCTCCGTATTACTTTGTCATTCGACTTGTTAGGGTGGTCCCTTCCTCTCAGGCGCTGCAGATGTCCGGCTACAGCTCAAGAAAATCCGAAACCTGATTGATCTTTTCCCCATGCCTCGTCGGGGCTTTGACTCAGCATGGCAGGGCGACGTACAAACTCCGTCACAGTGATATATTATATTATAGGTTTTTCCCGCTGTCAATATAGTTTTTCAACTTTTTACCACTTTCTTTTCCAGAAATTCGTACTTCACCAACGTCAGTCCCTGGGCTGGGGCGGTAGGGCCCGCCGCCCGTCGGTCGCGGGCGGCCAACACCGCCTCCATATCCTCCGGGCTGCGCCTGCCCCGGCCCACCTCCAGCAGCGTGCCGGCAATGATTCTTACCATATTATAGAGGAAACCGTTTCCGCAGATTCTCAGCACCAGCTCCGCCCCCTGCTCACACAGCTCTATGGAGTAAATGCGCCGCACGGTGCTCTCCACCTGCGCGCCGGACTGACAAAAGCTTTTGAAATCATGTTCGCCCTCCAGATACCGCGCCGCGCGGTCCATCGCCTCCACATCCAGCTCGTGATAGGTGAAGCAGGTGTACAGCCGTCTGGTGGGCATGGAAAAGGTTCCCCGGTATATCCGGTATTCATAGGTCTTGCGGCTCTCCACATGGCGGGGATGCCAGTCCCGTGGAACCTCCTCGGAGCGCTGTATCCGAATGTCCTCCGGCAGCCGCTGGTTCAGCGCATAGGATATCTTTTCCGCCGGCATTCGGGCGGTGGTGTCAAACACGGCAATATTGCCCAGGGCATGAACCCCCGCGTCTGTGCGGCTGGCCCCGATGACCTGGATGGGTTCTCCCAACAGCTGGGTCAGACAGCGGTTCAGCTCGCTCTCTATAGTGATGCCGTTCTCCTGTATCTGCCAGCCGTGATACGCCGTCCCGTCGTAGGCAACTGTCAGCCGCACCCTCTTTTTCTCCATACATACCTCGTTTCTCAGATTACCTCTCATCTGCCCGTTTCAGCGGGCACTCAGATCAGGATGAAAATGCCTGCTGTCACCTTGCATGCCAGATACAGCAGGATACACAGATACGCCAGCCCATCCCTGCGCTGATAGATCAGCGGTTTCATCTTAGTCCGTCCCTCGCCGCCGCGATAACAGCGGGCCTCCATGGCCATGGCCAGATCGTTGGCCCGGCGGAAGGCGGAGATAAACAGGGGTACCAGCAGGGGCACCATGGCCTTGGCCCGCCGTATCAGATTACCGCTCTCAAAATCCGCGCCTCTGGCAATCTGTGCCTTCATGATCTTGTCCGTCTCCTCCAGCAAAATGGGAATAAAGCGCAGCGCAATGGACATAATCATGGCCACCTCATGCACCGGCACTTTAAATAATTTCAGCGGCCGCAGCCCCTTTTCCATACCGTCCGTCAGATTGTTGGGGGTGGTGGTCAGGGTCATGACGGACGAACCCATGATCAGAAAGCACAGGCGCAGGGCCATAAATACCGCGTTGTGCAGACCTTCCCGTGTGATTTTCAACTTCCAGAGACTCACCAGCGCCTCACCGGGAGTCAGAAACAGATTGAACACCACCGTAATCAGCAGTAGAAAAAGAATGGCCTTCATGCCCCGGACCATAAATTTAAAAGGCACATGGGACAGACCGATCACCAGAGCCAAAAACAGGGCCGCCAGCACATAGCCCACTATGTTTTCAAACAAAAACAGGGATATGATATACAGCAGAGTCCCTGCCAGTTTTACCCGCGGGTCCAGCCGGTGGATCACAGACTCCGTCTGATAATATTGTCCCAAAGTAATATCTCTCAACATATAAAAACTCCATGTTAGTCAGTATATACTACTCACTAACGATTAGATTTTCCTTTCCGCACAGTGCATGTTGCCCAATTATGCGGCATGTGCTGTGCGGAAACCTAAAAATCTTAACGTTAGTCAGTATAA
>CAYLIM010000103.1:0-8578 GCA_964383805.1 uncultured Acetatifactor sp.
TGAACCTGATGGGGAATGACATTCTGGTGCGCAACGGCGAATGGCCCGTCTACGGTGATCTGTACTGGGGCAATAATGCCGGTTATGAAGGTCCTTCCCGCCTGACGGATGTGACGGTGTTTGAGAACGACATCTATGTGGCGCTGGATCGAAACAGAGGGCGCTTGTTCGGCTATAATGACCAGGGACGCATGGTTTATGCTTTCGGCGGCCCCGGCAATGAGGACGGGTACTTCCGTTATCCTGTTGCGCTTGAGCATATGGGCTATGATCTGCTGGTGCTGGACAGTCTGGATTGTTCTATTACCCTGTTCACGCCCACAGAATTTGGCCGCCTGGTCTATCAGGCCATCGATCAGTTTGACAATGGTCAGTACGTGGAATCCGGGGAGACCTGGCAGAAGGTCATGGATATCAACGGCAATTATGATCTGGCCTATATCGGCATCGGACGTTCTCTGCTGCGGCAGGAGCGGTACCACGAGGCCATGGACTACTTTGAGTTGAAATACGATGACGAGAACTATTCCAAAGCCTACAAGCAATACCGCAAGGAGTGGGTGGAAGAACACATCGTAATCATTTTCATCGTGGTATTTGCGGTGTTGATTGTTCCCTTGGCCATAGGCAAGTTCAAGAATATAAAGCAAGAGATCGATACTGCTGACATCTTTAGATTATAGACGGAGGCCCATATGATAGCATCATTGAAAAAGAACGAAAAACTTATGCGCTATCTGGCAACCCTGAGGTTCGCTATGTACTGCATTACCCACCCGCTGGATGGTTTCTGGGATCTGACCCATGAGAGAAGAGGGTCCATTGCGGCGGCAAACACGATTCTGGTCTTGACATTGCTTGCCAGGATCATGAGACTGCGCTATACCAGTTTTATCTTCATATCGGTTTACTGGGAGACTCTCAACATCTTCCTGTATCTGGCCGGTGTGCTCTTTCCATTGGTCCTGTGGGTTGTGGGAAACTGGGCGTTGACCACACTGTTTGACGGTAAGGGCAGGCTTGGGCAGGTGTATATGGCCACCTGCTACGCGCTGACCCCCTATCCGTTGATACAGTTCCCGCTGATGATATTCAGCAACTTCGTGACGGTGGACGAGGCGGAATTCTATATGGTGATCGCCGGACTGTCGCTGGTGTGGGTAGGGGCGCTTATTTTTGCGGCAATGATGCAGATTCATGAGTACTCTCTGGGTAAGAATTTTGTGTTTACCATTGCGTCCTTGTTCGCGATGCTGGTGATGGTGTTTATCCTGCTGCTGTTCTTCAGCATGATTACGCAGGGCATCTCGTATTTTATCTCTCTGGGCAGAGAGATCATGTTCCGATTGTGACGTAAAGAGCGGCGGCATGCCTGCCGTCGAGGGCGTATAGAGGATAGGTGCTTACTTTAGGCAGATGGGAGAAATCAAACCATGTATAGAGGAGACAAAGCGGCAAGAAAAGCAGAATTAAAGAGGGCGCTGGTACGGCAGCTGAAAAGCCTGATCGCTCCCGGCATTATCGCATTGATCATTCTGGTTGGTGTGCTGGTCATCATTAATTACAAGCCTGTGGAGGAAGAGGAGGAGATTGTCCGGGTCAATGCCTGGGAGGGTGAGGCCACGGAGATCGTGCTGGAGAACGAGGAATTAAAGTTTGTGATGGATCCTGCCACCACACAGTTTACTCTGGAGGTGAAATCCAGCGGTAAGGTGTGGAGCTCCAATCCGGACGGGGCCTCGTCGGACTCGCTGGCTCTGACCAGTGAGAAAGGGCGGCTGCAGTCCACTCTGGCGCTGACCTGGAGTAACAGGACCGGTGTGGATGCGACCTATAACAATTACGACTACAGTATTGCAAAGGGTATATATGATATCGAGATGGGCGGGGACTATGTAAAGGTGTACTATTCCATCGGTGATGTGCAGAAGGAATATATCATCCCACCCGTAATCACGGACGAGGAATTCAACAAATGGCTGGGGCTTATGAGTCAACAGGAAGCCGGTATAGTGAAGGAATCCTATAAGAAGTATGATATCAACAATCTGGGCAAGAAGGACGACAAGGAGCAGCTGCTGGCCGACTACCCGATTCTGGCGGACGAAGTCATCTGGGTGCTGCGGAGCAGCACCAAGGATCATCAGAAGAGCAGATATGAGGAGTATTTCGAGGCCGCGGGCTACACCATGGAGGATTATCGGGCAGACAAGGAACTGAGTATGGCGGAGGACAGCTCTGACAAGCCCATATTCAATATAAATGTGATATACCGTCTGGACGGCGATGACCTGTTGGTGGAAGTGCCTCTGGGAGAGATGGAATACAAGGAAGAATACCCGCTTTACAATCTGTCGGTCCTGCCCTTTTTCGGCGCAGGCGGCACTCAGGACCAGGGATATATGCTGGTGCCGGAGGGCGGCGGCGCGCTGATCAACTATAACAACGGAAAAAGTGCGCAGAATGACTATTATGCCAATATGTATGGCTGGGACATGGCGCTGAACCGTGTGGCTATGGTACACAGCACCCGCAATTACTTCAATGTATTCGGAGTTAGCCAGGGAGACGATTCCTTTATCTGTATTCTGGAGGATGGAGCATCCTATGCCTCCATCAATGCGGATATCTCCGGCAGAAAGAACAGTTATAACTATGTTTACCCGATATACAGCGTAGCTCTCCGCGAGAAATATGATGTGGGTAAGATCGCCGACAGCAGTATCTATGTCTATTTGCAGGAGCTTCCCGAGGGAAGCCTGATACAGCGGTACAGTTTTGTTGACAGCGGCAGCTATGTGGATATGGCGAAGGATTATCAGTCTTACCTGTTGGAGCAGTACGAAGGCTATATGACCATGAATGATGACACAGAAGCCCCTGTGGCGGTGGAGATCATGGGTGCGATAGACAAGGTGAAGCAGGTTGTGGGCATACCCATGTCAAGGCCTCTGAAGCTGACCACCTTTAAGGAGGCGGCTGAGATCATCAAGGAGCTTAAGGGCGATGGACTGAACAATATGTCTGTGAAGCTTGTGGGATGGGCCAACGGAGGTTTCCAGCAGAAGGTGCTGAACCGCGTGAAACCTGTATCCGCTCTGGGCAGTAAGAAGGATCTGCAGAACGTGGTCAATACGGCGAAGGAGCTGGGCGTAGATATTTATCTGGATGGTGTGACCCAGTACGCGTATGACAGCAATATTTTTAACGGCTTCTTTACCTATACGGATGCGGCCCGTTTCATCAGTAAGGAGAAGGCGGAGCTGTATGAATACAATCCAATATCCTTCGGTCAGTCCGAATGGAAGGGCAGTTTCTATCTTTTGAATCCTGACACTGCAGCGAAGATGACACAGAATCTGGTTGACGCAGTCAATAAGTATGGAGCAGGCGTGGCCTTCAGAGAGAATGGACGGGATCTGTCTGCCGATTACTTCCGCAAGGATGTGCGCAACAGACAGGAAGTTCTGGTGAAGCAGGCAGAACAGTTTAAGGAGCTGGCGGACAGTGGTCAGAAGGTCATGATCAACATGGGTAATGATTATGCGGCTCTGTACTGCGATATGATCACCAACATGGATCTGCAGGGCAGCGAATATACTATCCTTGATACATATGTGCCGTTTTACCAGATGGCTCTCCACGGATATGTAAACTATTGCGGTGAGCCGCTGAATCTGGCAGGTGACACAGAGGATGAATTGCTGCGAAGCGCAGAGTATGGCGCTGGACTACAGTTTAATCTGATGAAGGAGACGGCATTCATTCTTCAAAAGACCCTTTATACGGAATATTACGGCTCTGACTATGGCGCATGGCATGACAGACTGGTAGAAACCTATACCAGATATAACGCGGAGCTGGGACACATCTTTAACCAGAGGATGACAGGGCATGAACAGCTTACTGCGGATCTGGCCTGCACCATGTATGAGGATGGAACAAAGGTATATGTGAATTATGGCTATCTGGATCTCACAACAGAGGACGGAACCGTGATTCCTGCCAGAGATTACAAAGTGATTCGGTAGGAGTGAGTCAATTTAGATTATATTAGCAGACGCCCGCGCAGCGCCCACAGCGATCATCAGGTCGGGGAAGGCGCTGGGAAGGCGGATGCGGAACTCAAAATAGAAAGGGTTGTAAGAGATGAAGAAACAGAAGAACAAATTAGCGGGTCTTCAGAGACGTAAGGCAATAGCGGGATACATCTTCATAGCGCCTTTCATACTGGGATTCCTGGTGTTTATGGTAAAGCCTTTCTTCCAGTCTCTGTATATGAGTTTCTGTAATGTGGAAGTGACTGCAGGTAGTTTCAACCCCATTTTTCAGGGAATTGACAACTATAAGAGAGCTTTTACCTATGATCCGAAATTCAACAAGCAGCTGGTGGAGGAAATCTCCCGAATGGTCGTGGATTCCGTTGCGATTATGGTGTTCAGCTTCTTTGTGGCGCTGATCCTGAATCAGAAGTTCAAGGGCAGGGCGCTGGTGAGAGCCATATTTTTCCTGCCCGTTATCCTCTCATCCGGTGTTATACTGGGATTGGAGACGAATAACCAACTGATGAAGCAGCTTCAGGTAGCTATCGAAGAGACCACCACTAACATCAGTATCACCGGGGCTGTGGAGGAGATTCTCCGAACTGCCGGTGTAGGCGTGAAAGCCTTTGAAAAGGTGTTTAGTGTCATTGACAAGATCTATGATATTGCGATTTCATCGGGTATCCAGATCATCATCTTCCTGTCCGGTCTGCAGACCATATCCTCCAGCATGTATGAGGCGGCGGATATTGAGGGCTGTACGAAGTGGGAGAGTCTGTGGAAGATCACTTTCCCGATGATCAGCTCCATGTTTCTCGTAAACTGGATATATACCGTTATTGACTTCTGTATGAGGTCGGACAACAAGGTCATCAAACAGATTACCGATTCTATAATGCAGATAGACTATGGTTTCGCGTCGGCCATGACATGGATATACTTTGTGATCGTGATTGCTTTTGTAGGCATAAGTTCGCTGATTATTTCAAGGGGGGTTTACTATTATGACTAAGACGGCAGTAAAGCGGAAAAATAGTGACTTCTGGAAGAGAAACAGGGCATCAGAGGGCTACCTGCTGAAAAAGGTGACCATGGATTTTGTGGTAAAGGTGTGCAGATTTATCTTGCTCTTTGGCATGTGTTTCTTGATTTTGCAGCCAATCCTTAACAAGATTTCCGTGAGCTTCATGGAGGAACAGGATTTGTACAGTCCCGTGGTGGTGGCCATACCGGAGCATTTTACTACCGATAATTACAGGTTGGCTGCCGAAATCATGGACTACAGGCACGGCGTTGTGAATTCTCTGGTGATTTCTCTCACAGTTGCCGTACTGCAGATTGCAGTGTGTACGCTGGTGGGTTATGGCTTTGCCAGATTTGATTTCCCGTTAAAAAAATTCTGGTTTGCCTGTGTGCTTATTGTGGTGCTGGTGCCTCCTCAGACCATATCGACTTCATTGCATCTGCACTTCCGTTTCTTTGATATTTTGGGTATATTTAAGGCGATAAAACATGAAACCCTCAATCTTAGGGGATCGATCTTGCCCTATTACCTGATGAGCGCCGGTTGTATGGGGTTGAAAAACGGATTGTACATCTATATGATACGTCAGTTTTTCCGAAACATACCCAAGGAGCTGGAGGAGGCGGCCTATGTGGATGGCTGTGGTACACTGAAGACTTTTGTACGGATCATGCTGCCGGATGCGACGCCGATCCTGACTTCCTGTTTCCTGTTCGCCTTTGTGTGGCAGTGGACGGACGGTTTCTACTCCCGGTTGTTCCTGGGGAAGATCACTCTGGTCAGTACGTCGCTCTCCACGATTATAGACGGCCTGGGGGCTTACCTGCAAAGGCTACTGGGAATGCCCCAGACGCCCTCGGTGGGATATTCCAACTGTATCTCTTCCACAGGTACGCTGATGATTATAGTGCCGGTGCTGATTCTCTATCTGTTTGCGCAGAGGGGATTTGTAGAGAGTCTGAGCAGTTCGGGTATCAAGATGTAACTTACATAGTTATAGCTTCCCGGGTTCCGATGCCATCCCGGAAAAGATATTGTGGTATCGGAGTAGGCCCGGGATTCTATATAGATTAAAGGAGGATATGAAAATGAAAAGTAAAATTGCAAAGAAAGTAATCGCAGCCTCCCTGGCAACGGTAATGACTGTTGGCCTGGCTGCATGTGGCAACGAGCCCGCACCGACCACCGGCAGCGACACTCCTGATACCAGCAGTGTACAGGAGTCCACTCCCGATGCGTCTACTCCCGAGGAGTCCACTCCCGAGGAGTCCTCTTCTGAGGAAGAAGTCAGCCCTTACACGGTTCTGACCGATGAGAACGGCAATGTATATGATCTGGGCGGCATGGAGATCATTCTGCGTGACTGGTGGTCCGGTGATCCCGCTGAACCCAACAGCGACTTCGAGGAGGCTCTTGACGAGTATCGCGAGTGGATTCAGGAGACCTACAACTTTACCTTCAAGCAGCAGGCTATCTCTGACTGGGGCAGCGCTCCTCAGGATTTCGTGGATTATGCTTCCACCGGCGATGACGGCAATAACTATATCTTTATCTTGCGTGAGGCGGCTCCCACCACTGCTGCTATCGACAGCGGTCTGATGTATGACCTGGCAACTCTGGACTGCCTGGATTTCTCCGAGGCAAAGTGGCGCGGCGATGTAGGCGTTCATACCCTGATGAGCAGAGGCGATTCCATCTATGCTATGTATGGTGAGAATACCGAGCCCAGAACCGGTATCTACTTCAACAAGAGACTGCTGGAGGAAGCCGGCATCGATCCCAACAAGCCTTATGAACTGCAGGAGTCTGGCGACTGGACATGGGATGCGTTGGTTGACCTGTGCGCTCAGGTACAGAGAGATACTGATAGTGACGGCGTGATTGATGTATATGCTCTGACCCAGAACGACTCTGTATTTATCAACAATGCCGTGTATTCCAACGGCGGCGACTATGTAAGCCGTGAGAACGATGAGTACGTATACAAGCTGGAGTCCGATGAGACTATTGAGGCACTGACCTGGGCAGTGGATACCCTGAACCAGTATAAGCTGCCTTATCCGGAAGGCGCTAACTGGGATTACTATGTTCAGGCATTCTTAAACGGCGAGGCTGTATTCTGCTCAGAGGACGCTTACAAGGCAGGCGGCGATTTCGCTACCATGCAAGACGACTTTGGTTTTGTATGTTTCCCTAAGGGACCCAAGGTTTCCGACTATACGAATATCTACAGCAACAACCCGGTGGCCATCCCTGCATGCTATGATGCTGAGAAGGCATGGAACTTGGCGTTTGCTTATAACCTGTGGACCGATCCCGTTCCCGGCTATGAGGATTACGAGTCATGGAGACCCGGCTACACCAAGAATTTCCGCGACAACGAGGCTGTTGATTACACAATCGCCCGTATGATGGAGAACGGCCGTCTGACCTACCATGGTCTGATCGCCAACCTGGATCTGGGTAATGATCTGGTTTACAGCATGTTGGATGGCACCAGCGTATCCGAGCATATTGAGAAGATCAGAGATACCTGGCAGGCATACATTGCCGAGTCCAACAGTAAGTAATAGTAACGGAGTTATCGATAACTGAAAAACAAAGCATATATGTAAAATGTGGGTGGTGTTTTCCGGGCACCACCCACTTTTTAGAAAAGACTTTCATGCAGGGCTGATTTGCGCACGGCTGGGGACAGGCGGACGGAAATGAGAATTGTAAGGAAAAAGAATCCCATGAGAGAGGAGAACAACTGAGATGACACAATATGCGAAAAATCCGATTATGCCGGGCTTTTATCCGGATCCGTCCATCTGCGCGGTGGGGGAGGACTACTATCTGGTGAATTCCACCTTTGCCTATTTTCCCGGTTTGCCGGTGCTGCACAGCAAGGATCTGGTGCACTGGGAGCAGATTGGCAACGTGATGGAGCGGGCGTCCCAACTGCCCCTGACCCATGCGGGACATTCCCAGGGATTGTTTGCCCCTACGATCCGATACCACGAGGGAACTTTTTATGTGATATGTACCAATGTGTCCTACGGCGGCAATTATGTGGTCACTGCCGAGAGTCCCGAGGGACCTTGGTCGGAGCCTCATTATCTGGAGGGAGCGGACGGTATTGATCCCAGCCTGTTTTTTGATGAGGATGGGAAATGCTATTATATCGGCACACACCCCAATCCCGAGGGCTGCAGATACAACGGTGACTGGTATATTTGGATACAGGAGCTGGACGTAAGCAGCTGGAAACTGGTCGGTGAACACAAAAATGTGTGGAACGGCGCCATGCGCGGCGTACACTGGCCGGAGGGTCCGCATCTGTACAAAAAGGACGGCTATTATTATATTATGCACGCGGAGGGCGGCACAGGGCCGGAACATGCCGTGAGTGTGTGCCGCAGCAGGGATATCTGGGGACCCTATGAGAATAATTTCTGTAATCCGATTCTGACGCACAGACATCTGGGACAGGCGTTCCCCATCAAGTATGTGGGTCATGCGGACCTGA
>CAYLIM010000104.1:0-8287 GCA_964383805.1 uncultured Acetatifactor sp.
CAGGAACCGGCTTATGCAACAGGGTTTCCATTCAACTGCATGAAAGGCTTGGCTTTGCTCCCTATCGATATGAATTTGAGAAACTGCTGATAAACAAAAACAAGGGAAATACATAAGGCCTGCATAGCCCCCAATTGGAGTAAATGACAGAAATTTTACAGTGAGGAGAAGAACAGTGAGTGATATAGGAGAAAAAATACGGGCAAGTCTGTGGGAACTGCAGGATACGGAGTATCGGGATTTTCATGCAAAGCTGATTCCCACGGTGGCGCCGGAGGCGATCATCGGCGTGCGTACTCCACAGGTGCGAAAGATGGCCAAAAAGCTGGCAAAGGACCCTGAGATAGGGGAGTTCCTTGCGCAGCTGCCCCATCAGTATTATGACGAAAATAATATTCATGCCTTTGTTGTGGAGCAGATCAAGGACTATGAGGAATGTCTGGCCCAGACGGAGCGTTTTCTGCCCTATATCGACAACTGGGCCACCTGTGATATGATGTCGCCAAAGGTCTTTGCGGGGCATAAGGAGGAATTGCTGGTCTCTGTCCGCAAATGGATTGCCTCCTCGGAAACCTATACTGTCCGTTACGGAGTTGGGATGCTGATGCGCCATTACCTGGACGAGGATTTCCGACCGGAGTATCCGCAGCTGGTGACTGAGATTCGCTCGGAGGAGTACTATGTGAATATGATGCGTGCATGGTATTTTGCTACAGCGCTGACCAAACAGTACGAGTCCATAATCCCTTATTTTGAGGAGCGGCGTCTGGACAGCTGGACGCACAACAAGGCTATTCAGAAGGCCTGCGAGAGCTATCGGGTGACGGCGGAGCAGAAGAGTTATCTGAGAAAGCTGAAGGTGTAAGTTGGACAAATTTCTATTTGGGCAATATCGCAGACACAGTCTGCGATATGCAGGGGGATTAAAATGGCAATATATACAGAACAGCGTATTGAAATACGAGGAAGGGAATATATTTTCCGCAGCGCCCGGGAGGAGGACGCCGAGCGGCTTGTGACATATCTCAAGCAGACTACGGAGGAGACGCCCTATCTGCTCCGAGAGCCGGAGGAGGTGACGCTCACCGTAGAGCAGGAGAAAAGCTTTATCCGGGCAAAGGAGACTGCGGAGCGGGAGCTGATGCTGCTTTGTTTTGATGGGGAGAAACATGTGGGGAATTGCTCTGTCATGGCGGCGGGCGGTTTTGCGCGGCAGGCCCACAGGTGCGAGATAGCTATTGCGCTGTATCGGGAGTATTGCGGCAGAGGGATCGGCAGGAAAATGCTGGAAACGGCCCTGGACAGGGCGAGACAGATGGGGTACGAACAGGCGGAACTGGATGTGGTATCCACCAATGGGGCGGCTGTCCGGCTCTACGAAAAGCTGGGATTTAAGCAATATGGCGTATTTCCACACAGCATGAAATACAGGGACGGCAGCTATGCGGATTGCGTGTGGATGATGAAGGAGCTATCAGGGGAACGGCAAATGATCAGGCAGATAAGTGAAGAAGATATTGACAAATGTGTACAGGTAATTCAAGATAGCTTTATGACCGTGGCGGATGCCTTTGGCTTTACCCGGGAGAATGCGCCCAGATTTACCGCCTTTGCCACCACCCGGGAGCGGCTGCAGTGGCAGTATCAGGAGGGACGGCCCATGTATGTGTGGGAGGAGGACGGGCAGATCGTGGGCTATTATTCCCTGCATCTGCAGGGGGAGCAGAAATGCGAGCTGAACAACTTGTGTGTGCTGCCCGCATACCGTCACCGACAGATTGGTGAGAAACTTCTGGAGCATGCCTTTGAACAGGCCAGAGATCGAGGCTGCAGACAGGTGTTCATTGGCATTGTGGAGGAAAATGTGCAGCTGCGGCAGTGGTATGAGGCTCACGGCGCAGTGCATGTGGGGACGGAGAAATATGATTTTTTCCCCTTTACCTGCGGATATATGGAAAAGCTTTTTCCGGAAAAGGAGTGAGACAGACGTGGTGACAATACGATTGGCAGCAGAGCAGGATTACGATGCGGTGGCGCGGATCATGAGACAGGTGCACAATATGCATGTGGGTTGGAGACCGGACATCTATATAGATATAGACCCGATACTGCCCTATGACATGTATCTGGCGCATTTGAAGGAGCAGCAGGTCATCGTGGCGGAGGTGGCAGGGGAAGTGGTAGGCTTGATAATATACCTGACCCGCAATATTTCCGGCGGCCCCATGCGGGAGCGCAAGGTGCTGTATGTGGACTCCATGGCGGTGGAGGAGCAGTATCGGGGCCAGGGAATCGGCCATAAGCTGTTTGACTATGTACTGCGGCTGTGTCAGGAGCAGCAGTATGACGGTCTGGAGCTGCAGGTCAACGCAAAAAATGCGGCGGCAAGGGCCATGTATGAAAAGTATGGTTTTACGGAAAAATCTATCACTATGGAGTTTTTGGGTTTTTGAGTATAAGGGAAAAGAGGGCGGATTATGACAATATTATTTCCCTCCAGCTATATGAGCGGCAGCCGAGTGGACGAGGCGTTTGAGAGAGAATATGAGGCGGCGCTGGAGGCAGGTCTGGAGGTTATGCTGTTTAATCAATGCCTGTGGGATGAGAAGAGGGAGATTCTGCTGGACCGGAAGGAGTCTGCTCAGGCTCTGTATCGTGGCTGGATGATGAAACCGGAGGACTATCAGACCTTTTATGAGAGATTATCAGCAAATGGCGTGAATCTGTGCGCAGCTCCCGGCCAGTATGAGACCATGCACATTTTTCCGAATATTTATCCGCAGCTGGAAGAGGATACGCCCAGGATGCTTGTCTTTCCCCTCCATAGTAGGCTGGATGTGGGAGAAATCGGGAAAAAACTGGGAGATTTCCTCGTCAAGGATTATGTTAAGTCAGCAAAAAATACAGATTTCCCGGCGTATTTTGAGAAGGATATATCTCAGGAGGAATTTGACTGTTGGATGAATCGGTTTTATGAACTCCGGGGAGAACTGCTCACCGGAGGAATTCTGGCAAAGCAGTATGTGAATCTGAAAAAATATGGTGAACACACTAACGAGTACCGGGTTTTCTATCTGCAGGGCCGCATTCTCTCCATAAGCAGGAATTCCCTACAGCCTAACTATGCCGCCGAACTGCCCGGAAACCTGGCCGAGAAATATGCCGGACTGCCCAGTCCTTTCTACACAGTGGATTATGCGGAAAAGGATGATGGGGAATGGATCGTTATCGAGGCCGGGGACGGCGGTGTGTCCGGCTTGTCGGAGGGGCAGGACTACAGGGCCTTTTTCCGGGCAGTCAGGGTAGCGCTCGAGAAGTAACAATCGTAGAAAGACTGGAAAGGACATATAAAATGACAAACATAGAGCGTAGAGACGCACAGATGGCGTACATTTCGGACGACAGTGTGTTTGAAGAGCAGATGAAGTGCAGGAGGATTCTGCAGAAACTGAATTTTATGGACAGGGCTGATTTTGCCGGGATCAGCGAGACAGTGAAAGAGCTTTTGGGAAAGTCGGAGGGAGCCTTTATCAATCCTCCTTTTTACTGTGACTATGGCAAGCATATTGAGGTGGGCGGGAATTTTTTTGCCAATTACAACTGCACGCTTTTGGATGTGGCTAAAATCAAGATCGGAGACAACTGCCAGATGGCTCCCAATGTGGCTATCTATACAGCCGGACATCCTATTTACCCCGTCACCCGCAACTCCGCCTATGAATATGGCAAGGAGGTGACCATAGGGGACAATGTGTGGCTGGGAGGCAACACCGTGGTCTGTCCCGGTGTACATATAGGAAACAATGTGGTGATCGGCGCGGGCAGTGTGGTGACAAGGGATATTCCCGACTGGAGCCTGGCAGCGGGCAATCCCTGCAGAGTAATCCGCCAGATTACCGAGGCGGATAAGAAAAAACTGTTCCGGGATGAGGAGATCGACGAGGAGGCATGGCAAGATATTATTGAGCGGATGAATTTTGATATTTAATGAGTAAAATGTGAAAATATACGGGAGGACTGAAAAAATGGGGAACAGGTATGAGATAGACTGGGATGCTTATGCACGGACAGCGCGAATGGCGGCGGCAGAGGGCGCTGTGCTGCTGAAAAATGACAGGGAGATACTTCCTCTGAAGGAGGGGGAGCGTCTGGCAGTCTTCGGGAGAATCCAGTTTGACTATTATAAGAGCGGCACAGGCTCCGGGGGGATGATTAACACCCGGTATGTGGTGGGAATCCTGGACGCCCTAAAGGAGGAGAAAATTGTATTAAACAGCGAGCTGGAACAGCTTTACCGGGAATGGCTCGGAGAGCATCCCTTTGAGCAGGGAGGCGGCTGGGCACAGGAGCCATGGAGCCAGCAGGAAATGCCCCTGAGCAGTGAAACCGTAGCGCAGGCTGCTGCGGAGAGTGATACCGCCCTGGTGATTATCGGCCGGACGGCCGGTGAGGACCGGGACGCCAAAAACGAGAGGGGCAGCTATTATCTCTCGGAGGAGGAAGAGGGCATGCTGGAGCTGGTGTGCCGTGCCTTTGACCGGGTAGTGGTGGCGCTGAACGTGGGAAGTATCATTGACATGAACTGGGTAAATACATATGATCCCCAGGCGGTACTCTATGTATGGCAGGGCGGCATGGAGGGCGGACATGCGGCGGCGGATATCCTTATGGGGAGAGTGAACCCCTGCGGCAGACTGGCAGATACCATCGCCGCCTCGGTGGCGGACTATCCATCAGACGCCAATTTCGGCGGTCCGAAGGGCAATCGGTATGAGGAGGATATCTATGTGGGCTACCGCTACTTTGAGACCTTCACCTCCGCCGGGGAAAAAGTGCTTTATCCCTTTGGATTTGGATTATCCTATACCTCCTTTGCGGTAAGCTGCAATATGGAAACGAAGGAGGATGGCTGCATTTTTCATGCGCGTGTAAAAAACGCGGGCACCTATGCGGGAAAAAATGTGGTGCAGGTGTATGTCGGTGCGCCCCAGGGCAAGCTGGGTAAGCCGCTGCGGGTTCTGGCCGGATTTGCGAAAACCAGATGTCTTAACCCGGGGGAGGAGCAGGAGCTGGACATAAAAGTTGGGAAAATGTCTTTTGCATCCTATGACGACAGCGGGATCACGGGCAATAAGTCCTGTTATGTGCTGGAGGCGGGAGAATATACATTTTATGTGGGCGGGGACGTCAGGAGTGCAGAGCCGATGGGAACCATGAAGGTGGAGGAGACGGAGGTTCTGGCAAAATGTACCGAGGCGCTGGCTCCGGTGGAGGAGTACGACCGTTTTAAGCCGATTCAGGGAGAAAATGGGACTCTGACGCTTTCTCGGGAGAAAACGCCGACACGCACCTACAGCATGGCTCAGAGGAGCCGGGAGGATGTAAAGCCGGAGCTGCCATACACCGGGGATAAGGGATACCGGCTTGGGGACGTCCTTGACGGCCACATCACCATGGATACGTTCATGGCCCAGCTCAGCGATGAGGAGCTGTGCTGCATTGTCCGGGGCGAGGGCATGTGCTCTCCCAAGGTGACGCCGGGGACGGCAGCGGCCTTCGGAGGAGTCACCAAAGCGCTGGCCGGGTATGGGATTCCCTGTGGGTGCTGCGCGGACGGCCCCTCCGGCATCCGAATGGACTGTGGAACCTATGCTTTCTGTCTGCCCAACGGAACCTGTCTGGCATGCAGCTATAACGAGGAACTGGTGGAACAGCTCTATGAGCTGGAGGGAGCGGAGCTGCGCAAAAACCGCATTGACATTCTGCTGGGGCCGGGCATGAATATCCACAGGCATCCTCTGAACGGAAGGAATTTTGAGTATTTCTCGGAGGACCCGTTGCTGACCGGCAGAATGGCGGCGGCCCAGATTCGGGGTATGGGGCGGTATCAGGTCACTGGCGCGCTGAAACATTTTGCCGCCAATAATCAAGAGTATAACCGCAGATGGTACGATTCGGTGGTTTCGGAACGTGCTTTGCGCGAAATCTATCTGAAGGGGTTTGAGATTGCCGTTAAAGAGAGCGGCGCATATGCCATAATGACCACCTACGGCGCAGTCAACGGCCTTTGGACGGCGGGCAATTACGATCTGCTGACAACGATTCTGCGGGGAGAGTGGAATTATGACGGCTTGGTAATGACGGACTGGTGGGCGGAGGTCAACGACGAGGGGGAAACAGCTACCATCAAAAATGTGGCTGCAATGGTCCGGAGCCAGAATGATGTGTATATGGTGACGCAGGATTCGGAAAAGAATTCCAATCAGGATAATCTGGAGGAATGCCTTGCAAACGGCACGTTAAAGCGTTCTGACCTGTCGATGTGCGCCAGAAATATACTGAGCGTGCTGATGCGTTCCCCCGCCATGATAAGGAATCTGGGGAGGCTCAGTCAGGAGGAACTGGACGCCTTTGCGGCCCTGTCGGAGGAGGACAATGTAACTGCCGACATGGATTGGTACTCTCTGAAAACAAAGCTGATATTGGACGGAAAAGGAATTGACACCGCCAGGGGAAAGTCCTTTATGTGCGGTCTGCAGGATGGGGAGAGACGTTCGTATATCATCCGCCTGAGAGTAAAGGTAAATGCCTCTGAGCTTGCCCAGGTTCCCATATCGGTATTTGTGAACGGCACTCTGCAGGGAACTCTCACACTGAACGGTACGAACGGGAAGTATACGCAGGTGGAGCTTTCCAGCTGGGCGATCACCAACTTCCACAATTACCTGAAACTGTATTTTGCCGAGGGCGGAGCGCAGATAGATACGTTGGAGATCGAGGCTGGGCCGGTATCCAAGGAATAAGAAAAGAAAAAATTAAAGGAGGATGAATAAGATGAAAGTATTACTTTTAAACGGAAGCGCGAACCAGAAGGGATGCACCTATACCGCTTTGGAGGAGATCGGGCGGACGCTGCAGGCGGAGGGGATCGACTACGAGATTTTCCATATGGGAGGGCGGCCTGTGCGGGATTGTATCGGCTGCGGACAATGTACGGATCAGGGCTGTGTATTTACGGATGACCTGGTAAATGCTTTTGTTCAGAAGGCCCGGGAGGCAGACGGTTTTGTGTTCGGCACGCCCGTGTACTATGCGCATGCCAGCGGACGGATACTGTCCCTGCTGGACCGGGCATTTTACAGCAGCAAGGATGCCTTTATACATAAGCCTGCGGCAGCGGTGGCCTCGGCCCGGCGCGCGGGCACCACAGCATCCCTGGATGACCTGAACAAATATTTCGGCATTTCTCAAATGCCTACGGTGGGATCCAGCTATTGGAACATGGTACATGGCAATCGGCCAGAAGAGGTGCAGCAGGATGCAGAGGGACTGCAGACTATGCGAAATATCGCCCACAACATGGCATGGCTGCTGAGATGCATTCAGGCGGGCAGGGAGCAGGGCATTGTTCCTCAGACAGAGAGCGGCAGCTGGACGAATTTTATCCGCTGAGGAATCTTCGGCTTTGAGAACTTGTTGGGCAATATCGCAGACACAGTCTGCGATATGTATGGGGATTAACATGAAGAATATTCTGAAATACTTTATAGTCATGTCATTGGCAGTCTCACTTATTTTGGGGGCGGTGGGCTGTGGCAGGGGAGAGACGGATGCGGGTCCCGGCGCAGGGACAGAAGGGCAACAGGGTTATCTGTCAGAATATATGGATCTGGGCGAGGGAATAAGCGATATGGCATTATCTTATGGAATGCAGCAGCTTGGAGACGAGCTGTGCTATATTTCCGATGACCGGGATAGTGGACAGATTCTTGACAAATATTCTCTGACGGACGGCAGCCGCACGAGCATTACCTTTACATGGCTTGAGCCCGCAAAGCGGCATTATATTGCCAGATTTTCCTTTGCGGAGAATGGCGGTATATACGCGATAGTATATCAGTATTCCGAACCGGATTCCGATGGCAATTCATTTTTTGTAAAACAGTTATGCGGATTTGACGCTCAGGGCAATCAGTCCTTTGCCGTGGACATATCGGAGCAGATCAATGAGGAATCAAGTGGCGGCGTCAACAGTACGATGGCAACAGATGCCCAGGGACACATTTATATAGCCGGGAAGACGAAGGTCTGGCTGTATGATTTGCAGGAAGGCGCAGAGCCGGATTATCGGGGAGAGGTATCGGTATGCTCCGGTGAGGGAGAGGAGAGCCAGATCAGTTCTATCCTCTGCGGTAAGGACGGCAATGTATATGTCTGCTGCCGTAAGGGGGAGAGCGTTCCTTCCGCCGCTTATTCCCTGGTGCAGATTGACTTTGACAAGTGCAGG
>CAYLIM010000105.1:0-7643 GCA_964383805.1 uncultured Acetatifactor sp.
AATATATGGCATTTTGACCCTCTCCGCACCCTACATCCAATACCTTTGACGGATTGTTAATCAAGTGCTCAAATTCCGTAATAGTTGAATTAGGTTTATTGGAAAATGTAATAGAATCATATTCCTGATATGATTTTTCCCAAAACGGAACTAAAATATCACCCATATTTTTCTCCCTCAATTATAGATTTGTCCCAAAGCATATACACAGGAAAACTCCTCGCACACCACCGACATATCCTCATCAAAGGTCAAGCCTGCTGCCTCCATCTCCTGCCGGAAAAAGCGCTCATGCACCTCCCGCCAATAGGACAGACTCAGGTCTCCCTCCCCTTCCCTGCGGGCATGCTCCTCACTGATCTCCCTAAAGGGCGTCACATAGACCCGGTCGGTCCGTATCACACACACAGCGCGGTCCTCGCTGTCCAATATCACGCTGTACTCTCCCGCCTGGGGGAGTGGCTCCTGCTCCAGCTCATACAGGGGATAGGCCGAGGCGGTGGCTGTTTTCCGTCCGGCAGCCACCAACGCCGCCAGTTCGTCCGCCTGGTCTCCAAAAGCCCATGCCTCATATTCTACATGATTCAACCCTGCCCCTTGCGCATACAAATCCCACATTTCTTCCGCTGTCATACTATCCTCTTTTCTGCATGTCACAAGCTTACTCTCTTACCTGTCATCCTCGCACTTATCCAGCACTGCCCGTATCTCCTCCCAGCTGCCTGCCGTCAGTACCCCCTCGTGAGGTATGTAGGGCATGTCCATGGCTCCGGTATACCACACAGGGAACAGACCCGCCCCGACGGCGCCGACAATATCGCACTCGTACTGGTCACCGATATACCAGGCGTCCTCCGGCCCCAGATCCGCCTTCTCCAGCGCCAGCCGGAAGATACGCCTGTTGGGCTTGCGAAACAGGTACTCGCTGGTAGCCAGGATAAACTCGAAGTTATGCTCCGGGAACAGCCCTCTGATTCGCTGCTCCACCACCCGGCCGTTGAAACTGATATTGCTGATTACTCCGGTGCGGATTTCCAACTCCCTGAGATATTCCAGGAATTCCACAATACCCTCTGTGGGCTTTCCCGGTGCGGCGGCGTCCCAGAACACCCGGTCCACCTGTTCGCTCGTCAGAGAAAGCTGAATCCCCAGGGACTCGTACAGATAGGCGGTAAACATATGATTGGGGGCTTCCACCTGAAACAGATGCCGTTTGGCAGGATCAAACCTGCCCAGCTCATTGTTGATGGCATTGGCCTCCTGCTGAATCTGCTCCGCCGTCAAATGGTATTTGTTCCCGGTACAATACTGCAGCACCGCCTCCGTTCCCCTGACGCCGTCAAAACGCTCCTCGTTTACCAGCGTCTGCCCGTAGTCGAACAAAATCATCTTTGGTCGTTTCATCGTCTTCCCTCCATGGTCGATTAATTTATATCTTTTTCGGTTTTGCTGACACTGCTGTCGTTTTCCAGATAGAACAGTATATCCTTCTTACCCTCCTGCGAAGTTCCCTGATATACCCGGGTATCCAAACCTCCGATTTTAAACCCGCACCGAATATAGAACGAACATGCCCCGAGATTATTGTCCTGGCCTACGGTATACAGCCCTCTATATCCGTTTTCCCGGGCCAATTCTCTGCCCGCAGCAATCAGTTTTTCTCCGATTCCCCGGCCGCGGCAGGCCGCATTTACCTTCAGATCATACAGATACAGATATTTGTTCCAATTGTGCTGATAGATGGCCAGTCCCACGCATTGTTCTCCCTCATAGGCCCCCATAAAGATACTGTTTTCCGCCATGGCGTCGTATTCATAGTTTTCATCGGGAAAAACCATGTCGTATACCTGCTCCTGGGGCAGCCTGACTGTGTCGAAACTCCAATTCTCCCCATCGTATCGTGGAATCATGCGCCCATATATGGAAAATGGTTCGTTGGGAAGACGGATATCCGCCTCCCGGTCTTTTTCGATTCTTCTGACTGTAATCTCCATTCTTTAACCTCCCATCTGCCCGCCTTGGCGAGCGCTCAGATCATAATGAAAAGTGCCTATTTCCCCACATTTTTCAAGTGTGAGAAGAAGTTCTCATCACTCTCCCAGACCCAGATTCATCACCATGCACTCTTCAGATGCCACAAACCCCATCCTCTCATACAGAGGTCGGCCTGACTCCGTGGCATCCAGACTGATCTCCGTCACTCCTCTGCCTCTGGCCTCCCGAATCAACTGCTCCACCATCCGGGCGGCAATGCCCTGTCTGCGGTACGCCTCTCTGGTGTACACATTCATCAGATGCGCCCTTTTTCCCGTGGGGTGGGAAAATGTGGGCATCATCCCAATATAGCACAAGGTTGCGCAGCCGATGACCTGACCCTGCTCCATCGCCAGAACGGTGGTCTGATCCCCTGCGGCAAAATACGCTCTGCTCTCCTCCACCAGTCTGGCGTCAAACACATAAGTCTCCGGCAGATCATTTACCACCCGCAGCATCTCCAGCCTGCTGCTCACTAAAAGCTCCATATCTTCCACCGCCGCAATGCAATACTCCACCATACTCACCCTTCCTCATTCTTGCAATCACAGGCCGCAGTACTGCACTGATCGGCATCGGAGCCATTGGTTTCAATCTCCTCAAACCTGGCAAAAAACGCATCGCAGAACCTGTTCCACTTTACCTCATACTCTTCATGGGAAAGCTCTCTCATATCCCAGACATGGTATATCTCCCTGTTTTGGGCCTCTGCCACAAAATCCAGAATATAGTCCCCTGCTATGTTCTTCTCCAAAAAGACCCGGACATGGTCATACCCCCTCTGATGGGCCAGATAGAGACGAGTATGTCCATCATGGGAAACATAACGCCCCTCATACTCCGTCACTGGAATGACAATATCCTCCGGACCCTGTATAAAACTGCCCACTGCTGAAAGCTTGTTCCTGTCCACATAAAACTGAGAAGGTTGGATCTCCTCCAGCGGCAGATCAAATACCTCCATCGCCGGATATTCTTTCAACAGGCTGCCATCCGGCCTGTAAAACCGGCTGATATGCCCCGTGTAAAACCGAAACGTTTCCAGTATCTCCTCCATATCCGAATAATCGTGATAATGCACCTCTGCCGATTGCCCGTTCAGGATTCGGAACCCGCAGGGATACTTTCCATCCACAATAAAGGCTCCATGCTGGCGCAGGATATCCGGCTCAAAACGTGTATCCGTATAATCGTTGACTCTCTGTATGATCACTGCTTAAACCTCTTTCCAATACAGCATTACCATCCACAAAACCTGTCGGACACGCAGCATCCGCATCTACCTCTCGCGATATGCAAAATCACTGAACGCCGCCTGTCCCCCCGCCTCTTTTGTGGAAAATACCACCAGGCCGAAACGGCAGCCCGTAAAGTGGTCCAGCTTAAAATATACCTTGTGCCCTTCCCCCAGCTTTATCCAGGGATTGTGCATTTTGAAACCGGGACTGCGATAGTAGAAGGTGACTATATCCGTCATGTTGGCGAAATCCGCCTCCAGTTTCAGACGCACCGTATCCTCCTCCCACGGAATAGCCGCTCTTTCCTGCTCCATATTCTCCTCCGGATTCAGAGGTACCATAGAATTCTCCAATGCCTCCACAGTGCGCACCGTCAGATACAGCCTGCCCTCTCTTCTGGTCAATCCCACAAATCCATAACAGCCCTGCAGGGCACAAATTCCGGCAAAATCGCCTTCTCCAAGGCTGCTGCCATCCACTGTCACCTCTCCGGCACAGCCCGGATATGTCATTCTCTGGGTGAGCATATTTCTGGCCTGGGTCATGCGGCTGCAGACCTTGTCCGTCCGCACCTGCCAGCAGCCCCTCTCCCTGTCATGTAAAACCAGCGCCAGCTCCGGCTCATGGTTAAACTGCCAGCAGGCTTTCAGGTCTCCTCTGAAATCGTCGCTCTCCACCAGCGGGTGATACACATATCCCGGGCGGGTACTTTCCACCTCAAACTCCTCCGGTATCAGACCGTTTTGCCCAAATACGGGATAGTCCTTCTCCCAGCTCACGGGCACAAGTATGGGAATCCGACCCACTGCTCCGCTGTCCTGAAACAGCATGGCATACCATTTCCCGTCCGGCGTATCCACGATACCGCCCTGGGCAACTCCCTGTCCACAGTAGCCTCTGTCATCATCCAGCACATCTCCCCCGGTAAACTCTCCCGTCAGGGAATCCGCCACAAAACAGGCCTCCGTCCTCCTCCAGCAATCCCTCCTGGAATGGATAAAGAACAGGTAATACTTTCCGTTTATCTTGTAAAAATGAGTACCTTCATACCCCAGTCCCGGATGCCCCTCGTCACTGACAGCCAGCCTATGGAGTCCGCCCTCCAGGGGGCCGCTCAGATCTCTTTTCAGTTCCGTGATATAAATATTTTTATTTCCATAGGCAATATACACCCTGTCGTCATCGTCGAACAGCAGAGAGCAGTCGTGATAAAACCCTTCCACATGATGTTTTTCCCACGGACCCGAGATATTTTCCGCCGTATAGAGGTAAGTTTTATGGGTATCGTTGGCCACAAAGCATACATAGTAGGTCCCCTTGTGATACCGCAGAGACGCCGCCCACATCCCCTTGCCATATATATTCTCTTCTCCCTCCAGCCTCTGACCGGGAGTGCCGTCCAATCTGTCATACACATAGGCTGCATGCTCCCAGTTTCGCAGATCGTAGGAGCGAAGAATCTCACAACCCGGCATGAAATGCATGGTTGTACTCACCATATAGTAGGTATCTTCCACCCGAATCACATCCACGTCCGGGTAATCCAGACGGGTAATAGGGTTGATATGTGGATACTGCATGGTCCTCTCGTAGGAATATCCCCTGTCTGGCTTTACCTCTCCAGGTTTCCATTCAAAATATACCACTCCATTTTCCGCCACGGTAAAGGTTTTCTCCGTCCTGCCATTTCTGACGCAGACCCGCTCCGTATCTGTGTGGGGCGTGGCAGCCTCGCGCAGCAGCTGTTTCTCCTCCTCGGTGAGATTGGCAGGCTCGCCCAGATCATGCCACACCTTCAGGGGATTACAATGCTTTTCATCCACCGTCCGGATCAACAGACAGCCCTGAGACGCCTCCGGCATTTCCAGGGTGACACGCAGGTCATATCCCGCCCGGTTATTTGTCATGTTCCAGACAACGCCCCGATAGGTTCCGTCCGACAACGCCATAACCACCGCATTATCACCCCGATAGATGCAGTGTCCCTGTTTCTCCTTCAGCTTTTTGAAAAATACAAAGCTCCAGAAGGTCGGCTTGGGAATACATCCCTCCGCAACCAATCCAAAACCTCCGTGAAAAGGCGTAAACGGTACGCCCTGCTCCTCAAACACGTCCCCGAAGGTCCAGTAGGAATAGGAGGCATTGTCCTCCCCCAGCCTGGAGAGCTGCTGTGCGATAAAAGCGGCATTCTGGTTGGTGTCGTGCAGCGGACAATTGGGGATATAGGAGGTGTTGAACTCCGTAATATGTATCTCCAATCCCCTGTACTCCGGAAAGCTGTCAATGATCTCTCTGGTAGTATGCAAATTGGCGAAACCATCCTCCGCCTTCATCAGCTCCGCATAGCCGTAATGTCCCACGTTCTCCGGCAATTCCGTGGTATAGTGGTGCCTTGTGACAAAATCCAGGGGAATGCTGTTGTCATAGCAGTACTGCAGGAAAGCCCTGATCCACACCTCGTCGCTGCCGCCGCACACCGCCGGGCCGCCTACACGAAACCGGCTGTCCACCTCTTTTACCGCCTGGAATGTGTGCTGAAACAGCTTAAAGTACTCCTGCATATCCGCATTCTTCCAGAATCCCGGCAGATTAGGCTCGTTCCATACCTCCACGGGCCAGGTAGTCACCTCATCCCTTCCATAACGTTCACACAGATGCTGCAGCAACGCTTTTACCATCTCACACCACGCGTCATAGGAGGACGGCGGTGTGGTATTTCCCTTCCAGTAAAAAATGGTCTGACTGCCGCTGGCCAGCCGTGAGGGCATAAAACCTAACTCCAGAAAGGGTTTCAGCCCCAGCTCCTGATAGCCGTCCATCACCCGGTCAATATATGTATAGTTATACTCCGCCCGGCCATCCTCCGTCTCCTGATAGATAGCCATATCATCACAAAATAGTCCGTGACCCCGAATATGCTTAAATCCAATTTCCCGCTGAACTAACCCCAGCTGCTCCATATACTCTCTGTGCAGCGCGAGGCCCATTCTGCCCGTGCCGACACAGAAATCCACACAATTGTTAAATTCCACCCTGTTTGCTGCCGTCAGCGCTATCTTTCTCTCCCTCATGCTCTCCTCCGCTCTATCTGTCCTATTCTATAGTTAACGACATTAGAAATTTCGTTTTCTATAGTTCCTCTGTCAGTCGGCATATTTCGTCAATCATACCGCCAATGGTCTCAATAGTATCCAGTAGCGGAGCGTCCGTGGTGATGTCTATACCGGCCAGAGCCGCCAGCCCCACAGGGTCCAGCGTACTGCCCGCCGCCAGTACCTTTTTCCAGTCCTCAATAGCGCCCTCCCCCTCATTCTCAATGCGCTTGCACATCTGCGTGGCAATCGTGAGTCCGGCGCTGTAGGTGTAGGAGTACAAGCCCATGTAATAGTGAGGCTGGCGCATCCAGGTCAGTTCCGCCCCGGGATTGATCTCCACTGCGTCCCCCCAGAATTTCTGCAGGGTATCCCGCATAATTTTGCTCAGAGTTTCCGCCTGGACGCTGTCACCCGCATCCACCAGCTTGTACACCTCCCTCTGATAGGCCGCCTCCATGAGATGGGTCACAAAATTATGGTAATAGGTGTTGCCGATCATACAGGTCAATACCCAGCGTCTGAAACGCTTGTCCGCATTGGTCTTTAACAGATAGTGAGCCATCAGCAGTTCGTTCATGGTGGAGGGGGCCTCCACAAAATAGGTGGACACCTCCGTGTCAAAGATGGACTGGCTGCCATTGCAGGATTTAAAATGTCCGGCATGTCCCAGCTCGTGAGCCAGAGTGAACACATCCGACATCTTGTTATTCCAGGTCAGCAAAATAAAGGAATTTTTGCCATAGGGGCTGGCGCAGAAACCACCCGTGGATTTCCCTTTATTCTGGGCAAAATCCACCCAGCGCTGCTCATAAGCGGTGCGCACCATCCTCACATAGTCCTCCCCCAAAATCGAAAGCCCTTTCTCTATATACTCTCTGGAACCCTCGATGGTCACTGACGGAGCATAGTCCGGGTCCACAGGGAGTTTCAAATCCGCAAAAGTCATCTTGTCCAGGCCATGCACTTTCTGAATCAGCTTTGCGTACTTGCGCATATGAGGAGCCAGTTTCTCCGTGATCAGGTTGATCTGGCGGTCATAGAGCTCCCGGCTGACTTTCTGGTCAAAAAGCAGATAGTCATACACCGAATCAAAACCCCTCAGAGTAGACAAAACTTTTTCCGTCTGCACATTGGCGTTGTAGGCTGTTGCCGTCACGTTCTCATACTCCCTGATCTTTTTGGAAAAAGCATCAAAAGCCGCCCGGCGCACCTGGGTGTCCGGCTCGTACTCGTAGTCATCCTCAAAGAGGGTGTAGCCCAGCGGATACTCCTTTCC
>CAYLIM010000106.1:0-7535 GCA_964383805.1 uncultured Acetatifactor sp.
GCCTGTAATTTTCACAGGCCCTCTCCATCCAGGGACAAAGCCTCTGGCCCATGATACCCAGCACACAGAACAGCTCCGCCTGGGGATTACACAGCCGCACATCCCGTAAAAAACGTTCGTATGCCTCCATGTATTCCTGCTGTTTTTCCACCGTGTCCTGGCAAAAGCTATCATCGTTGGTGCCCAAATTAATCACCACCGCCTCCGGCTGCAGCCTGGAAAAATCCCACGGCGTCTGCGTGGGATTGGCCCCGTCCGAAAACCGATCCCGGCTGAATCCCACACTGTGGTAATAGTCGGGAATCAGCTGGTCCGTCAGACGCTGCTCGGGGTCCGCCGTGTAGCCTGATATAATGCCAAAGCCGCTGGCCGAAAACAAAGTGCAGTCCACATCCAGCAGTCTTGCCGTATGAAAGGCATACGCCCTGGTCACATCCTCCGTGGCCGTGACAAAAGGGTGGTTACAGTCCTCATCATCCACGCCGTAACCGCAGGTGATAGAGTCCCCTATAAATTCCACCAGATGCGCCTTGGGGAGCAGGGGAACAATCCTGTCCTCGTCTCCCACGATCAGCGGCTCAATGCCGATCACAGACATGGCGCTTTCCGATAATTTGACCAGCTGCACATCCACTGTGACAGGAGTTTGCTGGTCCACTGCGATCAGCCGCTTTTGCAGACCGTCTATCATCTCATCCAATATTCGGACGCCGTCCACGTACACCGCCACTCTGGCATAGTTGCCGTCCGGTTCACCATGCTCGGCCACATAGCCGCCCCTTATGGGAATCTCCAGATATCTGCCGGTAAACCGTAGACCGATCCCGCTGCCGGACATGGCCAGCCACAGGGTGTCTCCGATCCAATGGCGTCTTCCCATCTGTTTCACATGCTCCTGATCTGCCTGAATGTATCTCAAACTGACGCCCCCTAGTCTTCTTTTGAAAGCATTTGCATTGCGCTTTTATTCATTATAGCACATGTCTTCTTACTTTTAAAGATTCTTTTGGTATCTTTTGTCTGTATCAGGTCTCATTTAAGTACATAGTGCCGATTATGAAAAATCCACTGGAACCTCTGTATAGAGGTATCCAGCAGATTATTATTGCTTTATTTACTCATATATTAATTCTTCTGCTTTTTTATCCAACTCATACTAACCCGGATAAACCGGAACACAAACGTGTAAGCTATATATAGTAAACGACATTAGAAATTTCGTTTACTATAATTTTGCTGTTCGCGAGACTGCGTGGGGCATATACAGAAAAATTCTTTTCCAGTGCCCCACATACCCCGAGAAATATGCCCTTTTTCCCGATGACGGGGTATATAGAGAAAAAATACCCTGCAAGGTCCCCTTTTTTGTTATAAGCGGGGCACTGGGAGATAATATTTTTGCATATGCCCCAGAACTGGCATTAAAGGTTTGCTATTTTGCGCAAAAACTTTATAAAAATCAATTCCAGCCAAGAGCATCTAAACGATCTTGCACTTCTTGTTCACTAATACCGAGATCCTCTGCAATTTGACTAGGTGTTACTGTCTCCCCCGTTGTCGAGAAACCTTGCGTTGTTCCGCTCTCATTCCCTCCCGCTGGTACTAGGTTCTCCGGCTTTGCCTGCTCTATTAACTGCTCTGTGGAAAGTGGCGTACCCGCAAAGTTGCTGACAACATAATACCTATATCCATCAAAATATACAGCCGCTGCCCCTCTCCCATAATTTGCTGTCATCATCGTTTCTCTATGAGCAGGTGAATTGTAAAAACTGTCATACCAGTCTATATAAGATCCATTGGTGTTATTATGGATATTTTCTCCATACATTTCCACATTTCCATTGTGGGAATAATCCGTTGCCAATTCCTTTGCTCTCCTCTGGGCAACAGCCGCCATCCCATCATCCCATGTCAATGTCCCCAGACCAGCCGCACTTCTCTGCTGGTTCATATAATTAAAGAACTCCGTTGCATTCGCAACATATGATGTATCAGATGTTACTCCTATTGCACCTGCCGTATCTAAAGTCACCGCCGGGTCGGCAGATGCCGCTCCGGCCACCTGCTGTACGGGAGCCGCGTCACTCAAATACTTATCTGATACAAAGGCCCCGCTGTCCAGCTGATACCAGCCATTGCCAGCCTGACCGGTTACTGTTACCTGCTGCCCCTTTGTCAGGTTGCCCACCTTGGCATATTCTGTGCCCGGACCCTGCCGCAGGTTCACCGCGTTCTTCACATACATGGTTGCGGACATCTCCGTCACTGTATAAGCCGTCTGCTCTGTGGGAGTCGCAATATCAGAATTCTCCGGCTCGGCGGGGGCAGTTGTCTCAACCGGTGCCGGTGTGGCAGCGCTTTCCTGCGTATCGGGCGTCTCCTCCGGAACCTGGGTGGGTTCCGGCGTAGGAGCGGCATCCATGGGAACGGTTTCCTCGATCGGCTCTGCGGACTCCACTGTGGCCGGGTCCGCCTCCTCCGGCATGTTCTGATTGGTCTTATTTCCGCACCCGCATACCATGCCGACAGTCAACGCCAATGCTAGCAGGGTGACAAATAGCTTTTTCTTCATGATTACGGTCTCCTTTACCTTTAGTACAATTGATCTTCTTCAGAACCTGTTCATGTCAGCTTTGAAGTTAGAAATTATTATATTCTTATTATACAAAAAAGCTTCCCCTTTTACAATAAAATTCATATGACACTTTTTGATCCTGTCAAGACACAGCGATAGCCGTTTCCCACACAAAGGATACGGCTATCGGCAATTCCTGAGTTATAATATCAGGAAAAAGTCATCCATCCTGCCCTACGATTTTGCTCATCAATTCCCTGCCTGCTCTGCATATATATTGCAATATATCTCCCTGCGTCTCTCGTCAAGTATTCGCTCTATCTCTGCCCTGACTTCTTCCACATGGAGCAGATCGCAGATATATCCGCTGTATCTGCTGTCCTTCATTTCTTCAAACTCCTCCAGAAGATGCCCCAGCGTCTTGCCCTGTCCGTAAGGTCTGCCGATATTGTCCGTAGCGGCATCAATACTGTCGGCAATACTGATAATATTCACAAAGGGCTGGTTCGCCGTATGCTTTCCCCTTGGGTAGCCGCCCTTTTCGTTGTACCACAAATGATGGAACAGCGCACAGTCATGAACACATTCCACCTCCCGGCTCATTGCCCCCTGATAGATTTTGGAAAAATTGGCCGGATGCTCCATGATGATCTTAAATTCGTCATCTGTCAGATTCCGGGAGGAGTTTGACACATAATCCAGGCAGAAATACTTGCCGATATCATGGAACAGGACGCTCTTTTCCATGAGCTTTATCATTTTATCCTTATACTCCTGACTGTCCTCCCATTCATATCCCCCCACGCCGTCCACATAATGGGGATCATGCTCCAATATGTATGACAAAAGAACACAGCTGATCTCCTTTACCATCATGGTATGGACATACAGCGCCTTGTTGGCATATATGGTGGCGTTTAACACCGTATTTTGAAAGGAATCAAAGTCCACGATAGTGGAGGCGGAATTTATCAACATCAACACACAATAGTTCGTCTGGTATCCGCCCAGATAGCGCTCCATGTCCTTCGCCCTTCCGAGAACACGCTGCACAATCTCCATAGCCTTTTTCAGAATATACTCTTCCTCATACCGGCTGCACTTACACAGATAATCCAGATAGTATGAACTGGCCGTAAACAACGCGGAGCACTGCTCCATGGGATTATACTCCTTGCGAGGCTCAATGTATTCCTCCAGCCGCTCCAGCAGTTCCTCCAGAGTGATCCGTCCGAGATGGTAGTCCGCCTCTATACAGTAAAGCCACGCCACAACCTTGTCGTAAATGACCTTCTTCTCCTCCGACTCCAGTACCGCCCGCAAGTCATCCACAAGCTCCGCAATATAGGGTGCTTCCTTCTCCGGATCGATCAGCGGCTCCTCCGTCGATCTTCCGCTCTTTTTTGCATACTCCGCCCTGCGGCATGCCTCCAGAGTAAACCCCAGCGTGTTCTCTTTGCAGAGAACAAACTGGCTCCACATGAAGTCCTCACCCTTTTTTCGACGGACTTCTTCAAACCGGGGCTTTATTTCCTTGTATTTTTTCAATCCAAAGGTCATGTCCCCACGGTTGATCACACTAAAAAGCCAGCAATTGACCAGGGACCGCTGTGACGCTTCGGAAAGGCTGTCAAAGTCATCCAGATACTGTTCCGCCATCAGCGGATACACACTGCCCTCGTAGTCATCCAGATGCTCCTTCATGATAATGTCGAAAACCGTACAGCGCTCCAGCGTCGTAATAATTCGCTCCCGGTCTCCCCCTCTCTGGTAATACTGCAAAAGCAGTTTGGATACACGCAGCGCAATAGGCGCGTCAATGCACACCCCGCTCTTTTCCATGATCATGCCCATAAAATCCTGAAACATTTTCTCCGTCTCAGCATCCATACTCTCCGGGTTCTTTTCGTATTTTGTAATAAACTCCTTTATAATTTCATTGTTCTCTGTCTGGATTTTCTTTTTCTCCTTGGAAACCTCCATCAGTCTGTCAATGATTTCCTGTTTTGTCTCGTTTCCGTCAAAGGTCAGATTATCCACCTCTTTGTATCGTTCCAATAATCCCCTGTAATCCCTGTAATCCACTCGACCCACTCCATCCATTGTAAAATCACTTTCTATTTATCCGCATTTCCGGCCTGCGGCGCCGCCTCCATATTCTTCGGCAGCACCAGATTCAGGATAACCGCCACCAGAAACACCACCGCCACGCAGTTTTCCGCAAACACAGTCCGAATAATCTGCGGAAAAATATCAAATATCTCTGGGACCTGTGTAAAGCCGATTCCCGTACTCAGGGACAGAGCCGCGATAGTGATATTTCTCTGCGTATAACCGCATTTGCTCATCATCTGCAAACCGCTGACCACGATTGTACCGAACATCATGATAGTACATCCCCCCAGCACGGCGTCCGGCAGGGTGGCCAGCAATGCGCCGAATATAGGGAAAATACCCGCCAGAATCATGATGACCGCCCCTGTTGCAATGGCAAAACGGTTTACCACCTTCGTCATAGCTACCAGACCCACATTCTGGCTGAAAGAAGTGATGGGCAGACAGCCAAAAATCGAAGACAATGAACTGATGAAACCATCGCAGGTCAGTGAACCTGATATTTCCTTGATAGAGGCCTCTCTTCCAAGACCGGTAGTGGCCAGCGCCGAGGTATCACCTATGGTTTCTGTAGCCGAGACCAGAAAGATAAGCACTACCGCCAGAATGGCATTGATGTTGAACTCAGGCTTGAAGGGCAGCAGAGAGGGAAACGCCACCACGGAAGTGCCCTGCAGCCCGGAGAAATCTACCATTTTCATGCAGACAGCCACTATATACCCCACCACCAGGCCGAACAGCACGGAGAGCTGTTTCCAGTAATTTTTCGCGAAAATATTGAAAAGCAGGCAGGCCAGCAAAGTCACCGTTCCCAGAATCCAGTTCGACGCGGAGCCAAAATTCTCACTTCCGTTCCCGCCGCCGAAGGAAGCCGCTCCCACGGACAGAAGGGAAAAGCCGATCGCCGTAACCACGCTGGCAGACACGATAGGCGTAATGATCTTAAGCCAGTACTTGGCGAGCAGCCCCAGAATTCCTTCCACAATACCGCCCACGAGAACTGCGCCCACGATGGCATTGTACCCGTAGGTTGGCCCGATATAACAGAATACGGAAACAAAGGTGAAACTGATGCCCATGACGATGGGAAGACCCGAGCCGATTTTCCACAGGGGAAACAGCTGTATCAGAGTACCGATACCCGCCACGATCATGGCGCTCTGTATCAGCATGGCGTTCTGCTTAAAGTCAAGCCCACAGGCACCTGTCACAATAATAATGGGAGCGATATTGGCTACGAACATAGCCAATATATGTTGAAGTCCAAAAGGGATTGCCTTGCCTATCGGGATTTTACCGTCCGGACGGTATATGTTGTCTATCTCTCTGTTCATCGCTTTCATACCTCTTCTTCAAGTATTTTAATTTTTATTTAGTTCTGAGCTCGAAACGTGATCTGTCCGGTGGCCGCATCCATGCCGTCAACAATGGCAAGAGATTCCAGCCGATACCCCAGATTACGTATGATCTGTCCGCCAGACTGGAATCCTTTTTCCACGGCAATACCGATCCCCGCCACGGAGGCCCCGGCCTGGGATACAATGGAAATCAGTCCCTGTAGAGCGCAGCCGTTTGCAAGAAAATCATCGATAATCAGTACATGGTCGTCACTGCTCAGAAACTTTTTGGAGACGATGACCTGATTGATATTCTTGTGGGTAAAGGATTCCACTTGCGCTATGTACATGTCCCCTTCGATGTTGATGCTTTTTGACTTTTTGGCGAACACCACCGGTACATTAAAATATTCGGACGCGACACAGGCGATTCCGATCCCGGAAGCCTCAATGGTCAGTATCTTAGTGATCGTCACATCGGCAAAACGCCGTTTCCACTCCTCCCCCATCTGCCGAAACAGTGTCACGTCCATCTGATGGTTTAAAAAACTGTCCACCTTGAGGACATTGCCCTCTTTTACAATACCGTCCCTCTGAATTCTTTCCTCCAGAAAATTCATAGTCATCTACCGTACCTTTCCCGCTTTTTTGTCAGGTGTCTTTCCTGTGTTGACATTCTGCTCTTTTATGTATTCTAGCATACAGTAATTGCGTTGTAAATGCGGTCGCGTCTAAATTATACATCTCCTCAGTCAAACAAAATCTCCTCCACCGTCACAAAGGTGTATCCCTCCTCCAGGAGTTCATCCACCGCCTGCAGCGCCGCTTTCACGGAGCTGTCGTAGTAGTCGTGCATGAGGATAATATCGTTCTCTCCCGTCTTGCTCACAATCTTTTCCGCAATGCAGTCCGCATTGCGTGAACTCCAGTCCAGCGGGTCCACCGTCCACAGCACCGGAAACATGTTCAGCTCGCTCTCAAAGCTCTTGTCCCATGAGCCGTAGGGAGGGCGCACGTAGATTACCTCCTGCCCGGTGATCTCCTCCAGAATCTCATTGGTTTTTATCAGCTCTTCCTTAAAAATCTCCCTGTTTCCTCTTCTCAACTGCATGTGGCTGTAGGTGTGGTTGCCGATCAGATGCCCTTCCTCCTGCATGCGCCTTATAATATCCGGATGCAGCTGGGCATGTTCCCCTGTGACAAAAAAAGTGGCATGCACTCCCCGCTCCTTCAGCCCGTCCAGCAGCTGCTCCGTGTAGCGCGGGTGGGGGCCGTCATCGAATGTAATGGCGATCCTGCGAACCTCCTGCTCCGGGTCTTGTACCTGTTCCTGCCTTCTCTCTTCCACTGCATCCGTCGCCGTGGTCTGTGTCTCTGCCGAACTGGGGCTATGTCCGTAGGCTCCCATCACTACCAGACACAGGAGCAGGTCTCCCACAGCCAGCGCCATGCCTATTTTTTTCAAGCAAGCATTGCCTCGGTTCTGTCTTTTCATAGCAATATATGTG
>CAYLIM010000107.1:0-7456 GCA_964383805.1 uncultured Acetatifactor sp.
ATTCTCTGAATGTAGCCGCCGCCAGCGCAGTGGCGTTCTGGCAGCTGGGCAGGCGCGGGAGATAGAGCAGGCCCGGCAACAAACTATTGACATATTCATAGTAAAAGCGGCACAGCCTTTCGGCCACACCGCTTTTTTGCTTTTTTCTGGAACTATTTCAACGGGCAAAACCTTCTAGCCCATGGTCACCACAACATTGATTTCTTTTTTATTCTTGTCGTAGGGGATGATATTGCCCTCCACAGCGGAACCGTCCACGGTCATGGACGCCACACCCTTCTCCACATTGTTCGGATTCAGCACCTGAATGTGGTATACTGCTCCCCTGTACTCACGGGTCAGCTTAAAGTCGCCGAATCCCTTGGGCACACAGGGATTGATCTGCAGCCCCTGGTGGGTGGGATATACGCCCAAAATGTACTGGGACACATTGGCAAAGGTCCAGGCTGCGGTGCCGGTGAGCCAGCTGTTCTTGGCCTCGCCGTGGAACTTGGCGTCCCGTCCGGCCACCATCTGGGAGTACACATACGGCTCGGTGCGGTGAATCTCGCTGATATCCTCCACATAAGCGGGGCAGGTCTTTTTGTAGATTTCAAAGGCCCTGTCGCCCCTGCCGATCACAGTCTCAGCAATGGATACCCAAGGGTTATTGTGGCAGAAAATACCGGCATTCTCCTTGTATCCGGGGGGATAGGAGGAAACCTCGCCCAGCTCTAAGTGGTATTTGGTGTAGGCGGGCTGCAGGATCATGATGCCGTAATCGGTGTCCAGCTTTTCCTTCACGGAATTCAAAGCCTTTTCCGCCAGTCCTTCCTTCACGCCTACGCCGGCCAGTACACAGAATCCCTGAGGCTCAATATAAATCTGGCCCTCCTCGCATTCTTTGGAACCCACCTTGTGGCTGTAAGCGTCATAGGCGCGGACAAACCACTCTCCATCCCAGCCGCTGTCTAAGATCGTATCGTACATTTCCGCCACCTGTGCTCTGGCGTAGGCAGCCTCCTGGGCGTCACCCATCAGCTCGCACAGCTGTGCATATTCTTCGCCGTATTTGACAAACATACCTGCGATAAATACGGACTCCGCCACAGGGCCTTCGCTGGGTCCGAAGGTCTGGAAGGACTCGCCGGGATGCTCGGAGAAACAGTTCAGGTTCAGGCAGTCGTTCCAGTCCGCACGGCCAATCAGAGGGAGCTTGTGGGGGCCCTTGTGGTTTACAATAAACTCAAAGGATCTCTTTAAATGGTTCATCAGCGGCGTGGCCTTGGACATGTCGTTGTCAAAGGGAACCAGCTGTTCCAGTATGGAGACATCGCCAGTCTCACGCACATAGGCGCTGGTGCCTGCGATGAGCCACAGAGGATCATCGTTAAAGCCGCTGCCAATATCGGAGTTGCCCTTCTTGGTCAGGGGCTGGTACTGATGGTAAGCGCTGCCGTCCTCGAACTGAGTGGAGGCGATATCGATAATGCGCTCCCTGGCCCTGTCGGGAATCAGATGCACAAAGCCAAGCAGATCCTGACAGCTGTCGCGGAATCCCATGCCTCTGCCAATACCGGACTCATAGTAGGAGGCGGAGCGGGACATATTAAACGTAACCATACACTGATACTGGTTCCAGGTGTTGACCATGCGGTTGACCTTTTCGTCCTTTGACTCCACATGATATTTGCTCAGCAGCTGCCTCCAGTAGTCCTTCAGGGCGGCAAAAGCGGCATCCACGTCCGCATCGGTAGCATAGCGGGCCAGCATCGCCTCCGCGGGCTTCTTGTTGATGATGCCGGGAGCCTCCCACTTTTCCTCCTGAGGATTCTCAATATAGCCCAGCACAAAGATAAAAGTTTTGGATTCGCCGGGGGAGAGTGTCACATTCAGCTGTTGGCAGGCGATGGGAGACCAGCCGCTGGCCATGGTGTTTTTGCACTGGCCATTCTCCACAACCTCCGGGTTGTCGGCGCCCCTGTAAGCGCCCAAGAAATCGTCACGGATGGTATCAAAACCCGCGATGGGAGCATTCACAGAGTATACCGCATAGTGGTTGCGACGCTCGCGGTACTCGGTCTTGTGGTAAATGGTGGAGCCCACCACTTCCATTTCGCCGCAGCTTAAGAGTCTCTGGAAATTCTTCATGTCGTCATCGGCATTCCACAGACACCACTCAACATAGGAGAAAACCTTCAGCTCTTTGGTGTCACTGCCGGTATTCTTCAGAGTCAGCTTGCTGATCTCACAGTTGTCGTTCATGGGAACAAAGGTCAGCAGTTCGGCAGTAACCTGGTTCTTGGAACCGGTGAAACGGCTGTAGCCCATGCCGTGACGGCACTCGTAGCTGTCCAGCTCCGTCTTTGTGGGCTGCCAGCCGGGATTCCAGACGGTGTCGCCATCCTTTATGTAGAAATACTTGCCGCCCATATCGGTAGGTACATTGTTGTAGCGGTAGCGGGTCAGGCGCAGCAGCTTGGCGTCCTTATAAAAAGTATAGCCGCCGCAGGTGTTGGAGATTAAGCTGAAAAACTCGTTGCAGCCCAGATAGTTGATCCAGGGCAGCGGAGTCTTGGGGGTGGTGATGACGTACTCCTGGTTGGCGTCATCAAAATAGCCGAATTTCATAGTTGGACTCTCCTTTTTTAATATTTTTGTAAACTGCTTTAAGAAATGTTTAAGTAAAACATGTCTACTTGGGAGAATTATACAGAACCTGTCCGTAAAATGCAATAGAAATGTGGAAGAAGTAATTTCCGACTTTGAAACACACATAAATAGTTTTTATAAAAAGTTTATAATTGCTTTATGCCCCGTATATTTACGATGTCGTGAAACCATGTTATACTTAGGCGTATAAGAGATTCTATTTCCTATAAGGATAACATTTATTATGAACAAACAGGAATTTGTGGATCGGTTGAAAGTTTCTCTGAGCGGAAAGATTTCGCCGGCGCTGGTGGAAGAGAATGCCCGCTATTATGAGGACTATATCAATACCCAGATACGGCTCGGAAAACCGGAGGAGAATGTGCTGGAGGAATTGGGGGATCCCAGGTTGATTGCCCGGTCCATTGTGGCGGCAGAGAGCGATAAGGCCGGAGGCAGAGAACAGGCATACAGCGATAGAGAAGAGGAGTTGGAACGCAGGGGAAGGCTTTGGCAGGTTTTCCGGGTGGCGGGCCTGCCTTTCTGGGTATTGCCTGTGTTGGCCGGAGGGATACTGCTCGTAGTGCTGGTGATATTGGGATTGATATTCCGGCTGGCGCTGCATATGCTGGCATGGCTGTGGCCATTGATCGCCATAGCAATGATCGTATTTTTTTTTATCAAATTATTTCGAGACTGGCTGCATTAAATAAATGTATATTTTAAAAAAGAGAGGACATACTACTCCTGTAACCAAAAACCAACAGGAGGAATGAATTATGTCCAACAACAATCAGAACAACAACCAGAACTGCAGCAACAGCCAGAACAGCTATCAGGATAGCCAGAACAGCTACCAGGACAGCCAGAACAATAACAAGAAGAACAATCAGAACAAGCAGAACAACCAGAACAACAGCCAGAAGAACAACAGTTTCTAGTACTGGCGCCAGTCTTTCTGGGAAAATAGGGGTGTCGCTTTTGCGGCATCCCTATTTACATATTGGTGTAAATTGTGGTAACATGAATTTGGTACTTTGCGTTTTACTCTTTTGAAACGCACAGAATCGAAATTACACGAGGATTGATATGAGACGATATGAGCTGATAGCGCCCTGTCATTTTGGCATGGAAGCTGTGTTAAAAAAAGAAATCACCGATCTGGGATATGATGTGAGCGAGGTGGCCGATGGCCGCGTTTCCTTTCTGGGGGATGAGGAGGCTCTGTGCCGGGCCAATGTGTTCCTGCGCACAGCGGAGAGGGTGTTGATTAAGGTGGGACGCTTTAGGGCGGAGACCTTTGAGGAGCTTTTTCAGGGGACCAAAGCGCTGCCATGGGAGGAATATATTCCCAAAAGCGGCAGATTCTGGGTGGCTAAGGCCGCCAGTGTCAAGAGCAAGTTGTTCAGCCCTTCCGATATTCAGAGTATCATGAAAAAGGCCATGGTGGAGCGCATGAAGGGGCATTACGGCCTGGAACGGTTCCCGGAGGATGGGGAATCGTTTCCCGTGCGGGTATTTTTGATGAAGGACGAGGTGACGGTGGGTTTGGACACCACCGGGGAATCGCTGCATAAGAGAGGATATCGAAAATTGACGGCCAAGGCGCCCATTGCGGAGAATCTGGCGGCAGCTATGATCCTGCTGACCCCCTGGCATGGCGACAGGATACTGGTGGACCCTTTTTGCGGCAGCGGCACCATTCCCATCGAGGCGGCGATGATGGCGGCCAATATGGCGCCGGGCATGAAGAGAGAATTCACGGCTCAGAAATGGCCCCATGTAGTGGGAAAAAAGATGTGGCAGGATACCCTGGAGGAGGCGCAGGAGTTGGTGGATCTGTCCGTGGATACGGACATTCAGGGATATGACATGGACGACGCCATGGTATCTATCGCCAGGCAGAACGCCAGACTGGCGGGAGTGGAGAAACTGATTCATTTTCAGAGACGGGACGTGGCACAGCTCAGTCATCCAAAGAAATATGGTTTTGTCATTACCAATCCTCCTTATGGAGAGCGGCTGGAGGAAAAGGAGGCCCTGCCCGCCCTGTACCGGACCATTGGCGAGCGTTTTCGCGGTCTGGACGGCTGGAGTATGTATCTGATTACCTCCTACGAACAGGCGGAGCGGGATATCGGGCGCAAGGCCGACAAGAACAGAAAAATATACAACGGCATGATGAAAACCTACTATTATCAATTTCTGGGGCCCAAACCGCCCAAGCGGGGAGGCGGTCATGAAAAGTAAATTGGACTGGAGAGGCTGGATGACGCTGGCTCTGTGGACGCTGCTCTGCACCGGCTGTATGGCGGTGATGATGTGGTGGGCAGCGGGAAAAAGCATTGTTATTGCGGACACGGCGCCGGGAGACCAGGAGGGATATACCAGTCAGGGTGATGACAGTTTAGAGCGCTATCGGCTGACGCTGGAGGCGGAGGAGGGTAAGCCCCGGCATTTTACCATTCCTGTGTCACCCGCCGTCCATGCGGAGCAGATCAGCATAGAGAATCGTTATACGGAGCGTCAGCTGTGGATATATATTCAGGGAGCACAGGCGTCGGATTACCGGGACTATGTGATCGCCGGAGATATCTCTTCCGTAGTGGGTGGATGGGCGCAGCAGCAGGAGGACATGACCATACTGAAACTGCAGATGAACACCATTCATGAGTACAGCAGTGTGATGGAGGAGAACCGACTGTATGTGGAATATATGCCGCCAGAGGAGAGCTATGAGCGGATTGTGGTCATTGATCCCCTGTGCGGAGGCGAGGACTGGGGTGTGACTGCAAACGGCTTAAAGGAGAAGGAGATTACCCTGCAGATTGCCCGGGCAGTGAGGCAGCAGCTGGACGGGTCGGAAATCAAGGTCTATCTCACCCGGCAGGAGGACGCGGAGGTGTCCCCGGAGGATCGGATACTGTTGGTGCGTGAGGTCAATGCGGACCTGTATGTGGGAATCGGCCTGGGGGGAGACGAGGAGGACCCGGAGCAGTTTGGCACGGAGGTCTGGTATAACGGAGATTATTTCCTTCCCGGTTTCGGCAATCTGCAGCTGGCGGATTTGTTGGAGCGCCGGGTCACGGAGGCGGTGTCGGGGCGGGCTAACGGTCTGATACAGGCCCAGGATTCCATACTGCAGAGACTGACCATTCCCGGAGCGCTGTTGAAGGCGGGTTATCTGACCCATGAGCGGGAGGGTGAACTGCTGGGACAGCAGGGGTACATTGACAAAGTGGCGGAGGGAATCGTGGAGGCTCTGCGTCAGGCCTTTGGCGACCTGGAGGCGGCGGGGCTTTGAGGTTTGTTTTGCCTGAGATATACGAAAAGGGGTAAATAGAATGATAGAGAAGATTGTTTTTGCCACCGGTAATGCCGGAAAAATCAAGGAGATACAGGCGATTCTGGCGGATCTGGACCTGGAGATAGTATCCATGAAGGAGGCGGGAGTCTCAGTGGATATTGAGGAGAACGGCAGTACTTACGAGGAGAATGCGTTGATAAAAACCAGAGCCGTGGCGGCTTGTCTGGAGAAAATGGGACAGCGGGAGGGAACTGTGGTCATGGCGGATGACTCGGGGTTGGAGATCGACTATCTGAACCGGGAGCCGGGGGTCTATTCCGCCCGCTATATGGGAGAGGATACCTCCTATCGGATCAAAAATGCCAACCTGATCAGCCGCCTGGAGGGAGTGGAGGACGCCCGCAGGACGGCAAGATTTGTCTGCGCCATCGCGGCTGTGCTGCCGGACGGACGGGAACTGACCAGCCGGGGCGTCATAGAGGGGCGTATCGGATACGAAGAAAAGGGTAGTAACGGTTTTGGATACGATCCCATTTTTTACGTTCCGGAGTTTGGCTGTACTACGGCAGAGTTGAATGCGGAGGAAAAAAACCGGGTCAGTCACCGCGGCAATGCGCTGCGGGAAATGAAACGGCAGCTGCAGCGTATCATGGAGTAGGATGAGCGGGAGGAACATGTTCCATGGAACAGATGAAGAAGATACTGGTTGTCAGTGATACGCATCGAAAAAATGAAAATTATTTTGTACTGTTGGAGAGGTTGAAACCGCTGGATATGGTGATTCACTGCGGGGATGTGGAGGGGAGCGAGTACGCCATCAGCGAGGCGGCAGGCTGTCCGGTACAGATCGTGCTGGGCAACAATGATTTTTTTTCGGCGCTGCCCAGAGAAATCGAGTTTGAGATCGGCAGCTATCATGTCTGGGTGACGCACGGGCATACCTACGGCGTGTCCATGAGCAGTGAGAGAATCAAACAGGAGGCCAGGGAGAGGGGAGTGGATATTGTCATGTTCGGCCACACACACAGGCCCTATCTGGACGAGGCGAAGGATTTGATTGCTCTGAATCCGGGCAGCATTTCCTATCCCCGCCAGGATGGCCACAGACCCTCCTATATTATCATGGAGCTGGACGAGGCGGGTAAGGCCAGTTTTCGAATAGAATATCTGTAGGCGGAAGGAGCGCAAAAATATGAATGCAATGGATATGAAACAGCTGATAAATTCTATGGAGAACAACATAAAGCTGCAGGGCCGGGCAAGGGCGGAGAAAAGGGCCAGGAGGGCTGAGCATGAGCAAAGAGAGTTCCAGGAAAAGCTTATGCGCGCTGCCGGCAGCCAGGTGGAGCTGGAGAGTCTGACCAAAAAGATAAAGGGCACAGACGCAGCTGTCCAGCGGGACCAGCTGATTGGGCTGATGGGAGGATTTTAGGAATTTCTTGATTGACACTTTTTCCAAACCATTATATAATAATGCTGTTCATCGGGGTGTGGCTCAGCTTGGCTAGAGCGCCTGGT
>CAYLIM010000108.1:0-7420 GCA_964383805.1 uncultured Acetatifactor sp.
TGAAGCAAACCTGTAGGACAGGTGTATCATGGTCTTTTTTTGTCTGTTCATAGAAGCTGTTCATAGAAATGGCAGATATGGGGCTGTGCGGAACTTAAAAGGAGATAAAGAGATGGAAAAGAATCAGAGAACAACGACCGGCCTGGAGCTGGAGAGAATCAAGGAAATCTGGGCGCAGCTGGCCCTGACGGCCGCTGCCAGGGCCAGGATAGCGGCGGCGGAGCCTATTTTAGCAGAGAGGGAGCTGTCCGCGGCGCTGCGGGAAACCACAGAGAGCCGACAGCTGCTGGAAAAATTCGGCACACCGCCGCTGGTATCCCTGGAGGGGATGGAACAGATCCTGCGGATCGCGGAAAAAGGAGATATGCTGATCCCTGAGCAGCTGGAACAGGTGGAAGGAGCACTGGCGGCGGTAAGACGGATGCAGGATTACCTGTCCAGGGGACAGCAGTATCAGATTCCTCTGGCTTATTACGGGGAGAATCTGCAACCGCTCACAGAAATCCGGGAGCAGATTCACCAGCAGATCAGAAACGGCCAGGTGGAGGATCACGCCACCCGGGAGCTTTTTGACCTGCGCTGCCAGATCCAGCGCACACAGGAAAAGCGAAAAGAGAAGGCGGAGAGCGTGCTGCGCACGCATAAAGAGTGCATGTCGGACAGTTTCTGCGTCATGCGCGGCGGGCACTTGTGTGTTCCCGTAAAAAAGGAGTACAAGTTCCGCATAAGCGGCAGTGTCATAGACAAGTCCTCCACCGGCAATACCCTGTTTATAGAGCCTGCCGCAGTACAGAAATATGAGGAGGAGCTGTCCCTGCTGCTGATTCAGGAGGATAACGAGGTGCGCCGGATTCTGTATACGCTGACAGTGATGATCGGAGAACAGCTGGAGGCATTTCGGGAAAACAGCCGGATTATGGAGCGGCTGGACTATGCTTTTTCCAAGGGAAAACTCAGCATAGAGTGGGACTGTGTGCCGCCGTCCATCAACACGGAGAGATGGATTAGGCTGGTGGCGGCCAGGCACCCGCTGATGGATCGCGCCATGGCAGTGCCGCTGGACTTTGCACTGGGAGAGGACGGAGAGGAGCCCTATCGGGGCGTGGTGATCACTGGGCCCAACACAGGGGGCAAGACCGTGGCGCTGAAGACGGTGGCTCTATGCTGTATGCTGGCTCAGTGGGGGCTGCATGTGCCCTGCCGGGAGGCCTGGGTGTGCATGAACAGCCAGTATCTGTGCGACATAGGAGACGGGCAGAGTCTGTCGGAGAATCTGTCTACATTTTCCGCCCACATCACCAATGTGCTTGATATTCTGGGCCGCGTCAATGCCGAGAGTCTGGTCATTATGGATGAACTGGGTTCTGGCACGGACCCTGCGGAGGGTATGGGAATCGCCATTGCCATTTTGGAGGCTCTGAGGGAGAGCGGCTGCCTGTTTCTGGTGACCACCCATTACCCGGAGGTCAAGGAATACGCCGCCCGGACCGCCGAAGTGACCAACGCCCGAATGACCTTTGACCAGGAGAGTCTGCAGCCGTTGTACCGCATGGTAATCGGAGAGGCGGGCGAATCCTGCGCCTTTGCCATTGCCAAAAGACTGGGGATGCCCCAGGTCATGCTGGACGTAGCGCAGAGGGCGGCTTATGGAAGTACCATAGATGGACAGGAGTGTGGCAGGACGAAGATGGATTCGGGGAGAATCCTGTCTGCCCAGACATCCGGCGGCCCCCGCATTCAAAAAGATCGCCCGGCTGCCAAACATCAGGATTTGTCCCACAAGTTCCAGCGGGGAGACAGCGTAATGCTCTATCCCGACCACAAGATCGGCATTGTCTGTGAGCCGGTGAACGACAAGGGCTGTCTAAGGGTACAACTGCCCGACCGAAAAATCTGGATCAACCACAAGCGGGTGAAACTGCACGTGGCGGCGGATGAGCTATACCCGGAGGATTATGACTTTTCTATTGTCTTTGACACTGTGGAAAACCGCAAGAAACGCCATGATATGGAGCGCAAATACACAGGTGATATGATTATAGAACAGGAGGAGTAGACTGCGATAGATACTAAAGTTATATTTTTTTACCCCTTTAGGATAAAATCCTGGAGGGGTAAAAAAATATCGACGTATCATAAAAGCAGTTGACAAAACGCTGGAATACGATATAATGATGGTAAGAGTCGGCCAAGCGATTATTAATATAACGAAGAATATATTATTCTGCAAAAGTACTCGAAACACAGAAAAAGTGTGTTATGAACAAAGGAAAAATGTATAGAGAATCATGGGGAAAAAGGTAAATAAGTGGCTAAAGATATCATTTTGTATGGCCGGATTGGCTGCACTGCTGGTGTTGAGCGGCATCTTGGGAACTCGAATTGAACGCAATCGTCAGCAGGCTATGGAATTGCAGAAAGAACATGTATCCACCATTGCTGTCGTAAATATGGATAATGGCGCTGTGGTGGGGAATGAGCATATTAATTATGCCAGTCAGCTTATGAGTTTTCCGAATGACCATTTCTTGGTGACTGGCTTGACTGACGCGAAAGCGGGTATAGAAAATGGTATATACGCCGCGTATGTCGTAATCCCAGAAACATTTTCCGAATCAGTAACTTCAATTGAAAATGATCCCCAAAAGGTAACACTGGTCTACCAGTACAATAATAAATTAGTCGAAGAGGCAGAAATACAGGCAATCAACGACATAAATGCGTTTGTTGTCCTGCTCAATTCAAACATTGCGTATATGTATATGGACGCAATCATGAGAGAATTTCATCGCATACAGGATGATTCTTCTACAATCCTGGCAAATGACAATATGGAGCTTGAACTGCTTGCGAATGTAAATGCGGCACAATTGATTGCGGTAGCAGAGCCGGTGGAAGAAATAGCGGTCAATAATGAGATACCGCCTTTGGAACTGACGACATATGCGGCGAGAAACAATAGCTTATTAGATTATCTGTTATTGGGCTATTCGGAGGCGGTGCGAAGGGGTAAAGACGATTATCTGGCTATACAGGAGGATAATACCGAGGTTGCGGTGGCAGCGGATAGTTTCCTTCGAGCATATGATTCGGTTATCCAAGATACGGTTACAGGACAATCGCAGCTCTTAGCAACGGGACGCGATAAACTGGCTGAAACTGTCGGTTCGTACAACCGGAATGTTGACGCGCAGGAAGAAGAACTGAGGCGCATAGTCGCAGATATCATCAATATGCAGTTGGAAACGGACAGGAATGCGGCGGAAATCCAATTGCAAAGGATTATAGAGGAGATTGGAGCCAGCGACGAAGAGATACTAAAAGATTTGCAGGAACAATGGGAGAAGGCGTATCAGGACTTGCAGGACCAGTGCGAAAAAGAATATCAGGACTTGCGGGACCAGTACGAAAAAGAATATCAGGACTTGCAGGATGAATGGGAGAAAGCTTGTCAGGATTTGCAGAAACTGCAGGATCTGAAGGATCGATGGAAAACAGCATATCAGGATTTGCATGACCAGTGGGGAAAAGCATATCAGGAATTACAGTTAGAAGCGGATAATTATCTCGTGCAAAATACAGAGTCATGTCGTGATAACCTGGAAGAATTGGTCAGAAATGTCTACATTCAAGGATATAATAATGCCCTAGATGACTTGACCGGGCAGATCGATTCGATGAAAGACGATGTCGATTCAGAGAATATTGCAATAAGCGTACTCCAAGCGGTTATGGGGGAAAATAGGCTAAGTGAGCCTTTGGCGCCAGAGACTGAAACGTATTTAGAGAATTTCAAAGCAGTTGTCAGCGATCAGTTAAGCAGTATCACTATTGACTGGAACCAATTAAATGTTAATCTTCCTGAGATTTCAGAAAATGGACCGGAAACCGGAGGAGAAGAAACCGGAGGAGAAGAAACCGGAGGAGAAGAAACCGGAGGAGAGGAAACCGGAGGAGAGGAAACCAGTGGAGAAGAAACCGGAGGAGAGGAAAACGGCGGAGAAGAAACTGGAGGAGAAGAAACCGGAGGAGAAGAAACCGGAGGAGAAGAAACTGGCGGAGAGGAAACGGGAGACGAGGAAACCGGAGAAAAGGAACCCGACGGCGAAGAGATTGGGGGAGACACAGAACCGGATAAAGACCCGGAGGAAGAATTTGAAATTACTTTGACAGCCTTCAACGATGAGGAAACTATTGGAAATACAGTAAGAGAGGCTCTCGAGTTATTTAAGCTGGAGGCGGAATCCAAACAAATTAATGAGGTAATACAGACATACTTTGTAGATGCCTTATCGGCGGAGAGTGAAAGGCAGATGGGCAGATTGTCAGACGCGAAGTCGCTGTTAAACCAAAGCATGGAAGAGTATGAAAATCGTCTTGTTAATTATGACCCGATGCAATATATCGAAAACGCCAATTTAGATACATATTTGAATGATATAGAAGTAAATACGGGCGAAATGCTTAATACAGTGGAGCAGAATAATTCTGATTATATGTTGTATGCCACAGAAATGTATACCAATACAACGGAGCATACAAACAAGATTAGAAGCTCTTTGAGCGAAGCCAATACGCGGACAGTGGAAAATGTAAAAGGGTGCATTGATGACCTGGCATTGTCCAGAGCGGAAGTGAACAGTCAAAATGTGGATCTGCTGGAGGGATTTACCAATTCTCTGAGATATACACGGGTAGGAAGTCAGGGAAACGCGGAAGTTTATGACTATATTGTCAATCCGGTCGTATCCCGGATAAACGGACAGGCTGTTACCAATGCAGCCGAGCCGGTTTCGGAAAAGGAGAACTCTATAAAAATCTGGCTGGTCGTAGTTCTTGGAAGTGCAATCATACTCTGTCTGGTGGAGGTTATCTCTAATCTGCGGCGGCAACGTAAAAAGCCAGTGGAGGAAAACGAGGACGTATTCTAATGTAATAGTTTAGCCTATGGCTAATTATTAAATAAAAAGAAGGGAGAAAATCAAATGGGAGCAGAAAGTTTAAGAATGAGTTATGACGACATGCAGGCTGAAATAGCGAAACTGCAGAGTTATGCAGAAGAGTTTGAGAGCACTACCAGATCGATGACGTCAAGCGTTGCTATCTTGTGTGATGGATGGGTGTCCCAATCATCGGAAACTTATCGTCAGGATTACATAAGTCTGGCAAACAACTTTACGCAGACACTGGAAGTAGTCAGAAACTTAATTCAGTCAACCTCCAGTTACATTGCTGATATGCAGGCTGTGGATAGTGCTTATTCCCAGTCTAAGGTATCTCTGGTGTAATCGGACGGCAGGCGGGCGGGGTAATAGCATGTCTATTGCCCCTGCTCGTTTTGCTTTACAATGAAGTAAGGGGCAATATGGAAAATGGATAATACGATGACAACGGAAGAAGGCAGGGATACAGAAACTGTTTATGAATCCTCCGGCAGCCTGACTTTGGACGGCGAAGCATGGAAGAATCGAAATAATACAACATACACCTCTCTTTTAGACCGATATGGGGTTGCAGATTTGTTTTCCAGTAAAAGCATGGATCTATATCAGGAAAAGAAAGAGGAAAAGATTGCAGGGCAGCAGGCGCTAACAGAATATGTCTTTTCGGGACAAATGCAGACGATGAGCGAAGAGGAAAACGTGATTGAACTCGTTTTTTCGCGGGAAATCCAGGTCTCGAAACTCAGAGATTACAGCAGGAGTGAAGACGATTACACCATATGCTTTGTAATGGCGGAAATATTGTTTGTTCTGGTGTTTATATACATCCTAATAAAAATCAATGCAAACAGGAAAAAGAGGAGAGAATCGCATGCAGTTGAAATTAACTTGGAGAGTTAAGGGAAAGCGGGATATGGATCTGCTGGTGTTTGAAGAGCAGAAAATTGCAGAGACGATGAAGATATTGGTTGACAAGGGGATTCTGGAAGATGAGATGGCGGACACTGTCAAATATGTAAAATCAATGAGAACGAATAACCAAGTGAACATACTTTTGACATATAGTGAGGCAAATATTTATTCAGGAGATATTTTAGAATTAGAAAATAATCTGGATTAAGTATGAGAGGGGATATATTGATGGCAAAAGCAACCATGACACAGCAGAGAGCTAAGGACTTAACAGCGCTGCAGAGAGCAGCGGAAGAACAGGCAAGAAAAGCATCAGAAGAACAGGCAAGAAGAGCAGCGGAGGAACGGGCGAGAAGGGAAGCAGAAGAGCGCGCAAGGAGAAAGGCAGCCATACAGTCCCAGATAAATCAGTGGGACGAGAAATTATCAGGGGTTAATTCCCAACTGTCAGGTCTCGTGGCAGAGCAGTCCAAATTGAATACATATCTGGGAGACTGGAGCACGCAGAAAAATATATACAGTGGAAATGATATTTTGTCGGAGGTCGTCATTGTCAATGTATTTGAGGGCGTGTGCGCCGATAAGATTAAATCTGACTTTTCAGCCTGCATAAAGAAGATGGACCGGACCTGCGGTGAAGTATATGGATTGAATGGAAATGTCGGTGCGCAGATACTGAGACTTAGACAATATGTGTCCACCATCAACGCAAGATTGACATCGCTAAGAAACGAATTAAATTCTATTTAAGCAGGGAGGCAATAGAAGATGGCACAAGTTATAAATCTGCGGGAAGACGAATACCAGACCATAGTATCGGAACTGGCAAAAATGCATGCAAACCAGTTACAGATTGTGACCAATGTTATCACTGAGATGAAGGATCTCGTGACGAGAGAGGATGTCTTTTCGGCAAACCTGACGTCAAAAAAGGTAGAGGATATGCTGGATATACTATCGAGTGACATTATGACGCTGTTGGAACAGGCATTTCAGGATAGCGAGGCAGGGGTTGCCAATATGATAAAGAGCATCACAGTAACAGATAGCGCATGTGGTTAAGGGGGAAAGTGAAAATGATTAACATCAGTATTGACATCCGTAGTACGGAAAGTGCAGTTGAGGAGTTGATCGGCAAGATTCAGACGGAAATCATAGAGGCAAGCCAGGCATCGGGAAATATGATTGTGAACGCAGTTGGACATTCGGCAGGAGATTTCATTGAATCCTTAAAGAATGAGGTGGCGCAGGAGACGGAAATTATGAATTCTGTGGGAGAACTGTTGATTGCAATGGCAAATTATATACAGTCGGCCTCAAACGCTTTTGCGGTTGTGGACAAAAAATTTGATCATCAAAAGATTGAGAATAAGCCATCCAAGGGAGACCTTAGAGGATACAATAAGAAATTTGGAACAGAATAAAAAATTTATATTATAGGAAATAAGATGAAATGGAGAGAAAAATAAAATGGGAAACAACCATCCTATAACCCTGGACCGCGACCGCGCCTTCGACATAAACGCCCTAAACGAACTGCTCACCCAGGGAAGATCCATCCTGAC
>CAYLIM010000109.1:0-7414 GCA_964383805.1 uncultured Acetatifactor sp.
CGACACTGGCGTTTGGTTTCGATTATCCGTGGGATGACACCGTGGATCCCCATTCTTTGCCGGGATTTTCAGGCGGCTGGCGCTGGGATGACGGTTTTGTCGATACACTGGCGCGGTTTGCGGGATTTTCCTATCTGCGCTTTGACGGTACAAGTGCACAGGAAGAGGTGCTTTCCACAATGAAACGCTCTCTGGATACTGGTTTCCCGACTCTGCTGCGGTTAGAAAACGAAATGGAATGGATTCTTGCAGTAGGCTATGACGCAGATACTATATATGGTTTGGATTCACGGCTTTCTACTTTGCCCGATAACTGGTATTCCACGCTGCGCGATGCCATTGTCATCACTGGCAACACTGCGCCTGCCATGTCCTACAAAGAGCTCCTGGAGCGCATCGCATCTGCCCTGTCCTATGATGAGCATACGGCGCTTGAAAGCGTGATTATGGATGTGCTCGACCATGTGACGGCGGAAAACGCCATGGACATTGCCGGCATGATGTGCGGCATTATCAGTGTGCCGATTGAAGCAAGATGGCATGCCGCGGAAGGATTCATCGGAGCTGATAACCTGCTGTGCAATATTTGCACAAATAAAGAGATACACAGTCGGCTGAGCGATGTTTTTTATGCACGGTATATCAAGGACGGAAATGATGAAACACATGGCATCGGATGGAAGATATGGGGTGCGCTTGGTGTGGGCCCCGAGACTGGATATGATATCACCCAGCAGTCCGCAGTGTTGATTTTACAAAAGGAAACGCAGGAAACGCTGAAACGCCTGTATGCGAAGGTGTTTGAAAACGACCGCGCCGTATGTGCCGAAATCCGGGCTTGTCTTGAACAATTATAATAGTGTTGGTCGGCAAATAGTTTTAACAGAAACAGGAGCACATGTCAAAAGCACCCGCCTGAGCGGATGGACTGACATGGCTCCTTGTTTGTTTTTTCCGGTAGACTTCCCTTGTACACAGTGCCATATTTATTGACCGCCTGATAATCCCTTCGGCATCTCGATATATTAATGTATTTGCTTGCTACCCCACGGCAAAACATATATCGCCGCTTGATAAAGCTATGGAAACCCGCTTACTGTGTTTAAGTTGGGAGCGGGTGAAAGCGTACCTGAGGAAGGAGGCCAGGCCGCTCCATGTAGCTGAAAAACTTATTGATTTTAAAGCAGAAAAAAGATATATTATTATTACAGACAGCGGCATATGCCGGAGAGGGCAGCGATTTTGATACTGGTTCTGAACAGTTTAAAACTGTTGTGAAACAGGGACAATTCTTGGAAAAATGGAGACGTTTATTTATAAGCATGATTAATAGAGTCGATGGAAACAACTATTATACATATACAGGTCAGAAGAAAATAGAAATCCCGGATACAGGTGAAAAGTTCAATCTGGATTATAAAAACAATGAATCGTCGCCGGAAACAAAGGATAAGAAAGGGATATCCGATCAGGAGAAACAGCAGCAGACAAAGCGAGACGGTGTCGTGCTGGAGCTTTCCGGCAGAGGGCGGGATGCAGGATCAGACAGACAGAGACAGACCGAGACGGCAAAGACTCAAAGTGAGAGTAAACCAGGGCGGGTGCCGTTGCTAAAAACCATACAAACATATGTCATGGCGGTTATAACGGCAGTTCGCGAGTTCATCTATAATATCTGGAATGACCCGTCACAGGAAGGCGTTTCGCAGGATGTTCAACTGTTGGAAGATATCCCGCAGGAACCAATGGAAAGCATTGATGTTTCGGACGAGACGTCCGCCCTTGACCTGGAGGAGGAATGCCGAGACCGCGAAATCCAGGAGTTTTTGCGTATTGGAGATATGGATCAGGTCATTAACCTTTTGACAGATAATGGGAAAAAGACGATTGCCAGGAACTCCACACTTTTGACTAGCTATGACAAGAATGGCAAAGTGGTGGAACCCAGTGCCTCAGATATGGAAAGAGTTCTGCATGGGAACAGAAATACATGGGAATTGTGATAAATGCAAAGAAATTTACCAGGGAAATCCAGGTAAAAAAGTTCAAAAATTCGTAGTAATTACTTGACACCAGCGGGAAAAATAGTTTTATATAGTACTTGACATATTTAGTTCTATATAGTACTATTTAGGAGAAAGGAGAAAATGTGGAGACGAGAACAGGTTTCCTTATTTCACAAGTTAAGCAGGTACAGAGCCGGATATTCCAGCGACTGCTCACCGAGAGTGGAGTGGAAGAGTTTAACGGCCCTCAGGGCCGGATACTCTATGTGCTCTGGCAGGAGGACGGCATTCCGATCGCCCAGCTAGTGCAGCAGACAGGCCTGGCAAAGAGCACTCTCACTGCCATGCTGGCCCGCATGGAGGACATTGGGCTGATTACACGAGAGAATTCATCGGCTGACAAGAGGCAGGTGATTATCTGTCTGACTGACACAGCGAGGGGGCTGCAGGCCAAGTATGAGCAGGTATCGGAGGAGATGAATCAGCTGTTCTACCGTGGGATGACGCAGGAGGATGCGGATACTCTGGACGGTCTGCTGGGCCGGGTACTGGCGAATCTGCAGGAACTGTTGTAGATGTGCGGCCATGCTTGTGGACATGAGGGAATCAGGAAAGATGTAAACCGAGAAAGGAGCAATCAAATGGCAAAGACACAAGCATTAAGCAACGATTTCTGCCCTCAGACCCTGTTTTTGTATGGAAATTATGAGGAGGACGGAACACCTCATTTTGGACTTTTCTGCTGGTTCAGCTATTGCTGGCTGGACAATCTCTCTGTGATGGCCTGCATCGGAGAGGAGAAGATGACGAAGGATTTGATTAGAAAGACCGGCGTATTCTCTGCCAATCTGGTGAACGAACCTCTGTTGCCCCTGGCCGACTATTATGGAAACATCAATGGCCGGGAGGTATCTGACAAGATGAAACGCTTGCCTGGGGTAGAGCGGGGGCAGGTGCTGGACGTACCCATCATCACCGAAAGCCCGGTCAATTTTGAACTGAAGGTCGTCAGCGAGCGGAACCTCTCGCCGGGCTGCGATCTGTTCATATGCCGGATAGAAAATGCGCTCATCGATGAACGGTTGAAGGATTCGTCTCTGCCGGTGATTGAGCGGCTGCGGCTGGCCCAGCCAATAAACACAGTGGCGGAGGAGACCTATGTAAACTTCTTTGGGAAAGAGTTGGGAAAATGGGGCGGCCCCATGGGAACACTGAAATAAGGGTAGAGAAACAGAATAACAAATATTTTTAACAATGAGAGCTGCCTTAGACAAATGCTGTGTAGGGTGGCTTTCGTTTTGGAGCCAGGGCGTTGACAATTCCCACAAAATACGCTACCTTAATACATAAATACAAGAAAAAACGTTTCCGGTGGATATCACTTCCGGGATAGGGCGCCCGCCGCCGCGGGCAGGGGGTATCTCTATGAGAAAAACCATTAAAACTGTCGTATTTACCATATTGTTCCTGGCCCTGATCGCCTCCACTGCGCTTTTGGCATATTTGCACTTTTTCGCATCAGGTGACATGGGGCTGTCAGGTGATCCGGATATTTCCGGGGAATGGACCGCAGATCTGGACATGACACAGCAGGCTGCGTTCACAGCCTTCAGCTGGCTGCAAGATATAGAAGGCGTCTCCGTCTCCTTGGAGGAAATAGAGTCCTATATGCAGGATTTGACTATTCAGGTCAACTTGACTCTGGAGCAAACCGCCCAGTCCGAGGGAACCTTCCGCTGCAGTGTCCTGCCGGAGAGCTATGACGCGTGTAATCAGGCTGCCTATGAGGCATTTGCCGAGGCCTTCCGGGAGCTTTTGGCCGAGAGGCTCCGCATGGCAGACTACACGGGTGGCACAGACAAAGAAACTATCGAGGCACTTGTAACGGAGACCTTTGGGATGTCTACCGTCTCCTATCTGATGTCATATGGTCCTGCCCTGCTGCCTTCTCTTGAAGATCTGCAGGTTCAATATGACGGCCGCGGCACCTATACAACCGCAGATGGTATTCTGACCAGACAGTTTGCCGCCGGCCGACCTGTTGCCACAAGCGTGGAATGTTATATGTGCGGGGACTCCGACCTGATCCTGTACGAGGAGACGGATTCTGTATTTCCCAGCCTCTTACCGGATCATTACCCTATGATATTCACTTTAGTACAAACCCAAGACCAATAAATCAATATCCCTCATTTCTCATAAGAAATGAACAGGAAAGGAGAACCGATGAAAACAATTCCACAAAAAATGAGTTCCCTTATATTGTCCGTAATTCTGATATGGTCCATCCTGCCTTTCAGGGCAGACGCGAGTTTCGAGATCCCCGGGACCTGCCAGGTACAGGCGGACGACGGGCCCGTATACACCGTCAAAACCCTGGATTATGGATACGATTACAACACATATCTCTCCCTGCGGGATATGGCCATGGTTCTTAAGGATACGGACAAGGCTTTCTCTCTCGAAATCGCAAAAAATTCCGTCTCTCTTAACCTGGGAAATGCCTATGCGCCAGTGGGAGTGGAAAATGCCCTCTGGGAAAACAGCGAAAACCCGGATATTTCCCTGCGGCGAAATGAATTCAAGGTAGGCGGGCAGGATGTAATTTACTATACTATGATTATGAGGCTGCCCTCCGGCTATTATGATTGTTTCATGATGGCCGCGGATCTGGCTATGATCCTGGATGTGGACATCACAGTTCCCGCTGCAGGCTTGATTGAGATCCACACACAGGACCCTTTCTGCATCTCCCCTGCCTCCCTGGAGCAGGCCGGCTATTTTTACGGAGTCAACAGCGTGCTGGTAGGAGATGCCACCACCGGGGAACTCTACTACCAATATCAGTCCGATACGCCCTACCCCATAGCCAGCACCTCCAAGCTCATGACATGCCTGCTGACCATGGATGCCATCTCCTCAGGGCAAATTACCCTTGAGCAGCAGGTCACGGTCTCCGATGCGGTTCGGGCACTGTCCGTCTCAAGCGACGGGGTGATTCCTTTAGAGGCCGGAGCGCAGATCACCGTGCAGGATCTCCTGTTGGGTGCCCTGCTGCCCTCCAGCAACGAATGCGCACTGTGTCTGGCTGAATCTATCGCCGGATCGGAGGAAGATTTTGTCCAAATGATGAATCAGAAAGCGCTGGACATGGGACTCTCCCAGACAGTTTTTTTCAACAGCAACGGTCTGCCTTCCTACACGGAAGATCCCATTCCCGCAAAGCGCCAGAACCGCATGAGTGCAGAGGATATGTTCCGACTGGTATCCTACCTTTTGAAAGTCTATCCCCAGATTACGGACATCACCTCTCTGGAAAAGGCCACTTTACAGTCCCTCGATCTTGAAGTGCGCAATAGCAACCCGCTTCTGCGCAATCTGCCCGGAGTCACCGGCTTAAAAACCGGGACTACCAACAAGGCCGGGGCCTGTCTGGTCACGTCTCTGACGGCGAACGATGGAGTCCTGGAGCATGACCTGGTGGTTATTGTCCTGGGCACCGAGGATTCCATAGAGCGGGGCCGCGTCTCGGGAATGTTGGCAAGATACGCTCTGCAGGCATTTTATGCGGGCGTTGAAAAACCGGAAACCGCCCCTGCTCCCGGAAGTCTGCCCACACACGCTGAGGCGGCAGTGGATTGGATACTTCAGACTGCGAGAAAGCAATAAAAATCTTTTTCTGAAGTTGCCTTTTATTTGTCAGGATGATATACTTGCTATATTAAAGAAAGACGAGGAACCACCTATGAAAAAGAAAAAGCCTTTACAGGAGATTATCTATGCCATTTTCCTTTTAGTGGCTATTATCCTTTTGTTTTTCTGGTTTACGACGCAGAACAGCAGGCGGACGGAGGAGCAGAACAGAGATTATGCAGCAGACTCCGCACGGATGAAGGCTGAGCAGATTGACGATGAACTGAATAATGCCCTGGGCCGGATCAGGACCTATGCATACTTTGTGGGACAAAGTCTGACTGAACCTGTGATCACGGCACAGATGCTTGGAAAAATGGAAGAAAACTCTCAGTTTGACGCCATTTTGTTCACGGATCTTGACGGTATGGACTATGCCTCAGACGGACGGACCAGTGATGTTACGGAGAGGGGATTCTATGTGGATGGCATCATTGGCAACAGCGGCATAGAGATCGCATTTGAGCCTCACTTTTTTGATGAGACAATGGCGGCTTTTTATGCGCCTGTCCGCTATGAGGGCCGGATTATTGGTACGCTGCGAGGGGCTTTCCTGGCCGAGGAATATTTGAAAAGCATGCTTACCACGACATACTTCGGCGAGGAGGCCCAGGTATTCCTATGTACACCGGATGGCCGAGTGATTGCCAGCTCTGACAGCGAGACTTACGAAAGACATCTTCTCGATGCGCTGACTGAGACAGGTGTGATCGACCAGGAGGCAGCTGTTCAGGTCCGGCAGGTCTTTGAGAATGGCGGGGAAGGCGCTTTTTCATGTGGTTCCTCCAGTAGGACAGACAATATTTGTGTCACATATCTGCCGCGTAATCCCTATGTTCTTGTGCAGACATTTCCGGAAAATGTCACACATCGCATGATCATGGAAGAAAATCTGGTGGGAATCCAGCTGGAGGTCATGCTGATCGTCCTGTTTGCCATCTACATTGTATTCATTCTGATTCGTGGCAGCCGCAGACGCAAACACTTGGAAAAGGAAAATCGTGAGATGGGATACATTATAAGCGGTGTCAACACACTGTTTTCCCGGTTTGCCATGGTTGATTTTGAGGAGGATACTTATCAGTATCTGGCGGGAACAAAGCCTGAGGACACAGAGATTGCAGAAAGCGGAGATTATCAGAATCTCGTGGTTTATCTGGCCTCCCATGTGGAAGAAAGCCGCCGTCAGGACCTTGTCGATTTCATGGATAAAGATTCCATTATCAAGGCCATGTACGTACAGAATGACCTGCGGTATGAGCGCTGTGTGACAAGAGACGGACACCCTGAGTGGGAGCATATGAATGTCATCTGTCTGGAGAGAAAAGGTGATGAGGTTTCCAAGGTTTTATTTATCCGCCAGACCGTAACGGAGTTAAAAGAAAAAGAACTGCGCATTCAGGCGGAGAGGGCGCTTGCAAGCCGCAGGGAGCGGCAGTACCAGACCGCCCTCATGTCCAACTCTCTCTGCAGCTTTGAGTTTAACCTGACTCAGGACCTTATTGAGCAGGACATTATCAGAACTATAGACGGGCAAAAGATATCGCTCCTGAAGCAGTCGGGCTTGACAGTCCCTTGTAAGATTTCGGAATATTTTGAAAAAAGGAAACAGTTTGTTCTGGCTGAATCCATAGAGGATTATTCTGCCACAGTAAACACGGAGAATCTGACCAGATGCTTTGAGCGGGGTGAAAGAGAAGTCATAGCCGAGTATT
>CAYLIM010000110.1:0-7392 GCA_964383805.1 uncultured Acetatifactor sp.
CTGCCCATTCAGTATTACAAGAGTCTGCTGGGGGGAGAGGAATCGGACTATGAGGTCTATGCCAACTCAGTATTCAATCCGGAAAAACGGGCGTTATTTATTGCAGAGGACGTGACCAGCAAGTACACCAGGCGCTCTGACGGGGAATTTTACAGGATAGCCGGATATATAGATGAGATCGTGAAAAACAGACATGGCAACTATATGGTGTTTTGCCCTTCCTACGCCTTTATGCGCGAGATTTATGAGAGATATGCGGAGCATTTTGCGGATGACTCCAAGGAGTGCATTCTGCAGTCGGAATATATGAGCGAACTGGACCGTGAGGCGTTTCTGGCCCGGTTTGAGGGCAATGCGGACTGTGACTTGGAGGAGTCCATTCACATGGATATTGAGATCGAGGAGGAGAGGACGCTGATTGCCTTCTGCGTTATGGGTGGGATTTTCAGCGAGGGCATTGACCTGAAGGAAGACAGTCTGATCGGCGCTGTCATTGTGGGTACCGGCCTTCCCCAGGTGTGCTATGAGCGTGAACTCCTGAAACAGTATTTTGATGAGAATGGTCAGAACGGTTTTGACTATGCATATCGCTACCCGGGAATGAACAAGGTGCTGCAGGCCGCCGGGCGCGTGATACGCACGGTGGAGGATATCGGTATCGTGGCTCTGTTGGACGAGCGCTTTCTGCAGTATACCTATCTGCGCATGTTTCCCAGAGAGTGGGCCAATTATGAGCGGGTGAATCACAACAGTATTGCGAAGAGAGTGGAGCGGTTCTGGGACTCCTGGCTGTGATCATAATTAAAAAGAGAACCCTACAAAACAGGGTTCTCTTTTTTTGTGCCGAGAAATGTGCATTGCTGGTATATTATGTAAACCAAATGTATGTTTGCAAAATAGAAATTTGATAAATATGACATTCGATTTTTGCAATTTTGACACCTTGGTGGGGCATGGTGACGAATATGTATATGTGGATAAGTATGTGGAAACGGTGGATTAATCCTCCAAAATGCCGTAAATATGACAAATAATTCACCTTAGCTGTCAAAACCGCTTTTTGCATATAAAATTGCAGAAAAGAGAAATGGGACTATACCGGTCAACAGCATTATGTAAAATTTCGCGAGAGAAAATATCCTGTCTTGCAATCGCGGGAAAAACATGATATTTTATAGGTGCAAAGACCGGAGGTATATATGAAAGTATTGATATTATCCACAGGTACAGGCGAGGGACACAATTCAGCAGGCAAGGCTGTATTGGAGCAGTTTCAAAAGCGGGGGATTCCCTGCGACATGGCGGACACATTGATGTTTGCGTCCGAGAAGGCTGCCAGCTATGGAAAGCGGATTTATGTGTGGAGTACTGTGAAAGCTACAAGAGTATTCAAGGGAGCTTACAGGGCGGGGCGGGCCATTACCTCCTCACGGCGTAAATCTCCGGTGTATTACGCCAACACTCTCTATGCGGAAAAACTGTATCACTTTATTGTTGACAATGGATACGACACTGTCGTCATGCCCCATCTTTTCCCGGCGGAGGCGCTTACTTATATGTTGCGCAAGCACGAGTGCAGACCTGATATTCACACCTATTTTGTAGGGACGGACTACACCTGTATTCCCTTTACGGAGGAGACGGAAGCAGACTACTATTTTATAGCTCATGAGGAACTGTTGGAGGAGTATGTAAAAAGGGGTATTCCCAGGGAGAAACTTGTTCCCGCGGGCATCCCGGTATCAGATCGGTTTCAATCTCTTCCCCCCAGAGAGGATGCCAGAAAGGCGTTAGGCATGGCGTTGGAGGGGTACTGTATCCTGATTATGACCGGCAGCATGGGCTATGGAAAGATTGAAACCCTGGTGCAGGCGTCGGTGGCACATATGAGCGAAAAGGATAATCTGTATATTCTGGGCGGTTCCAATGAAAAACTGAAGAGCAGGCTGCGGGAGGCATACAGAGAGGACGTCAGAGTGCAGGTGCTGGATTATACAGACAGAACGGCGGAATATTTGGCGGCATCGGATTTGCTGTTCACCAAGCCCGGCGGACTTACTTCCACGGAGGCGGCTGTGGCGGGAATTCCGCTTGCGCACACCAGACCCATACCGGGATGTGAGGACTGTAACCAGGCATTTTACAATACCCACGGGATTTCCATCAGCGCAGGCTCCGAGAAAGAGCTGGTGGAGGCAGCCATGGAGCTGCTGGTCAGCCCCGAGGAGTGCAGGCGGATGATAGAGAGGCAGCATCAGGTCATAAACGCAAGGGCGGCGGAGGATATCTGCGAGTTTATCCTGCAAAAAGACGCCTGCCGGGAGGCGCCGAAGAGCGGTTGCCGCAGGTTGGCCGCAGAGGATGCAAAAGAGGTGTGATTATGCTGGGACATCAGATAATAATGATTGTGGTGGGAATACTGTGCGGCAGCATTCTGTTCAGCCAGTATCTGCCCAAGTTGATTAAAAAAGTGGATATAGTACAGCTCAGCGACGACCACAACCCCGGAACGGCCAACGCCATGCAGCATGCGGGGATTCCGGTGGGTATGCTCTGTCTGCTGGGCGATATTTTTAAGGGTGTGATTCCCGTGCATATGGCGTTGCGGCTGGAACTGGAGAGCGGCTGTCTCTTTGCCCTGATTATGGCCGCGCCCGTTCTGGGACATGCCTACTCTTTGTTTCACAGAGGGAGAGGAGGAAAGGCCATTGCGGTGTCCTTCGGGGTGTTGATCGGCCTGATGCCCATTCACACGGAGCCTATATTTGCGCTGTGCAGCATCTATCTGTTTTTTTCTCTGGTGGTGCGCATTCGGCCCCACACCCGGAGAACGAGAATCACTTATGTACTGCTGGCTCTCAGTTCTCTCTATATGCTGTATGCCCACTGGATTCCCTGGCAAATCTGCGGTGGTATGCTGTTGCTGTCCTGTGTTGTGGTACACAAAAACAGTTTGCGCCGGCAGGCCATGGAGGAGCAGGCCGCCAGAGGGGCCGAGAACCCCGGCATCGTCTCGGTGTGACATACAAATATTAGGAAATATTTTGGAGATCTCTCACGGCAGCGATGCAGCGGGAGGTCTTTTTTTACGAATAAAATGATATTTGTTATAAAAAATGATTGACAAAGCATATTATATGCCGTATAGTATGTTCAGAACTAATATTATACGCCATATAATATTGCACGGAGATATAATACAGCATCTGCCATGGCGGATGCGGAACTTTAAGTCAGAGAGGAAAGAACATGGTATTTAATACAGGTGCCGCTCTGCTGGACGCCATTGTACTGGCCGTGGTGTCCAAGGAGCCGGAAGGAACATACGGGTATAAGATCACCCAGGATGTACGGCAGGTAATAGACCTGTCGGAATCCACGCTGTATCCGGTGCTGCGCCGTCTACAGAAAGACGACTGTCTGGAAGTGTATGACAGGGAATGCGCAGGACGTAACAGGCGTTATTATAAAGTGACCAGCCGGGGCTGGGCACAGCTGCAGTTGTACGAGAGCGAATGGCGCAGCTATTCAAAAAAAGTTACTTCGCTGTTTGGGGGTAAGGGTTAAGGAGGAGAAGTATGAACAAGACAGAATTTATGAGGCAGCTGGAGACGCTGCTGCAAAATATATCCGAGCAGGAGCGGCAGGAGGCCCTGCAGTACTATGAGGACTATTTTGCGGACGCAGGCCCGGAGAATGAGCAGACGGTGATAGAGGCTTTGGGCAATCCGGCACGGGTGGCGGAGAATATCAGACGGGATCTGTACGGCGCGGGATACGGGGACGGCTATGAGCCGCGTAAGCCTGTCACGGGCAGGGAACTGACGGAGTACGGCGCCATTCCCCAGGGGAGAGGGGCCGCCGCAGAACCGGCTCCCAGTCCGGCGGCCACAGTGGCGGCAGCAGAGCCGTGGCAAAGCGCTCCCCAGCCCGCTCCCACATGGCAAAATGCCGGGGCGGAGAACGGGGAACAATCCAAGAAGGCGGGCAAGGAACCTTTATCCGGCGGCATTATTGCGCTGATCGTGGTAGCCTGTATCTTTTGTCTGCCGGTGCTGGGCGGTCTGTTGGCAGGAGCCGTAGGGCTTGTAGCTGGGGCGCTGGGAGTGGTGCTGAGTCTGATAGCGGCCTGGTTCTGCATGATACTGGGTTTTGGCATTGCAGCTCTGGTATGTTTTGTTGTGGGCGTTTTCCTCAGTGTGGTGGGTGTGGCCGGCATGGGCCTGCACCCTCTGGCTGGGGTAGGACTTGTGGGAGGCGGTTTTATCACCGTCGGCATCGGTATCCTCTTTATGATGCTGACAGTGGCCATGGCAGGAATTGTCACACCGGCTATTTTTCGCGGCATCTCCCGTCTGTTTTCCCGGAAAAAGAAAAAGGCGTAGGAGTTTGGACACAGAGGAGCGACTATTTCAATAGAGAAAGGCATGGAGATTATGAAAAAATTTATGAGAATGTGTTTTGTGCTGGCATTGGTGCTGATTATTGTGGGCTGTGTGCTATATATGCTGGGCAGAGGGAAAAACGGTCGGGAGACCATGGATGAAATGCTGTGGGATGCCGGCGGCGACTGGGTGGACCTGGGCAATCTGTTTGGAGACAGAGGAGTGGCGGGAGAATTCGCAGGCAGCTATGATCTTGATGAAGTCTCCATGTTTGACAGCAATCACACGACCTGGAAGGGCAATCTGGAGAAACAGCTGATCGGCCAGGGCGGCGTAGAGCAGCTGGCGCTGGAGATCGGCGGCAGCATGGTGGAAATCAAGGATTCCGGGGATGAAAATATTTATATCGAGGGTAAAAGTATAGGGAAGATGCAGGCCTATGTGGAGGGGAACGTATTGTATGTAAGATCCGTGCGCCCCGCCAATTTGACGGAGGAGATAAAAAACAGCCATATTGTAATATACCTGCCCGAGGACTGCTCTATGAATATGATAAGTGTGTCCCTGGGCGCCGGGCAGCTGCAGCTGGGAGATATGACAGTGGATAATATGCAGGCTTCCATCGGCGCCGGGCAGCTGCTGATGGAGGATATGGACATAGGATATCTGGAGGTGTCTCTGGGCGCCGGGGAGCTGCAGGCGGATAACGTGACAGTACAGACTTTGTCGGCATCCATCGGCGCAGGCAATATGGAATTTGACGGAGCAATCAATGAAAGCGCGAGTATCAGCTGTTCCATGGGCAATGTGAGCATGGAGCTGGAGGGAGAGAAACAGGACTTTAATTATCAGCTGAGCTGTGTGGCGGGCAACATGGATATAGACGGAGACAGCTTTGCGGGAGCGGTGATGGATCGTACCATTGACAACGGTGCTGCCAAATACATGGATATCGACTGCTCCATGGGCAATGTAGAGGTGGATTTCTGATGAAAAGGATAAGCCTCAACCGCAATCAGATCAAGTATCTGGTCATTGTCGCCATGCTGATCGACCATATCGCCTGGGCCTTTGTGCCTATGCAGTCGGTGCTGGGGCAGGTTATGCATTTTATCGGGCGGCTCACCGGACCCACGATGGCCTGCTTTCTGGCGGAGGGCTACGTCCACACCCGGAATGTGAAAAAATATGTCGGGAGACTGGGGATTTTTGCCCTGGCCTCCTGGGTGCCGTTCTGTCTGTTTGAATTTCAGAGACTGCCTATCGGTTTCTCATCGGAGAGAGGTTTTTGGTTTCTGCCAGCCTTTGGCGTGATCTACACGCTGCTTTTGGGGCTGCTGGCCGTATGGCTGTGGGACAAGGGGAAATGTCCCAAATGGTGCAAGGTGTTGGGGGTCATTGGTCTGTGTGCTCTGTCGGTGCTGGGGGACTGGCCTGTATTCGATGTTCTTTACCCGTTGGTGCTCTACTCCTATCGCGATCAGCCAAAAAAGAAGTGGTTCTGGTTCAGTGTGATTACATTGGTGGGCAACGCTTTCCCAATTATGTTCAGTGGAGGGTCAGTGGTGTGGACGTGCTACACATGGGGCGTGTTCATGGTGCCGGTGCTGATGCAGTGCTGTTACAACGGCCAGGGCGGCAGCAAGAAACCCATACACAAGTGGTTTTTCTACATTTTTTACCCGCTGCACCTGTTGGCGCTGGGACTGCTGCAGATACTGTTATAATAAATAAGCCCCTGCGGGAATTCCTGCAGGGGCTTATTTATTTCTGGCTAATTCATATCCGTCTTCTCAGGCGTCACCTGGATGAACAGCCCGGACTTTCGCAGGGCGGGCCGCAGCGCCAGGTAGAAGATGCTGGCGGCGATGACGGCCACTACGGCGTTGACGGCGGTAGTGACGGTGGCCATCTTGGCCAGAGCCGCGGAAAGCTCCTGGGGTACGCCCAGCAGGTACATCTTGTAGAAGTATCCCACCAGCGGATCGGCCACCATGTTAAAGCCCATACCGCAGACGCATGCGAGAATGGTAACGCCTGTTATATATTTCCTGGAGTGTGTGCGGCTCAGTTTGAAAATGCCATGTGCCACCAGCCCCACGATCAGCCCGATGCACAGCTTGAGCAGGAAGGTCTTGGGGGCGCTGGTCACATAGGCGGTGGTCAGATCGCCTATGGTCATGCCTATGGCGCCCGCCAGACCGCCCCAGAAACCGCCCAGCAGCAGGGCGGCCAGCACGCAGAATACATTGCCGAAATGGAAGGCCGTCTTGCCGGGTCCCACGGGAATATCAATTTTGAACACCGCGAAACCGATATAGCACAGTGCCGCCATCAGACCCGCCATAGCCAGCCGCTTGATATTCTCCTCGGCTTTCACCGTGCCGATCAGCGCGCTGTACAATCCTTTGGCTGCCAGCAGCAGGGATAAAAACAGGGCGGTCAGCCCGTAGGAATAGGGGCGCTCCTGACTGAGTTTTAAGTCGGAGAGCTGGGTCTGCCGGGCTTTCAGCGCATCCAGGTCTCCGGCGGTATCCCCCGCCTCGACGGCCTTTATCAGCTCCTTGACCTCGGACAGCTGAGTGCCGGTCAGAGTGGAATCGGCGTAACTGTGACCGTGGGCATATATGGTGAAGATCAGGCTTACCACCAGCAGCACCACGCCGACAATCAGCAGCACATAACTCTTTTTTCTCATAATATTGTTCCTCACAATCTGCCGCAGGGCGGCTTTAATTCTCTCTGAATCAGATGGATTGCTCTCTATTTTACACAAAAGTGGATATTCTAAAAGTGCCAAAATGGAACTTTTTTGCCAGTCCAGTTTTGGGCGATTATATAATCGCTCAGACAATATGGAAACCGATGGCGGCACATTGATAATATTTGATTTTGAGGCTAAAATCCGTCTTGACAAAATTCGCTTTGTTCATTAAGATAGTTTAAAGAGACAAAGGCGATGACAAAGAGGAGTAGGAATGACCCCTTGCCAGAGAGGGCGGCTGTG
>CAYLIM010000111.1:0-7296 GCA_964383805.1 uncultured Acetatifactor sp.
TCGTGGCACTTGTTTACTATAATATATTTCCACGAAAATTGCAACCTTTTTTTTAGTTTTTGAAATAATTCTACAATTCTTCCCATCAAAGAGAATTTTCAATCTTTTTCGCAGAAAACTCTTCCTGCTCTCAGTCTGCTCTGCCGCCCACCAGATGATAATAAGCCCTGGAGGTGATGCGGTACACGACCACATAGCCCACACCGAACAGTAGGTACGCCAGCACCGCCACCCACACCAGCAGTCCCAGATTGTTAAAGTTCATCAGCATCAGCCCCTTGTACAGGAACGGGAAGGCAAAACACAGATGGACGCCCGCCACCAGAAAGGGCAGGAAAAATACGGTCATCACCTGACTGTTGATGCTCTTTTTGACCTCCTTTTTGGTCATGCCGACCTTCTGAAGGATCTCAAAACGTCCCTGATCCTCGTACCCCTCAGAAATCTGCTTATAGTACATAATCAGTGTGGTGGCCGCCACAAACACAATACTCAGCATGATTCCCAGAAAAAACAGGCCGCCGTAAACCTCTCCGAAATCACTCCTGTTTAACTCCATGGACTCCACACTGCAAAGCAGGGGATATCCCGTGGCCTGCAGCTCAGCGATCCGGCCCTGAATCTCATAGTATATCTCGCCCTGCTCCGCCCCGGAGCAATCCAGATCAAAGCCGTATATCCACCCATAGTCCAGCAGACGATCCCCGAAATAATCCGCCCGATCTGTCAAAGGACTGATAAAGCTCTCCACATCCTCCACGAACAGGAACATGGAGGGAATGATCTGCATGGAGTCCACACCATTGTCCACAAAGCGCTTTGCCCTGACGACCTGCCAGACCTGATCGGTTCCGGCAATCTGCAGGTTGTCCTGACGAAACCACATCTTGGTGGTATACATCAGTATCTGTCCCGGCTCCAGTGTCTCCGAGGTCCCCATAAGACGGTTGTAGTCCGCCAGAGAAATCACAAATATCTGCCACAAGTCCTGATACGATATCGCTAAGTCTTCCATTGTCCCCGTCTCTATGATACCGTCGCGCAGAGCCCCCCCAAAGTCAACATAGGCGTAGTCCAGCACATTTTCCGCTGTCAGCCCATGACTGTCCATCACCTGCCCGATGACAGCGCGCAGAGGGACATAATTTTCCTCCTGCAGCTGTTCCCATGTTAAGGCCTGATTGTCCGTCATGATATTCCGTGGATACCTGGAGCGCAGACTGCTGTCCATACCTCCGTACAGACATACTGTGGAGGAGAGCATAACCAGCACCATGGTACACAGAATACAGATGGAAGCCAGCCCGGCGCCGTTGCGTTTCATGCGGTAGACCATGGAGGACACGGACACAAAGTGGTTGGTCCTGTAATAGTATCTCTTATTCTTCTGCAATATTCTGCACAGCGCCACGCTGCCCGCCACAAACAGCAGATAAGTGCCCGCGATAACCAGCAGTATCGCCAGAAAGAACCACAGTATAGCCTCCACGGGATTTTTGATCGCGACGGCCAGAAAATAGGCTATGCCCAACAGCACCGCTCCCGCCAGCGCCATGGGCCAGTTAGCCTTAGGTGGGCGCTCGCCCGCATTCTCACTTCGCAGCAGCTGTATGGGGTCCGCCATCCGCACCTGCCACAGCGATACCACCAGAATCAGAGCAAAGATGACCAGAAAAAGCACAATGGTCTGCCTTATATTGTCCGGGTTTATCCGCATGACATAGTCCACATCCGCCTGCAGGATCAGGTTCATCAAAAGCTCCGCCAGCTTGGAAAACACGATTCCCATAGCCAGGCCGCACGCCAGACTGATAGCAGCCACCATCACACTCTCCCAGATCATAATCCGGGCCAGATTGATTTTGTTCATGCCCAGAATGCTGTACAGACCGAACTCCTTCTTGCGCCTGCGGATCAAAAAGGAATGCGTATAGAACAGGAATACAACGGAGAATGCGCCGATCACGAAACGCCCCAGCCACATTAATATCGCGATCACGTTTCCGCCCCTGACCGTTGTCAGCAGGGTGCTGGTGTAGAGATAACTCACGATATAGTACATCATAATCATTCCCATTCCGGTCAGCAGATAGGGGATATACAACTCCTTGTTTTTTCGGATACCCGACCAGGCCAGGCGGGGATAAAAACCGATCTTCATTGTACTCCCTCCCCTCCGACAGAATTCTGCGCCGTCTGCGCGGAACTTCCCAGCTGAGACAGCACAGGCGCAGGCGTCTGCCCGGAGACTCCCATCTGGCCAGTCCGGGTGGTCAATAATGTCAGAGTGTCCGAAATCTTCTGATACAGCTGCTCATCGGTACTGCTGCCCCGGTATATCTGATGGAACACCTCCCCGTCCCGGATAAAGAGCACCCTGCCCGCATGGCTGGCCGCCTTGACAGAATGTGTTACCATCAGTATTGTCTGCCCGCTCCGGTTGATCTTTCCAAACAGACGCAGCAGTTCGTCGGTGGCCTTGGAGTCCAAGGCTCCGGTGGGTTCGTCCGCCAGCACCAGCTTGGGGCTGGTGATCAGCGCCCTTGCAACAGCCGCCCGCTGTTTCTGTCCGCCTGACACCTCGTAGGGATACTTTTTTAGCAGCTGCGTGATTCCCAGCTCCTCCGCAATAGGCTGTATCCGCGCGCGCATTTCATCGTATCGCTTGCCCGCCAGCACCAACGGCAGATAGATATTGTCCTCCAGGGTAAAGGTATCCAGCAGGTTAAAATCCTGGAACACAAATCCCAGATTGTCCCGCCTAAATGCCGCCACTGCGGACTCCTTGATCCGCCCCAGCTCCTGACCTCCCAGAACCACGCTGCCCCCGGTGGGCTTGTCCAGCGCCGCCAGAATGTTCAGCAGCGTGGTCTTGCCCGAGCCGGATTCGCCCATGATCGCCACATATTCACCCTGTTCCACACTGAAGGACACGTTTTTCAACGCCTCCACACGATTGTTGCCCAGGCGTGTGGTATAAATTTTTTTCACTTCTCTCACTTCCAGAATACTCATATCTTACCTCCATATTCCCTGCCGCCCTGCTGCGGACGGCTTGTTGATTATGGATTCATTATAGAAAATCAGGGAAATGAACGCCATCGAATCGGCTTACATTTCCCCCTGAAAAACTTACATTTTTGTCACAAGTTATACTCATTAACGATTAGATTTTCCTTTCCGCACAGTGCATGTTGCCCGATTATGCGACATGTGCTGTGCGGAAACCTAAAAATCTTAACGTTAATCAGTATATGTCACTCGACTTCCAGCACCTCGCGGCCTAGGCCTATGCAGACCGTGGTCCCCTCCCCCGGTACGGACCGGACGGTGATGGTGTGTTTCAGGCGGTCGCAGACCTGCTTGCACAGATACAGCCCCAGACCCGTGGCCTTCTTATCGCTCCTCCCGTTATATCCCGTATAGCCCTTTTCAAAAATCCTGGGCAGATCCTCCGGCGCAATACCTATACCGGTGTCACGGATACACAACACACAGGGCGGCTCCAGATAGATGCTGACGCTGCCCGATCTGGTATATTTCAAGGCGTTGGACAGCACCTGCTCCACCACGAATGACAGCCATTTTTCATCTGTCAGCACCTGACAGTCCACGCCGCGGTAGTCCAGAGTCAGATGCCGCCGAATAAACTGCCCGGCATATTTTCTGATACACTCCCGCAAAAGCTTATCCAGATTCACATGGGTAAATACATAGTCTGTCTCCCTGCTGCCCAGCCGCAGATATGTCAGCACCATATCCACATACTGCTCGATCCGCTGCAGTTCCCCGCTGAGTCTGCGTGAATCCTCCGTGTCCTCCTGCTGCAGGGTCAGTCCCATGGCGGCGATGGGCGTCTTGATCTGGTGTACCCATGTGGTGTAATAGTCCACGGTGTCCTGCTCCCGGAATTTTATGGCGTCCAGCTGTTTCCTCCGCTCCTGCAGCAGCCCTGAAACCATGCTCCGGTAAATACCGCTCTCCCAGTCCCCGTTGTCCTCCTGCTTTTCCAAAAGCTCCTGAAACAGATCCCAGTCGCAGTTTTCCCCGATACTGTCCGGCCCCCTGTCCTCAATCTGATTCTCGTAAGGTGCTTGCCATATCACCTCCAGGACACGCTGTAAGGAGATATAGCGCTTATACCCCCGGTACATGTCCACGCCCGTGACCCCCAGCCACACCAGCGCCAACAACAGAACAGGGTACAGCAGCGCCAGCGGCGGCAGCTGATACAGCAGAAATATTATACAAAAGATAACGCAAAACAGCAGAAGTATCAGGTTCTGCCTTTTCTGCTGCCTTAAATAGATGCGTATGAAATGTCTCATGACTCTGTCCTCACCCTAATCACAAACCAGATACCCTACCCCAAACTTTGTCGTAATGAAATCTTCCAGCCCCGCTGCCTCCAGTTTCTTGCGCAGACGATTTACATTGACTGTCAGCGTGTTGTCATCCACAAAGCTGTCGGTCTCCCACAGCTTTTCCATCAGCCGCTCCCGGCTCACCACCTGGCCCTTGCTCTCCATCAGGGACAACAGTATCCGATATTCATTCTTGCTAAGGGGTATCTGCTCCCCCCGGTAAGTCAGGGTATTGTCCCCGGTGTTCAGCAGCGCCCCCCGGTGTTCCAGCACCGGCAGCGCAGCGCCGAAATCATAGGTTCTGCGCAGTAATGCCTGTATCTTGGAGATCAACACCGCCATGTCAAAGGGCTTGGCTATAAAATCATCCCCGCCCATGTTCATGGCCATGACAATATTCATATTGTCGGAGGCGGAGGAGAGAAAAATAATGGGCACCTTGGACACCCGGCGTATTTCACTGCACCAGTAATATCCGTTATAAAAGGGCAGCATGATATCCAGCAGTACCAGCTGAGGATCAAAGGCCGCAAACTCCTGCATTACCTTATGAAAATCCTCCACACAGCGCGGCTCCATATCCCAGCTTGCAATCTGCCGGGACAGAGAGTGAGCAATTCCCTCATCATCCTCAACAATCAAAATTTTGTACATATCTGCCTCCCTGACGCCAAAATGCGGCTCTGCTCACCCCGCGAACTGACTGTTGTACAAATCCTTATAGAAACCGCCCTGGGCCAGCAGACTCTCATGACTGCCCTGCTCGATGATATTGCCGTCCTTCATGACCAGGATGATATCCGCCTCCCGGATGGTGGACAGCCGGTGGGCCACGATAAAGCTGGTCCGCCCCTCCATCATGCGGGCAAAAGCCTTCTGAATCCGTATCTCTGTGCGGGTATCAATGGAGGACGTAGCTTCGTCCAGAATCAGCATGGGCGGCAGGCACAGCATGACCCTGGCGATGCACAGCAGCTGTTTCTGCCCCTGGGACAGACTGCCTCCGTCCTCAGTGATCACCGTGTGATACCCCTCCGGCAGACGCTTGATAAAGCTGTGGGCGTGGGCCGCCTTTGCCGCCGTCACCACCTCTTCCTCCGTGGCCTGCGGATTACCCATTCTGATGTTGTCCAGAATCGTCCCGGCCCGCAGCCAGGTCTCCTGCAGTACCATGCCATAGCTGGTGCGCAGACTGCCTCTGGTCAGATCCCGGATATCCGTTCCATCCACTCTAATTTCACCCTGATCCACGTCATAGAACCGCATGAGCAGATTGATAACCGTGGTCTTGCCGCAGCCCGTGGGGCCTACGATGGCCACCCTCTGCCCCGGCTTTACACACAGATTGAAGTCCTGTATCAGCTTTTTATCCGGCACATACTGGAAATACACATGCTCCAGCTGCACATTGCCCTGTGCATCCGTGAGCGTCCTTGCGTTCGCTGCATCCGGTATCTGAGCCTCCTCCTCGATCAGCTCAAAGATCCGGGCGGCGCAGGCGATGGCGTTCTGCAGCTCCGTGATCACGCCGGATATCTCGTTAAATGGCTTGGTGTACTGGTTGGCATAGCTCAAAAAGCAGGACAGCCTGCCCACGCTGAGGCCGATACCCCGGGTCTTGATAACCACCATCGCCCCAAAGATACCCACCCCTGCATACACCAGGCTGTTGACAAAACGGGTGCAGGGATTGGTCAGCGAGGAGTAAAAAATTGCTTTCAGAGAACATTTTTCCAGTCTGCCGTTGATCTCTCGAAACTGCTCTGTCACAGTCTCCTCCTGGGAAAAAGTCTTTACAATCTTCTGGTTGCCCACCATCTCCTCCACCAGCGCCGTCTGCTCCCCCCTGGTCTCAGACTGCTCCTTAAACATAGTGTAGGTCTTGGTGGCAATGAATTTGGCCACCAGGAAAGACACAGGGGTAATGCAGATCACCACCAGGGCGATAGGCACATTGTAAATCAGCATAAAAATCAGAGTGCCAAATATCGTCAACACTCCGGTAAACAGCTGAGTAAAGCCCATGAGCAGACCGTCCGCAAAGGTATCCACATCTGCGATGACCCGGCTGACAATATCGCCATAGGACTGGGCGTCCAGATATTTCAGCGGCAGGTTCTCCAGCTTGTGAAAAGCATCCTGGCGGATATCCTGAATCACATGATAGGTGATATAGTTGTTGGCGGTGTTCATAACCCACTGGGCCACAGCGGTCAGTATCATGGCAACAGCGATCTTCTTAAGAATGACAAGGATCCCCGTCATATCCACCAGCCCCTTGTCCACGATCAGGTCCACCGCGTCTCCTGTCAAAATGGGCACATACAGCGTCAACGCTACGATCACCGCCGCCAGCACCAGAGATAATCCCACCAGCAGCCAGTATTTCTTAATGTAATGCAGCACCTTTCTCATTGTCGCCAGCTGGCCCGCCCGATTTTGCTTATTCTCTGCCATATCTATTCAATCCTCTTTTCCTTCAACGTTCCATGCACACTCATTCTAAAATATAATGCCACATTTACGGAAAATCCGCAAGCCCCGTTTACTGTTGCTATACGCTCCTATTTATGCTCTTATTTATGCTCCTCTAAATACATCTGCACCCTGCTCTGTATAACCTTTGCCACATCCTCAGCGCTCTTGTCACCGACAAAATACGGCTGTACCTCCTCCGAAAGTATCCTTCCAATCGGCGTGTAGCGCCAGCTCGGTTCCGGCTCGCAGGTCTCAATAAACGCCAGATATTCCTCCAGCCAGGTGGTTCCATCAGGTTTTACGCTCAGCTCCATCCATGTGTTATCCTTTGCAGATACTTTCAAATAATACTTTTCGGTGGACTCATCATACCCCACACAATCTCTTATAACATCCTTCCGGACACTCTCATAACTATCTTCAAACTGAATTTCATAGCTCAGAAGATAGGCGA
>CAYLIM010000112.1:0-7286 GCA_964383805.1 uncultured Acetatifactor sp.
AGTATATGATACATGGATTTCTCCCATTTTAGATTTTTCAGGTCTGCGGGGCTTTGTATCCCGCAGACCTGTGTACAACTTGTGGTATTCATTATACAGGAAAAATTAAAGATATGGAATAGCGGAAGCTTTAAGATTTATTTAATGTGTAGTCTACTCCCGCCCATTTGCGGAACACCTGGTCGTTACACAGTTTGTCAACCTCATTTTTTATATATCCGAACCATATTTTCCGCCATGGTAAGGAGCGTCTCTCTGACAAACTCCGGCTCCAGTACCTCCACCTGGTCCCCAAACCCCATGAGCCAGAAGAGCAGATTGTCCTCGTTGGTGTACTCCTCCTCAAACAGCAGTCTGCCGTCCTCCTGCTCCGTAAAGCAATGAAGGCCGAAACTTTCTATGAGCCGCCATTTCACTTCCGGCGCAAAGAGCGCCCTGACGAGAATCCCGCCGGGGAATATTCTCTCATCGGACAGATCCGGCGCAGGTATCTTACGGTCCGGGAATCCCTGGTCGGACACCTTCACCTGCTCCATGCGGTTTAGCTTGAACAGGCGAAAATCCTTTCTGTCCAGACACCAGCCCCACACATACCAGCTGGACCAGCGAAACACCAGATAATAAGGCTCTACGCCCCTGCTGCTCTCCCCCTTGGGCGAATAGTACTGAAAGCACAGAAGTCTCCTGCCCTCTATCGCGGATTGAATCTGCTCAATCTTGGGAGCTAGGGAGCCTTTATACCAGGAAGACAGGTCAATCCAGATATAATCCTTCCCGTTTACCAATGCAGAGGCATCCTTGCACAGCTTTTCCATCAGCTGGGCATAATGCCTGCTGCCGCTGACGCTGTCCAATCCCCTGAGACCTGCCAGAATCTCCCGCATCTCTCTGGTGGAGAGCAGCGTTTTGTCCAGCCGATAATCCTCCATAATGGAGATGCCGCCGCCCACTCCCTGTCTTGTACATATGGGAATTCCGGCCTTGCACAGGGATTCTATGTCCCTGTTGATGGTCCGCCTCGACACCTCAAAGCGCTCCGCAAGCTCGGGGGCGGTCATGGTGTCTCTCTGTAGGAGCATTGCCAGTATTCCAACCAATCTGTCTACCTTCATAATAATCCCCTTGCATATCGCAGACTATGTCTGCGATATTGCTCAAATAGAAATTTGAAAAATCTTTGATTTTTCAATCTAGTCTCTCTTTCCTGCCGACGGGCAAGTTTGAATGCTGCACATTGGAAATGGGAACTATGTCCATTGTATCACTCAAAACACGACAACTACATGTCATGTTTTCTCCCCTCTGAACCCATCTTAGCGACACCCATAAGCAGCAAGCCTATGAGCATGGCTGTATCCAAAACCAGAAATACCACAATATTTTTTACAATATTATAAATAAAAAGGATGGAAAAGACCTCTATAGATAATGCGATAAAACACATATAATTGCTAAGGTATTCCGCCACAATTTCGCCGCAGCGGGTGTACATTTGCAATTTTGCATAAATAAGTGGTCTCAGCAGATAACGAATCGCAACACATACTATCGGATAGACAAAAATGAATTTTTTATCCACCAGAGCAGACGCCACTCCATCACTCCACTGCACCGGTATTTCCGGCGGTAAATCTGCGTAGGCCAGCGCGCCGATCAAAAGGCATAGAACCGTGAGCACTGTCCAGGTAATAAAGCTGCCCCATATATATATAAAACTGACCGAATCCAATTTAAAGACGATCTGATTGTCGTTCCAATAATCCTGCATCTCTGTCACATAATGCTCTATCTGTAATCTTTCATAGCTTATACTTTCTCCGGCGAGCATTTTTTCACACAGAGCTTTTGCCCTGTTCAAATCGGCAATCTGACCTTTCAGTGCCTCGTTCTGTCTCTCGATCACCTTTTGCAGTGTTGTCTCGTTTGACATGACCTTTCGGATATCCTCAATAGATATCCCAAGTGTGCGCAGATATGCAATCTTCTTTATATCCTCCACGTCTCTTTCAGAATAATCCCTGTAACTGTTATTTTCATTCCTGGATGGGGCAATGAGTTTTTCTTTTTCATAAAAGCGCACATTGGAGCGTGTCAATCCCGTTCGCTCCTCAACTTCCCTGATTGTCATATCCTCTGTCTCCTTTCAAGAGTAATCATGCCACGCACTAATTCTTTAAAAGAGCTCCTCCTCTTTAGAGATTAAGGTATAAACAGGGTTTACAGTCAAGAGTTTTTTAAGATTTTCAATTTGAAAGGTTCTCATCGTACACTGCCCGGCCGCCGCCCACATACTTGGCTCTGGTGCGGGCGCAGACCACATGGGCCTGGCCGATTGTGCGCTGACTGGTGCGCACCGGCACAGCCACCGCCTCCAGGTGCATGCCGATCAGCGTATCTCCAATATCTATGCCCGCCCGGGCCTTAAGCTGCTCCACCGCCACCGGCTCCTGCATATTGTGATAAGCCGCTGTCGCAAAGGAACCTCCTGCCTTCAACTGCGGCACTACATTTACTCTGGTCAGCCGATACTCCCTCATACAGGCTTTCTCCACGATCAGACTGCGATTCAGGTGCTCGCAGCACTGACAGGCCAGATAAATCCCCCTCTCCCGGCAGAACCCATAGGCCGTCTGAAACAGGCACCGGCCAATCTCCTCGCTGGAATAGGTGCCGATCCGGCTCCCCGCCACCTCGCTGCTGGAGCAGCCGATTACCAGAATATCCCCCTGTTCCAGGCGGGCCACGGCATACAGTTCCTCAAGCACCGTCAGCAGCTGCGCCCGAATATCCTCTATGTGATCGTAATTCTCCTGTGATATACCGCTTTCACTCATAGAATATCGTTCTCCTTCTCCCATATCGTTAATCGGATAATAATCCCCATGCATATCGCAGACTGTGTCTGCGATATTGCTCAAATAGAAAATTGAAAAATCCTTGATTTTTCAATCTATTTCTTTCCGAACGCTATCCATATATTCCTGCAGCCTTTCCTTGTAGCTTGGAGAGCAGACGGAGCCATTGTCATAAAGGTCCAGCAATTCCGCCGCCGAGACCCAGCGGTAGTCTATGGTTTCCCCCTCCTGCAGCACAATGCCGTCCCTGGGCCAGTCCGTCTCCAACAGATACCCGTAGTATATGGCATGGTGTTCCCTATGGGTCTGACAGTAAAGCTCCTTAAGTTCCCCTGCCGCCTCAATGCCCGTCTCCTCAAACAGTTCCCGGAGGGCTCCGGTGAGCGGTTCCTCTCCCTTTATGGCGCTGCCTCCTGCGCCGATCTCCCACCTACCCGGATAGACTTCTTTCTCCCATGAACGCCGCATCAGCAGAAACTCACCGTCACGATGCCGGACCACCACATCGCAGACCAGGTGGTACACTCCATCGGGAATCTGCTGTCCCCGCACCAGGTCATAACCCAGCTTTTTCCCCGACTCATTATACGCGTCCCACAATTCCGCCCTGACATACCGCATTCCCGTGGCACTCCAACGGTCACATATCTGTGTCCCTCCTACGACCATTCCACCATTTTCAAATCGCAGGATAACCGGCAGCCAATCAACATAAAATTCATTTTGAGTTTTTGGCGTCAGCTTTCGCCTCGTTCCGTTGGGATCGATAATGGAAAGATTTTCAACATGAATAATATACCCCAACTCATTATTTTTATAAATACCGTTCGGGGCGCAGGCATCAATATTTGAGGTGCGTTTGGCACCTAAAAAATACAGCATTTCATCTTCAAGCTCAGTCCAATTCCCTTTTGATATTTCAAGTGAAAACTTGTTTCCTGCAAAAGAATCAAACAGTCGATTAGCCAATACACTGTAGTCGCGTAAAAACTGTTTAAAGCTTTCCACTCCGTCAGGTTTGTCCGCGTAATACGGCCTTTTTTTATCTCTTTGATATAGATATTCCAAGTAGGATATACCACGGTCTTTTTCAAGATAATCAATCGATGCTTCCGCACTTTCCCGATGTAAAAACAGAAGGGATGGTCGAAGAGGTTTCAGGATATCCTCAATCTGACTGACCAGGTTCTGTAATTCTTCATAGGGTTTATTTTCAAACAGGTATCTAAATATTTGATATTGAAAAATAGCACTGTCCACTATATAGACCTTACTCTCATCGCGCAGCACCTGTTCGGCAAAACTTCTCCATTTGTCCAGCGCAAACAATTCATACTTTTCAATGGGAAATTTCCAAACGTCAAACCGTAATAATGCCTCATAAGCCGCCGGATCAAACCTGTCTTTATAATACCATTGAATTAAGTTTAAATCTACACTGACTGTATTTTTTCTGACCACTGATATTTTATCAAGAATGTCTGTTACCGCCTGGTGTTCTTGTATAAAATCCCTGTATTCATCATGTGTAAAACCGACTTCATCAAAAAACAGTACAGGGTGCGGCATCGCCACCTCGTGTACCCATTCTGTTCCTATGCCCTGTCTTTCAAGCTGAATTTGTATAAACCGAGAGTTGGTCGTTTTTCCGGTAGAAGGCATCCCTTCTAATAAAATCAATCGTGAGTCAATCATGCTCATTTCCTCTCCCTGTGTCCAGTCTGTCTTCATCCACAAAAAGAATGGCAGTGTTCTACAAAATGTTTCGTGCTTTTCTTTATCGCCGTCACAGCGCCGCGATATCCACCAGCGACAATTCCTTTCCTACATTTTCCAGACTGGTCACCAGCGCCTTGGCAGTGTCCATGGCCGTGATACAGTACACGCCCGTCTCGATGGCGGTACGCCGGATCAAAAAGCCGTCCCGATGCTTGTCACGGCCCTGGGTGGGCGTGTCGATCACCAGATCGATCTTATGGCCCAGAATCAAATCCATCACCGTGGGCGACTCCTGGGATATCTTGTTGACCTTCCGGGCCTTGACCCCCGCCTCATTCAGCGCCGCCGCCGTACTCCGGGTGGCGTAGATGGTATATCCCAGTTTCTCAAAGCGCCTGCCGATGGCTATGGCGTCCCCCTTGTCCGCATCCTTGACTGTGATAATCATATTCCTGTGCCGGGGCAGGTCCACCCCCGCCCCCAGAAAGGCCTTGTACAGCGCTTCGTGAAAGGTCCCGGCCACTCCCAGGCACTCCCCTGTGGATTTCATCTCCGGTCCCAGGCTGATCTCCGCTCCCCGGATTTTTTCAAAGGAGAACACCGGCATTTTAATCGCGTAATAGTCCGTCTCCGGCTGTAGCCCCGGCTTGTAGCCCAGCTCCCGGATGGTCTTGCCCAGAATCACCTCCGTGGCCAGATCCACTATGGGAATCCCCGTCACCTTGCTGATATAGGGAACGGTGCGGGAGGAGCGGGGATTGACCTCGATCACATACACATCCTCCTCTATGGCGATGAACTGAATATTGATCAGGCCCTTCACATGCAGCGCCCCCGCCAGCCTGCGGGTGTACTCCGCAATCTTATCCTTGATGAGCCTGCCGATGGTGGGAGCCGGATACACGGAGATGCTGTCCCCGGAGTGTACACCGGTCCTCTCGATATGCTCCATAATGCCCGGAATCAGAATATCCGTGCCGTCGCACACCGCATCCACCTCGATCTCCTTGCCCTGGAGGTACTTATCCACCAAAATCGGGTGATCCTGGGCAATCCGATTGATAATCTCCATGAATTCCTCGATCTCCTGGTCGGAGATGGCGATCTGCATACCCTGGCCTCCCAGCACATAGGAGGGGCGCACCAACACCGGATAGCCCAGGCGGTTAGCCACTGCCTTGGCCTCCTCGGCGGTGTACACCGTGCCTCCCGCAGCCCGGGGGATCTGTGTCTCCTCCAATATCTTGTCAAAAAGCTCTCGATCCTCCGCCGCATCCACATCCTCGGCCTTAGTACCCAGAATAGGCACTCCCATCTTCATCAGGCTCTCCGTGAGCTTGATAGCGGTCTGACCGCCGAACTGCACCACGGCCCCATCGGGCTTTTCGATGTTCACAATGGACTCCACATCCTCCGGAGTCAGGGGTTCAAAATACAGTTTGTCCGCAATGTCAAAGTCCGTGCTGACCGTCTCCGGGTTATTGTTGATGATGATGGTCTCATATCCCGCCCGGGAGAAAGCCCAGGTGGCATGGACAGAACAGTAGTCAAACTCGATGCCCTGGCCGATGCGGATGGGGCCTGAGCCAAGCACCAGTACCTTCTTGCGGTCCCTGCTGCCCGTGGCCTCATTTTCCCCGCCAAATACCGAGTAGTAGTAGGGAGTGGCCGCCGCGAACTCAGCCGCGCAGGTGTCCACCATCTTATACACTGCCACAATGCCGTTGTCGTAGCGCATCTGCTTGATCTGGTCTTCGGTTCTGCCGGTGAGCCGGGCGATCACCTGATCCGGGAATTCCAGCCGCTTGGCCTCCCGCAGTAATTCTACCGTCAGCTCCCGGTGCGCCTGGGCTTGTGCCTGCTCCGGCCCTTGCTCCTTTGTCTGTTCCAGCGCCTGCTCCATCTCCACCAGCACTGCAATCTTATCGATAAACCACACATCAATCATGGTGATATCATGGATAGTCTTATAATCTATACCCATGCGCAGAGCCTGGGCTATCACATAGATCCTCTGGTCGTCCACCACCTGCAGTCTCTCCAGCAGTTCCTCCTCGGAGAGCGCCGTAAAATCATAGCTCCGCAGGCAGTCCACATGCTGTTCCAGGGAGCGGATAGCCTTCATCAGCGCCCCCTCGAAATTGCTGCAGATGCTCATGACCTCGCCGGTGGCTTTCATCTGGGTGGTCAACGTGCGCTTCGCCGTGATAAATTTGTCAAAGGGCAATCTGGGAATCTTGACCACACAGTAGTCCAGCGCCGGTTCAAAGCTGGCGTAGGTTTTGCCGGTGATGGCGTTCTTGATCTCGTCCAGAGTATAGCCCAGAGCGATCTTGGCCGCCACCTTGGCGATGGGGTAGCCCGTGGCCTTTGACGCCAATGCCGAGGAACGGCTCACACGGGGATTGACCTCGATCACACAGTACTCAAAGCTGGTGGGGTGCAGGGCAAACTGCACATTACAGCCACCGGTAATCTGCAGCTCGTCAATGATATGCAGAGCAGAGGTGCGCAGCATCTGGTACTCCTTGTCGCTGAGGGTCTGGGAGGGCGCCACCACGATGCTGTCCCCGGTATGTACCCCCACAGGGTCGATATTTTCCATGTTACAGACGGTGATGCAGTTGCCCGCGCCGTCCCGCATGACCTCGTACTCGATCTCCTTCCATCCGGCAATGCAGCGCTCCACCAGCACCTGCCCCACCCGGGACA
>CAYLIM010000113.1:0-7165 GCA_964383805.1 uncultured Acetatifactor sp.
CTTTCCCTTATTTTTGCCCTTATGAGAGTTCGTAACATGAGGGAAAAGGATATAATACAAGGGTTTGCAGATTTTTTACAGATAAGATATAATGATTAATAAATGTTATAAAATGTGTCTTATGAGAATTCTGGTTTATCGAGAATATGTCTGGAGCAGTAAAGCCCCTTAATTCAGACAGGGTCCATGGAGATAATGAATATGTTTGAGGACACATATTTCAAGAGGAAAAAACTGAATAAGTCTAAATTGCTTGCCTATGGATTTGAAGAGGTTTCTGACGGGTATAGATATTCCGCGAAAATATTGAATGAGAGCTTTATATTTAATATTGCTGTAGATTTTTCGGGCAACGTACATACCCAAGTGATTGAGCAGGATACAGGCGAAGAATATATTCTCTATAAGGTAGCAGGCGCGACGGGCGGCTTTATCGGAGATGTAAAAAGGGATTGCGAAAAAGTGCTTATGGATATTTCGGAGAAATGTTATGATCCCGATGTATTTAAGTCCGCACAGACCAAAGAACTGATAAAATATGTCCAAACCCGATATAATGACGAATTGGAATTTTTATGGGAAAAGTCTCCGGATAATGCGGTGTGGAGAAGAAAAGACACTGGGAAATGGTATGGGGTTATACTGACTATTTCAAAGAGAAAGTTGGGCCTGCAGACAGATGAAATTGCAGAAATTATAGATCTGAGACTACAGCCGGAAATCATAGAAACAATTGTTGACAATGAACGGTATTTTCCGGGCTGGCATATGAACAAGAGAAACTGGTACACTATCATACTGGACAATTCGGTTGCCACAAAGGAGATATGTGAAAAAATTAATGAGAGTTATCGACTTGCTGTAAAATAGCAGCTTTGCGGTGGCCGAATGAGAAATGTTGACTTTCTGCTACTGCTAAGCTATACTGTTAGATGCAGGAGAATACATATTAACGCAATATGCGGGAAAGAGGAAAGCATGAGTACAGACGTATATCAAAGCCCGTTGTCGGAGCGCTATGCCAGCAAGGAGATGCAGTATATTTTCTCGCAGGATATGAAATTTCGCACATGGAGGAAACTGTGGATCGCTCTGGCGGAGACGGAGAAGGAGCTGGGGCTGTCCCAGAACGGCAAGCCGGTCATCACCCAGGAGCAGATCGATGAGCTGAAGGCCCACGCGGAGGATATCAACTATGAGGTAGCCAGGGCCAGGGAGAAGGAAGTGCGGCATGATGTGATGAGTCATGTGTACGCCTACGGACAGCAGTGTCCCAAGGCGGCGGGCATTATCCATCTGGGGGCAACCTCCTGTTATGTGGGGGACAACACGGATATTATCGTCATGACAGAGGCGCTTAAGCTGGTGAAGAAAAAGCTGGTGAATGTGATGAAGGAGCTGGCGGATTTTGCGGAGCAGTACAAGGCACAGCCCACTCTGGCGTTCACTCACTTTCAGCCTGCCCAGCCCACCACGGTGGGAAAGCGGGCCACGCTGTGGTTGCAGGAGTTCTGTCTGGATCTGGAGGATCTGGAGCATGTGCTGTCTACAATGAAACTGTTGGGGTCCAAGGGTACCACGGGCACTCAGGCCTCTTTCCTGGAGCTTTTTGACGGGGATCAGGAGACCATAGACAAGATTGACCCCATGATTGCGGCCAAGATGGGCTTTGCGGAATGCTACCCGGTGTCGGGGCAGACCTACTCCCGCAAGGTGGATACCCGCGTGGCCAATGTTCTGGCGGGCATTGCGGCCAGCGCCCACAAGATGAGCAACGATATCCGGCTGCTCCAGCACCTGAAGGAGGTGGAGGAGCCCTTTGAAAAGAGCCAGATCGGTTCTTCCGCCATGGCGTACAAGCGTAACCCCATGCGGAGCGAGCGCATTGCCTCCCTGTCCAGATATGTGATGATAGACGCGCTGAACCCGGCCATCACCTCCGCTACCCAGTGGTTTGAGCGGACGCTGGATGATTCCGCCAACAAGAGACTGTCCATTCCCGAGGGATTTCTGGCTGTTGACGGCATCCTGGATCTGTGTCTGAACGTGGTGGACGGGCTGGTGGTATACCCTAAGGTGATTGAAAAAAGGCTGCGCAGCGAGCTGCCCTTTATGGCTACGGAGAATATCATGATGGACGCTGTGAAAAACGGCGGCAACCGCCAGGAACTGCACGAGCGTATCCGGGAGCTGTCCATGGAGGCGGGACGCAACGTGAAGGCGGAGGGCAAGGAGAACAATCTGCTGGAGCTGATTGCCGCCGATCCCGCCTTCAATATGACATTGGAGGAGCTGCAGAAAACCATGGAGCCTGCCAGATATGTGGGTCGCTCTGTGGAGCAGGTGGACGCTTTCCTGAAAAAGGTGGTCCGGCCGATACTGGAGGAAAACAGGGAACTGCTGGGCGTCAAGGCGGTTATCAACGTATAATAGCAAGCGGTAACATAGAATAAAGAGTAGGAGAGCGGATTATGGGTGGATTTTTTGGAGTGGCAGCCAAAGAGGATTGCACATTCGATTTGTTTTTCGGAACAGACTATCATTCTCATCTGGGAACCAGACGCGCCGGTATGGCAGTCTATGACAAGCAAAAGGGTTTTGACCGGGCGATCCACAATATAGAGAACGCACCCTTTAGAACCAAGTTTGACAAGGATCTGAACGAAATGCAGGGCAGCCTGGGAATCGGATGTATCTCCGACTATGAGCCGCAGCCCCTGCTGGTGCGCTCCCACCACGGAACCTATGCTATCGCCACGGTGGGCAAGATCAACAATATGGACGCCATTGTAAAGGAACTGTTTGACCAGGGCCATTCCCATTTTCTGGAAATGAGCGGCGGGGACATCAACGCCACGGAGTTGGTGGCGGCCATTATCAATCAGAGGGACAACCTGATCGAGGGTATGCAGTACGCCCAGGAGCTGATCGAGGGTTCCATGACCACGCTGCTGCTCACCCCCAAGGGTATCTATGTGGCCAGGGACCGACTGGGGAGAACGCCCGTGGCCATCGGCCGAAAAGACGGAGCGTACTGCGTGTCCTTTGAAAGCTTTGCCTATCTGAATCTGGGATACCATGAGGAGAGGGAGCTGGGGCCGGGTGAAATCGTCATTGTGACCCCGGAGGGCGTCAAAACACTGGCGGCTCCCGGCAAGGAGATGAAGATTTGTACCTTCCTGTGGATTTATTACGGCTATCCATCCTCCTCCTACGAGGGCATCAGCGTGGAGCAGATGCGGTATAACTGCGGAGCAAAGCTGGCGGAGCGCGACAATGTGCGGCCGGATATCGTGGCAGGCGTGCCGGATTCCGGAACAGCTCATGCCATAGGCTATTCCAACAGGAGCGGCATTCCCTTTTCTAGACCTTTTATCAAATATACGCCCACCTGGCCCCGATCCTTTATGCCCACGATTCAGACCCAGCGCAATTTGATTGCCAAGATGAAACTGATCCCGGTGCATGACCTGATTCAGGACAAGAGCCTGCTGCTCATCGACGACTCCATTGTGCGGGGAACGCAGCTGCGGGAGACCACGGAATTCCTCTATCAGAGCGGCGCCAAGGAGGTGCATATCCGCCCTGCCTGCCCTCCTCTGCTCTACGGCTGTAAGTATCTGAATTTCTCCAGGTCTACCTCGGAGATGGATCTGATTACCAGACGGGTGCTGAAGGAGATGGAGCAGGAGGGAAGACAGATTGATCTGAAGGACTATGTGGACCCTGAGAGCGAGGGGTATCAAGAGATGGTGGGCCGCATTGGCAAACAGTTGAATTTCACGACTCTGCGGTATCACAGGCTGGATGATATGATCGACTCGGTGGGTATCCCGAAGGAGCGCCTGTGTACCTACTGCTGGGACGGACAGGAATGACGAGAGATAAGTAAAAATTATATAAAGCATAAGAAATATTGATTTTACTTATGATGAGGACTGTGCTATACTATCCCTGTCAAGGTGAGAGACGGGAGCGCTTTGGCGCTCCCTGTTTTGATGCACAACTTAAACAGCAGGTTCTCGTACAGCGCACTGATCCATGTACGGACGCCAAAGAGGCCGGACATGGATCACCGGCCTGTGTGCTGGGAGAGAGCCTGCGGTACAGAGGTTCTAAAAGAACCCAGAGGTTCTAAAAGAACCCAGAGGTTCTAAAGAACCTCGAAAATAAGGAGGATTGAGAACATGGTAAAAGCAGTTGTAGGCGCTAACTGGGGTGACGAGGGCAAGGGAAAGATCACGGATATGATGGCGGAGAAGGCGGATATTATCGTGCGTTTTCAGGGAGGAGCCAATGCGGGACATACCATCGTGAACAATTACGGCAAGTTTGCTCTGCACACGCTGCCCTCCGGCGTATTTTACAGCCATACTACCAATATTATCGGCAACGGTGTGGCGCTGAATATCCCGGTGCTTTTCAATGAGATCAAGTCCATTTTGGACAGAAATGTGCCCATGCCCAGAATACTGGTGTCCGACAGGGCGCAGATCGTGATGCCTTATCACATTCTGTTTGACCAGTATGAGGAAGAGCGCCTGGGGGGAAAATCCTTTGGCTCCACCAAGTCCGGAATTGCTCCCTTCTACTCGGACAAATTCGCCAAGATCGGCTTTCAGGTCAGCGAACTGTTTGACGAGGAGCTGCTGACGGAGAAAGTGCAGAGGATTTGTGAGATGAAGAACGTGCTGCTGGAGCATCTGTATCATAAGCCCGGTATTGACCCCGCGCAGCTGCTGGAGACTCTGCGCGAATACAGGGATATGGTGGCCCCCTATGTATGCGACGTGTCCGCTTTTCTGGACAGGGCGCTCAAGGAGGGCAAGACGGTACTGCTGGAGGGTCAGCTGGGAACGCTGAAGGACCCGGACCATGGCATTTATCCCATGGTGACCTCCTCCTCCACGCTGGCGGCTTACGGGGCCATCGGCGCAGGGCTGCCGCCCTATGAAATCAAGGAGATCGTCACCGTGTGCAAGGCCTATTCCTCGGCGGTGGGAGCGGGAGCATTCGTGTCGGAGATTTTTGGAGACGAGGCCAACGAACTGCGCACCAGGGGCGGCGACGGAGGAGAGTTCGGCGCTACCACGGGCAGACCCCGGAGAATGGGGTGGTTTGACTGCGTGGCGTCCAAGTACGGCTGCCGCCTGCAGGGAACCACGGACGTGGCCTTCACTGTGCTGGATGTGCTGGGATATCTGGACGAGATTCCCGTGTGCGTGGGCTATGAGATTGACGGTGAGGTGACTACAGATTTCCCTGTGACCGCCAAGCTGGAGAAGGCCAAACCTGTGCTTAAAAAGCTGCCCGGCTGGAAATGCGATATCAGGGGAATTCGCAGCTATGAGGAGCTGCCCGAGAACTGCCGCAGATATGTGGAGTTTATCGAGGAGCAGATCGGGTATCCCATCACCATGGTCAGCAACGGACCCGGCAGAGGGGACATTATCTATCGCGAGAGTCCGCTGAAGAAGTAGGAGAATAGAGGAGTGACTAGTGGTCAGTAATCTGGAGTATTACAAGGTTTTTTATCACGTGGCGCGCCTGGGCAGCCTGACAATGGCAGCACAGGCGCTGTCCATTTCCCAGCCGGCGGTGAGTCAGTCCGTCCGGCAGCTGGAACAGCAGCTGGGTGTATCACTGTTTTACCGGGTGGCGAAGGGCGTCCGTCTGACCAAGGAGGGGCAGACCCTGTATGAGTATGTGGCCAGAGGGTATGAGCAGTTGGAAATAGGAGAGCAGAGACTGCGTCAAATGCGGGACCTGGAGGCGGGAGAGATCCGCATCGGGGCCAGCGATATGACGCTGCAGTATTATCTGCTGCCCTATCTGGAGCAGTTTCATGAGGCGTATCCTCAGATCAAGGTCATTGTCACCAATGCTCCCACGCCGGACACGCTGGAACTTTTGGAGCAGGGACAGATTGATTTCGGCGTAGTCAGTACGCCCTTTGAGCCGGGGGAGCGGGTCAGGGCTGTGCCTGTGCGTGAGCTGGAGGATATTTTTGTGGCGGGCAGACGTTTTATCGCCTATAAAAACAGGATGCTCGACCTCCAGGAGCTACGGCAGCTGCCCATGATTTTTTTGGAAAAAAATACCAGCACACGGCGTTTTATGGACGAGTTTCTGGAGAGCTGCGGCATCCGCATTCTGCCGGAGTTTGAGCTGGCAACCAGCGATATGATCGTGCAGTTTGCCCTGCGCAGCCTGGGCGTGGGCTGTGTGGTGCGGGATTTTGCCCAGGGGGAGATCGACGCAGGCAGATTGTTTGAACTGCGTTTCAATAAGATGATTCCCCGGCGGGGCGTGAGTATTGTCTATGACAGCAGGGCCAGATTGTCCACGGCGGCAAGGGCGCTGTTTGACATTATCGGTGTGGCGGCCTCGGAACGGTAAAAAGAAGAGAGAAATGAGGTAAGTATGATTAAAAATATTGTGTTTGATATAGGTAATGTGCTGGCGGGGTGGAACTGGCGCGAATATTATGAGAGTTTTCACTATGGACCGAAGGTGACGGAACGTTTGGCCAAAGCCACGGTACTCAGTTCACTGTGGGGGGAGTTTGACCGGGGAGAGGAGGACGAGGAAAAGCTGCTGAGCAGCTTTATCGCAAACGATCCCGGCATAGAGAGGGAAATGCGGCATGTTCTGGGCAATATCCATGATATGCTGGCGCGTTATGACTATGCGGTCCCCTGGCTGCGTGAGCTGAAGGACAAGAATTATGGTCTGTATTACCTGTCCAACTTTGCCCGGAAAGCCCATGTGGAATGCTCCCATGTGCTGGATTTTTTGCCGCTGATGGACGGCGGTATTTTGTCCTATCAGGAGAAACTGATTAAGCCTGACCCGGCGATCTATCGGCTGCTGCTGGAGCGCTATGGACTTAAGGCCAGCGAGTGTGTCTTTCTGGACGATACGCCCGTGAACGTGGAGGAGGCGGTGCGGCAGGGCATGGCGGGAATCGTATTTCAGAGCAGAGAGCAGGCGGCGGAGGAGCTGAGAAAGCTCGGGGTGAATTAATTGTATATCTCCCTTTTCGGAATTGTGTATCTACTAAAAACGGGCTTATAAATATACATTGCAAGTAACAGGCAAATATTTTACTATCAAGTTTATATATATCAGGAGGACTTTATTTTATGAAAGTTTTTTTATGTGG
>CAYLIM010000114.1:0-7053 GCA_964383805.1 uncultured Acetatifactor sp.
TGTGCTTTGCCACAATATCCATTGCCACCTTACACAGATACAGATTCGTGCCTATCCCGGCGGTGGCGGTAATCCCTGTGGTGGTCAACACATCCCGCACAATTACCGACGCCAGCTCCCGAGCGGTCATATGATAGGCATTCAGATACTGCGTCACATCCATAAATACCTCGTCAATGGAATACACATGGATATCCTCCGGGGCCACATATTTGAGATAAGTATTGTAGATGAGGGTGCTGTACTCCATATAAAAGGCCATCCGAGGCGGAGCTATGATATAGGCCAGTTCCAGTTCCGGGTGTTCCTTCAGCTCCGAGGCATAGCAGGAGGAGCCTTTAAACTGTCTGCCCGGCGCGTTCCTAAGCCTTTCCCGGTTTACCTCCCTCACCTTCTGTACCACCTCGAACAGCCTGGCCCTGCCGGGGATGCCATAGGCTTTCAAAGATGGAGATACCGCCAAACATATGGTTTTTTCCGTCCTTTCCGCGTCCGCAACCACCAGATTTACAGAGAGAGGGTCCAAATGCCGCTCCACGCACTCCACGGAGGCATAGAATGATTTTAGGTCGATTGCTATATAAATTCTCTGCTTTTCTTCCATAGCCGGTGCCCTCCTCATCAGAGTTCCACATCAGAACAGACTCATCTGCTCATAGTCCTGTCTGCGCTCCAGCAGAGGAGACGATTTGTTCAGGAAACTGCATACCCTGGAATCATCCCATATCCACGGGCGTATTTCCTCCTCTTCGAGAATCAGAGGCATGCGTTCATGTACCGGGCGCATCGAAGCATTCGCCGCCATTGTCAGTATAATAAAATGCGGTCCATCCTCCTGCTCCCTGTAAAAGCCCGCAAAAAACATGGTTTCCTTTTGTTGGCGGCAAAAGGTCACTTTCTGCTTTTCTCTGTTCCACTCATAGAAATGCCTTGCCGGGATGACACAGCGCCGCTGTCTGACACTATCGGAAAATGTGGGCCTATCCATCGCCGTCTCTGCCCTTGCGTTGATCAGCAGTTTCCTGTCCCTCCCCGTCAGCCCCCATTTCATCTCTCCGCCGTGCAGTCTGTCCCCTCTGGCATAGAGAACACGAGCCGCCTGCGTCGGGTATATATCTCCTGTCCTCTCCATGCTCATGCCTTCATCTATCTCCTGTATTATGCGCAATATTTCTTTTTCCACATCATCGTCAATGTAATATCTTCCACACATGTATCTCTCTCCAATTAAATATTTTTCAGCTATAATACATATTAAATACGTTTAAAGATATTATACCAGAAAGTTTGTTCGATTATAACCCCCCTTTTATTGTTTTTCATATACTATTCCTGCCTCTGCCCTTTTCCATTGCTATATTACCGGAAACTAATAACACAAAAAAAGACTGCCTACTCCAAAGGCAGTCTCTTTGCAAAGTCTCCTCAATTTTCATTCATCTTCACCAGTTTCGCCGCCTGGTCGGCTGCGATGCAGCCGTCCAAAATCTCCTGAATATCCCCGTTCATGACCTTATCCAGCTTGTAGATCGTCAGGCCGATGCGGTGATCCGTCACTCGCCCCTGGGGGAAATTGTAGGTGCGGATTTTCTCGGAGCGGTCGCCGGTGCCGATCTGGCTGCGTCGCAGCTCCGCCTCCGCGTCATGGCGCTGCTGCTGCTCCATATCATACAGCTTGGATTTCAGCAGGGCAAAGGCCTTTGCCTTGTTCTGTATCTGGCTCTTCTCCGTCTGGCTGTACACCACGATACCCGTGGGATAATGCGTCAGACGCACCGCGGAGTCCGTGGTATTTACGCACTGGCCGCCATTTCCGGAGGCTCTCATGACGTCAACCCGGATATCCTTCTCATCGATGACTATGTCAATGTCCTCGTCCACCTCCGGCATCACCGCCACGCTGGCCGTGGAGGTGTGGATCCGGCCGCCGCTCTCAGTCTCAGGCACCCTCTGCACCCTGTGGACGCCACTCTCATATTTCATAACGGAGTAGGCTCCCTGTCCGATAATGGTAAACTGCACTTCCTTCATGCCGCCAATGCCGATCTCGTCCACGTTCATCAGCTCCACCTTCCAGCGGCGGCTCTCCGCATAGTGGACGTACATGCGGTACAGCTCTGCGGCAAACAGCGCCGCCTCGTCTCCACCCGCACCCGCGCGAATCTCCACAATGACGTTTTTCTCGTCGCTGGGGTCCTTGGGCAGCAGCAGAATCTTCAGTTCCTGCTCCAACTCTTCCACTCTCTTCTTGCTGTCATTTAAGGTCTCCTTGAGCATCTCACGCATCTCCTCATCGGATTCCTCCTCCAGCATTGCCAGAGAGTCCTCTATATCCTGTTTGCATTTCTTATATTCCCTGTAGGCTTCCACGATGGGAGTCAGATCGCTCTGCTCCTTCATCAGCTTACGAAATCTCTCCTGATTGTTGGTCACGGTAGGCTCATGCAGCTCTCCCATGATCTCCTCAAAACGGATCAACAGATCCTCCAATTTGTCAAACATCTCTATCTCCTTCATTTTATAGTTCCGCATATTCTCTACCAGCACACATGACCGACGATCAACATCCGGCCGCTCAAGCGTCCGTATATTGATCGGTGCGCTGTCCGAGAATATGCTGTTTTGAGGCTCTTGAAAACCCCTGCTCACTCCCTCAAAATCGGCCAGCAGCCATATACCACCCGGTCCAGCCCGGCGTAGTCCTGCACCACATTGACCTCTCGAAATCCCTGTCGCAGCAGCAGCTCCTGCACCGCATCCCCCTGGTCACAGCCAATCTCCAGATACAACTGACCGCCGCCGCACAGATACGCCGGACTCTCCGCCGCAATGCGCCGATAAAAATCCAGCCCATCCTCCCCGCCGTCCAATGCCAGCCTGGGATCGTGATCTCTCACCTCCGGCATCAGGGTATCTATCTCCCGCCGCCGGATATATGGCGGATTGGACACAATGACGTCAAATCGCCCCTCCACCCGCTGCAAAAGATCGCTCTCCAGAAAAATATATTCCTGTTCCCCGCCCAGCAGTTTCTCCGCATTTCGGCGGGCTACCTCCAGCGCCTCAGGGGAAATGTCCGCTCCTACGCCCTGACACCCGTTGCTGTAGCGCAGCAGACTGATCAGGATACAGCCGGAGCCGGTGCATAGATCCAGCACTCTCATGCCGTCCTGCAGCTCCCGCAGCACCTCCTCCACCAGAATCTCCGTGTCCTGCCGGGGCACCAGCACATGCTCGTTGACCTCGAACTCCAGACCCATGAATTCCTGACTGCCCAGTATATGCTGCAGGGGAATGCGCTGGCAGCGCCTGGCGATGGCCGTCTCATATGCCTGCCACTCCTGCTCCGACACCTCCCGGTCTCCGTGAGCCAACAGAGTGTTGCGGTCCGTGCCGCAGATTCGCTCCAAAAGCAGCCGGGCGTCCAGCTGCGCCTCCTCTACTCCCGCCTCCAGCAGCCGTCTCCATCCGCTGTCATAACACTCACGATACTTCATCGTCCTCGTCATCGTCATCGTCCTTCGGCGCCGCCTGCTCCGGCTCCTCCACATAGCCAAACTTCTCGTTCAAAAAGGCTCTCCAGTCGAACACCGCCTCCACGGAGGCAATGGCAACCTGTATCATCTGCTCATCAGGCTCTTTAGTTGTCAGCTTTTGTACCAACATACCCGGCGCGGACAATATTTTCACCAGAAAATTGTTGCTGCGCCCCGCCAGACGTATGATCTCGTAGGAGATACCGGCTACCACCGGTATCAGCAGAATCCTCAACACCACCTTCTGCAGCGTATTATCCACTCTGATAAAGAAAAACAGAACGATACTGATGATAAACACAAAAAAGATAAAGCTGGTGCCGCAGCGCCTGTGCTGTCTGGAACTGCGCCGTACATTGCGCACATTCAGCGGATGACCGTGTTCAATGCAGTTGATACACTTGTGCTCCGCACCGTGATACATAAACAGCCTGCGAATATCCTTCATCAGACTGATTGCCAGAATATACAACAGGAAAATGGCAATTCGGATGCCTCCCTCTATGATCGCCATCAGAGATTCATTGCGGATATAGTCCTGCAACAGCCCTGACAGATAATAGGGCAGCACGATAAAGATGCCCACCGCCAGAATCACGGAAATTAGAGTCACAAAGGTGGTCAGCACCTTCTCCGCATTGCCGCCGGACACCTTGTTCAGCGCCTTGTCCAGCTTGGACTCCTCCTCTTCCTCCTCATAAAAGCCGGCGGAGAAATTCAGGCATCTTGTGCCCAAAATCAGGGAATCTATGAAATTGAAGACGCCTCTGACAAAGGGAATTTTCTTCAGTATATTCCCGTCCAGCACACCGGCATAGCTGTCCACCTCAATACCGATCCCGCCGTCAGGCTTGCGCACTGCCACCGCATATTTATCCCCGTTTTTCATCATTACGCCCTCCAGGACAGCCTGACCGCCGATCCCGGAATAGCAACCCTTTCGCTTTGCCATAAAATACTTGCCTCTACATCTCTCTTATGAGTAAGAAAGGTTGAGATACGGATACCTCAACCCTTCAAATCTTCCTATTTGCTTGTAACACCGTACTTCTTGTTGAACTTGTCAATACGTCCGTCAGCTCTTGCCGACTTCTGCTGGCCCGTGTAGAACGAATGGCACTTGGAACAGACTTCAACATGCAGCTCAGGCTTTGTGGAGCCGGTCACAAATGTGTTTCCACAGTTACAGGTTACAGTTGCTTGATAGTACTGGGGATGAATTCCTTCTTTCATGTCTCTCACCTCTCTATATCATTACGTATTATTCTGTGTTCTCATCCGCACTGCTTATGCAACCACAAACAGCGTTGTTATTGTAACATGAGTTACCGACGATTGCAAGAGTTTTTTTAAATAAATCTGTTCTTTTTCGCCATCGCCACAAACTCACGGTTATTTCTCGTGCGGGCAAACATGTCCAAAATATGATCTGTGGCCTCGTCGGGCTTGAGACCGTTCAGCGCTTTACGCATGATACCGATTGCCTCCAGTTCCTCATTATCCAACAGCAGATCCTCTCTCCGGGTGCTGGACTTTGCTATATCGATAGCCGGGAAAATTCTCTTTTCCGAGAGTTTTCGATCCAGCACGATCTCCATATTTCCTGTTCCCTTGAACTCCTCGTAAATCACGTCGTCCATTCGAGAGCCGGTATCCACCAGCGCTGTGGCCAGAATTGTCAGGTTGCCGCCCTCGCGCATATTGCGGGCAGCGCCGAAAAATCTCTTGGGCATATGCAGGGAGGCAGGGTCAAGACCACCGGACAGGGTACGTCCGCTGGGAGGCACCACCAGATTGTACGCTCTGGTCAGACGGGTGATGGAATCCAGCAGGATCACCACCTCTTTCTTATGCTCCACCAGTCTCTTGGCTCGCTCCACCACCATCTCCGCCACTCTCTTATGGTGTTCGGGCAACTCGTCAAAGGTGGAGTAAATGACCTCTACATTGTCACCGCGAATCGCCTCCTTGATATCCGTGACCTCCTCAGGACGCTCGTCAATCAGCAGGATCAGCATGTGCATGTGGGGGTTCGTGCGCAGAATGGACTGGGCCACCTCCTTGAGCAGGGTCGTCTTACCTGCCTTGGGCGGTGACACGATCATACCTCTCTGTCCCTTACCCACCGGGCTGATCAGATCCATTACCCTCATGGCAAGACTGCATCCCGGAGTCTCCAGCTTTATGCGCTCATTGGGGAAAATAGGGGTCATATCCTCAAAGGCCGTTCTCTTGGCCGACTCCTCGGGCGTATATCCGTTGATACTCCTCACAAACAGCAGCGCGCTGAACTTCTCCTGCTGAGTCTTGATACGCTTGTTGCCGCGCAGAATATCGCCGGTCTTCAGACCGAATCTGCGAATCTGGCTGGGCGCCACATATACATCCTCCGAACCGGGCAGATAATTGTCACTGCGGATAAAGCCGTATCCGTCCGGCATAACCTCCAAAATACCCGTCGCCTCGATACCGCTGTCCAACTCCACCGGATACTGGGTGGAATCATACGCCTCATTCACACGCACGGGTCTGGCGGGCTGTTCTCCCTCCGCCCTCGGAGTCTCTGTCCTGGCAGGTTCGGCCTTCGGCGCCTCCGGTTTAGGGGACTCTGCTCTGGCAGGCTCTGCTTTTTCGGCACTTTTCTCTTCCTTGGCCTTGTCCTTCTCGTCCTGAGCCAGCATCGCCTCCACCACCTCAGCCTTTTTCATGGTAGATACGCCCTTAATACCTCTCACTTTAGCCAGTTCTTTCAACTGTACAAGCGCAAGTGATTCATATTTCTCTCTCATTGCTCCTCCTATTTCTCTCTGACAAAATTTTTCCACGAACCGTGGCACTGTTCCTATTCAATTCGTCCCAGGGGTATCTCTCGAAATATATATCAGATGTGTCCCATAGCGGAATGAACTTATTCATCTTGATTATAATACACTTTTCTGAAAATAGAAAGTAAATTTTTAGAAAAAAATAAATTTCTTGAAAAAAATGTATATTCCCTATAAAATAGAATGCATAGTATCGTGTGCAGAACCATAATCGACAGGAGGTAATATAATGACAACCAGTGAAAAAGCGTTAATGCTTCATGAGCAGTGGAACGGCAAGCTGGAGACCGTTTCCAAGACTCCCGTAAAATCCAGGGAGGATCTGTCTCTGGCCTATACTCCCGGCGTGGCCGAACCGTGCAAGGTCATCGCCCAGGACCAGTCGGCCGCCTATACATACACCATGAAAGCCAACACAGTGGCCGTGGTATCCGACGGCAGCGCCGTACTGGGACTTGGAAATATCGGCCCCTATGCGGCAATGCCCGTGATGGAGGGCAAGGCCGTGCTGTTCAAGGAGTTCGGCGGAGTCAACGCGGTTCCCATATGTCTGGACACCCAGGATACGGAGGAGATCATAAAGGCTGTCACCTGGATGGCTCCCGGCTTTGGCGGCATCAATCTGGAGGATATCTCAGCCCCCAGATGCTTTGAGATCGAGGAGCGGCTGAAGGCCACTCTGGATATTCCCG
>CAYLIM010000115.1:0-6917 GCA_964383805.1 uncultured Acetatifactor sp.
GAGCGTTCCTTCCGCCGCTTATTCCCTGGTGCAGATTGACTTTGACAAGTGCAGGACCGGCGCGGTTTATGAGGATTTCCCCGGCGCAGGAGGGATCGTGCCCGGCATGGAGAAGGATTTTCTGGTGCATGACGACAGTGACGTCTATGAGTATGATCTGGTATCCGGGACCATGGCCCCGGTATTGAATTGGGTGGAAAATAATGTGGCTGGCAACGAGGTACAGTATTTCGGCACACTGACGGACGGGCGCATTTATGCAGTGACGACGGACTGGGAAAAGGATGATTCGGGGCTTATGATTTTTTCAAGAGCAACCGGAGAGGAGCAGACAGATGAAAAGGAAGAAATAATTTTTGCCTATTTATATCCGAATAGCATATTTCAGAAAGCGGTGGTGGATTTTAACAAGAGCAGCGATAAATACAGGATTGTTTTGAAAGAGTATGATGGATATGATAGGCTGCTGGTAGATCTTACGGCAAATTGTCCGGATATTGTGGATTTGAACGGTTTAAGCGTAAATCAGCTTGCATCTGCGGGCGTTTTTGAGGATTTGAGCCCCTATCTGGACAACAGCCAGATGCTTGACCGCTCGGATTATCTGGAAAATGTCCTGGAGGCTTATACCTTTGACGGCAAACTGGTGACAATTCCCTCATCCTTTTGGCTACAGACGGTATTTGCCAGTGCAGAGGGGCTTAGGGAGGTCTTTGGAACTGATACTGAGGGCGGCTGGACTGTGGAAGAGCTGATGGCTTATGCGGACGCAAATCCTGAGGCAGAGCTGTTTGACAGGCTCCCCAGAAACTACATCATGTATTATCTGATGATGTATGGTCATAACAGTTTTATCGACTGGGAGACCGGCAAATGCAGTTTTGATTCTGACCGTTTCAAGAAGGTGCTGGAATTTGTTAAATGTTTCCCCGAAGAGACGGTGTCGGACTCTGCAAGCACACCAGCGAGAATCGAGGCCGGTGAAGTGCTCCTGGCGGCTGAATACATTAATCGTTTTGATGGTCTGCAGCTATTTGAGGAAATGTTTGGCGGCGAGGCGGCATGTGTAGGGTTCCCTACTGCGGACGACAGCACGGGCTGTAGATTTTACGCAAATAACGCTCTTGCTATTTCATCTGGCTCCTCCCATAAGGAAGGCGCATGGGAGTTTATTGAAAGCTTTCTGGCAAATGAGGACTATGACGCGAACGACTTTGTGACGAACAGAGCATGGCTGGAAAAGAAAGCGGCAACGGCGCTGGCGGCGGAATACGCCACCCGTGACGATGGTACGCTGGTGGAGGCAGATGGTAAGTATGTTATGATAAATTATTCTGCTTATACGGTAACATACGACGACGGCTGGACCTTTTCCAGCCATATTCCCACTGAGGAGGAAATTCAGCAAATCTTTGCTTTGATAGAAATGGCGCACCAGCCTGGCGGTGATAGCAATATGATCTTAAATATTATCGGTGAGGAAGCGGAGGCTTTTTATCAGGGGCAGAAGAGTGTGGACGCAGTGGCGAACATTATCCAGAATCGCGCCCAGCTCTATATCGACGAAAACATTAATTAGAATACAAATATGTATCAGACAAAAGGAAACCATATAAACAGAGAGGATATATCTAGCCAACACCCACAAAATGTGGTATGATAACTAAATAGGCAAACAAGATGGAGCATTTGCCTCAAAACGGCAGATGCTTCTTTTGCGCGGAGGAGGATTTCCCATGCAGAACGAACATACGGTAGACGAACATATCCACAGGCAGCGCACCAAGATCGTACAGATCGGCCAGGTGCAGATCGGCGGTGGCGCTCCCATCGCCATCCAGTCCATGACCAACACCCGGACGGAGGACGCGGCGGCCACGGTGGCTCAGATACTCCGGCTGGAACAGGCGGGGTGCGAGATTATCCGCTGCACTGTGCCCACTTTGGAGGCGGCCCAGGCCCTCAAAAAGATCAAAGAGCAGATTCATATTCCTCTGGTGGCGGATATTCACTTTGATTATAAGATGGCTATTGCGGCTATGGAGAATGGCGCGGACAAAATCCGCATTAATCCGGGCAATATCGGCTCCCGTGACAAGGTCAAGGCGGTGGTGGACGTGGCCAGGGAGAGAAACATCCCCATTCGTGTGGGGGTCAACAGCGGTTCTCTGGAGAAACCTCTGCTGGAGAAATACGGCGGGGTGACGGCCCAGGGCATTGTGGAGAGCGCTCTGGACAAGGTACATATCATAGAGGAGCTTGGATATGACAATCTTGTCATCAGCATCAAATCCTCGGATGTATTGATGTGTGTGAAGGCGCATGAATTGCTGGCGGCGCAGACGGAGTATCCTCTGCATGTGGGTATCACGGAGTCCGGCACCGTGCAGAGCGGCAATATCAAATCCGCCGTGGGACTGGGCATTATCCTGCACCAGGGAATCGGCGACACCATACGGGTGTCCCTGACAGGAGATCCGGTGGAGGAAATCAGGTCGGCAAAGCTCATTCTGCGCACCTTGGGGCTTAGAAAGGGAGGAATCGAGGTGGTGTCCTGCCCGACCTGCGGCAGAACCAAGATTGATCTGATCGGCCTGGCAACCCAGGTGGAAAAGCTGGTGGCGGACTATCCGCTGGATATCAAGGTGGCGGTCATGGGATGCGTGGTGAACGGCCCCGGAGAGGCACGGGAGGCGGACATCGGCATTGCCGGAGGCGACGGAGAGGGACTGCTGATCAAGAAGGGCGAGATTCTGCGCAAAATGCCGGAGAGCCAGCTGCTGGCGGCGCTGAAGGATGAGTTGGATCACTGGGGGGAAGAGAGGTAATAATGGCAAAACCGTTTTTTGAGGTATTTCCCACGTTACAACTGAATGGAAAGGTTCATGATATCATGGAGCAGACCACGGTGGAGAAGATATCCGCCACCAAGCGCAAGGATTTTCTGCGGATCTATCTGTGCAGCTCCCGCCTGATTATGAAGGAGGATATCAGAGCTGCGGAGAGCGAGATAAAGAGGCAGCTGTTTCCCAGCGCTCACATGGTTGTGAAAATCTATGAAAAATTTGATTTGTCCTCCCAGTACACGCCGGAAAAGCTCATGGACGTCTATCAGGACAGTATTTTGGAGGAGTTGCGGGAGTACAGCCATATCGACTATAACAGTTTCAAAGCGGCGCAGCTTTCCTACCCCAGCGAGCGGGAGATGGTGGTGACACTGGAGGACAGTGTGCTGGCTCACAGCCGGGAGGAGGAGTTTGTCCGCATATTGGAGAAAATTCTGGTGGAGCGGTGCGGTTTCGACCTGTCCCTGCATGTGGAGTACCGGCAGTCCCAGACCAGCAGATACGCCGAGGAGGATGAACAGAAGATAAAGCTGCAGGTGGCGGAGATTTCCCGGCGCGCAGACAGGGCGGCGCAGGATGGCGCGGGGGAAGAATTTATGCAGGCGGACGTTCCCAAAACGCTGGATGTGGCGCAGGATTCCGCCGTGGCTGCGGGAGGCGGCAGGGAGGTCAAGGCTGCGCCGACGGCGCAGAAAGCGGCCCAGGGAAACGGCAGAAACGGCTCAGGCAGAGGAGAGTTTCATAAGGGGAGTTTTAAGAAGGGAGAATTTACCCGGGGCGGAGCCTACGGCGGCAGCGTCAAGCGCTCCGACAACCCGGATGTGATATATGGCCGAGACTTCGATGAGGAGGCCATGCGGATCGAGGATATTATCGGTGAGATCGGCGAGGTGGTTATCCGCGGTAAGATTCTGACTGTGGATAAGCGGGAGATCAAGAACGAGAAGACCATTATCATGTTTGATGTGACGGATTTTTCCGACACCATGACCGTTAAAATGTTTGTGAGAAACGATCAGGTGGATGAGATTCTGGGCGGCGTCAAGGCAGGGGCCTTTGTGAAGATCAAGGGCATCAGCATGCTGGATAAATTTGACCACGAGCTGACCCTCGGTTCTCTGACAGGTATTAAAACGATTCCGGATTTCACTACCGGCAGGGTGGACACTGCTCCCTGCAAGCGGGTGGAGCTGCACTGCCATACCAAGATGAGCGACATGGACGGCGTCTCCGAGGCCAAGGACATCGTGAAACGGGCTTACAAGTGGGGGCACAGGGCCATCGCCATCACGGATCACGGCGTGGTGCAGGGTTTCACGGACGCAAATCATGTGTGGGACGATCTGTGGAAGGAGGAGAAGGGCAAGCGCAAGGAGGCCGGGGAAGAAAACCCGGACAAGCAGGACTTTTTCAAGATTATCTACGGTGTGGAGGCCTATCTGGTGGATGATCTGAAAGAGATCGTCACCGGTGACCGGGGGCAGGATCTGGACGCGGATTTCGTGGTGTTTGATATTGAGACCACGGGCTTTTCTCCGGTGAATAACAGAATCATTGAGATCGGTGCGGTGAAGGTGGAGCACGGAGAGATCACAGAGCGCTTTTCCAGCTTTGTGAACCCGGATGTGCCGATTCCCTTTGAGATCGAGAAACTTACAGGCATAAATGACAGCATGGTCATGGACGCTCCCATGATTGACGAGGTGCTGCCAAAATTTCTGGAGTTCTGCGAGGGCTGTGTGCTGGTGGCTCACAATGCCAGTTTTGATATGAGCTTTATCATGGAGAACTGCAGACGGCAGGGCTTATCAGACAGGTTTACCTATGTGGACACCGTGGGAATCGCCCGGATTCTGCTGCCGAACCAGGCCAAGCACACATTGGACGCTGTGGCTAAGACGCTGGGGGTGTCTCTGGAAAATCACCACCGGGCGGTGGATGACGCGGAGGCCACAGCCCATATTTTTGTAAAATTTATTCCCATGCTCCGGGAGAACGGGGCGGAGAATCTGCGCCAGGTGAACGCAATGGGTGCATCCAGCCCGGATATAGTAAAGCGCCTGCCCACGTATCACGCCATCATTCTGGCAAAAAATGATCTGGGGCGGATCAATATGTACCGCCTGATTTCCGAGTCCCATACCACCTATTACAGCAAGAGGCCCCGGATTCCCAAGAGCCTGATTCTGAAATACCGGGAGGGATTGATTCTGGGCAGCGCCTGTGAGGCCGGAGAACTGTACCGGGTGCTGCTGGATGGCAAGTCGGATGCGGAGATTGTCCGGCTGGCTGATTTCTATGATTATCTGGAGATTCAGCCCGAGGGCAACAACCGCTTTATGATCCTGTCCGACAAGCACCCGGATATCCAGTCAGTGGAGGATATTCGCAATATAAACCGCCGCATCGTCAAGCTGGGAGAGCAGCTGCACAAGCCGGTGGTGGCCACCTGCGACGTGCATTTTCTGGACCCGGAGGACGAGGTGTACCGCCGGATCATCATGGCGGGCAAGGGCTTTGAGGATGCGGACCAGCAGGCCCCCCTGTACCTGCACACCACGGAGGAGATGCTGGAGGAATTCGCCTATCTGGGGGCGGATAAGGCCAGGGAGATCGTAGTCACCAACACCAATAGGATTGCGGACATGGTGGAGACTATCGCCCCGGTGCGGCCGGACAAATGTCCCCCGGTGATTCCGGATTCCGACAAGACCCTGACGAAGATATGTTATGACAAGGCGCACGAACTGTACGGGGAAAAGCTGCCCCAGATCGTGGAAGACCGCCTGGAAAAAGAACTGCACTCCATCATTACCAACGGTTTTGCGGTGATGTACATTATCGCCCAGAAACTGGTGTGGAAATCCGTGGAGGACGGCTATCTGGTGGGGTCCCGTGGATCAGTGGGGTCCTCTCTGGTGGCGTTTATGGCGGGTATCACGGAGGTGAATTCCCTCAGTGCCCATTACCGCTGCGGCAAATGTTTTTACTATGACTTCGATTCCCCGGAGGTGAAAGCCTTTGCGGGCAATGCGGGGTGCGACATGCCGGACAAGATCTGCCCGGTCTGTGGGGAGCCTCTGATCAAGGACGGCTTTGACATTCCCTTTGAGACCTTCCTGGGATTCAAGGGAGACAAGGAGCCGGATATCGACCTGAATTTCTCGGGAGAATATCAGTCCAAGGCCCATAAATATACCGAGGTTATCTTTGGGGCGGGACAGACCTATCGGGCGGGAACCATCGGCACCCTGGCGGACAAGACGGCTTTTGGCTATGTGAAAAACTATTTTGAGGAGAGGGGAAAGCACAAGCGCACCTGTGAGATCAATCGGATCACGGTGGGCTGTACCGGTATACGGAGAAGTACGGGTCAGCATCCCGGCGGCATCATTGTGCTGCCGGTGGGACAGGATATCAATTCCTTTACCCCGGTGCAGCATCCCGCCAACGATATGACCACGGATATCATTACCACCCATTTTGACTATCACTCCATTGATCATAATCTGCTCAAGCTGGACATTCTGGGACATGATGATCCTACCATGATTCGTATGCTGCAGGATTTGACGGGGATCGACCCCACGAAGATTCCCTTGGATGACAAGGGCGTCATGAGCCTGTTTCAGAACACGGACGCCCTGGGTATCACCCCAGAGCAGATCAGCGGCTGCCCGGTAGGGTCACTTGGCATTCCGGAGTTTGGCACGGATTTCGTGATTCAGATGCTGCTGGACACCAAGCCTCAGCAGCTCTCCGACCTGATTCGTATCTCGGGGCTGGGACATGGCACGGACGTGTGGCTGGGTAACGCCCAGACTCTGATTCTGGAGGGCAAGGCCACCATCTCCACCGCCATCTGCTGTCGTGATGATATTATGATTTATCTGATCAATCAGGGGGTGGAGAGCTCTCTGTCCTTCACCATCATGGAGAGTGTGCGTAAGGGCAAGGGGTTAAAAGACGAATGGATCGATGCCATGACGGAGAAGGACGTGCCGGACTGGTATATATGGTCGTGTAAAAAGATCAAGTACATGTTCCCCAAGGCCCATGCGGCGGCCTATG
>CAYLIM010000116.1:0-6776 GCA_964383805.1 uncultured Acetatifactor sp.
CAGGATGTATCGCAAGACACACTGCCAGGCACAGGGCAAGAGGGGCAAGCCACCGTTTCCTCTTTCGTTGATCTGTTACATGTTTCATATGATTCTCCTCCATAATCTAAAGTTCCGCATTCGCACGGACAACCGGTGCCTGCATCACGAGAGCGTTCCCGGATAATGCAAGATGCACAAGTTACTTATCGTTTCCAGATTAGCATTTTATGCATATTAAATGGGATGCAGTCTGCACACATGTGCAGTCTGCATCCCACATTTTTTTGACTGTTAATATGTGTATGTGAGCTGGAAAGACGGTTCACCATAGATGGCAATCAATTCCTCCATCTGTTCCTGTCCCTTGACGCTCATTTCCACTGTCGCCAGGTTCGGCATGGTAAAAAGCGGACTCAGATCCCCTGTCACACATTGCTCCAGATTCAGATAGACAATGTCCTCTCTGCCCTTAAGCGCCGAAAAATCCTCAACCTGCGCGTTGCGCAGATATAGTCTTTCTATGTACGGCACATCTCTGAGGCATTCCAGATCTGTCTGCCCAAAAGCATTAATAAGCAATTCATCCACATACAGTCCAGCCAGATATTGATAGGCCTCGGAATAATTGCTAATATCCAGCCGCCTCAGGCTTTTTAAATCCCCAATGGGACTTGCATCGTAACTTCCGGTGTCGCCGAGATCCAGTTCTCTCAGCATAGGCCAGGTTCGGACTGCTTCAATCCCCATCAAAGCATTGCCAAGAAGCCCCACACTACCAAGTGTCTTCTTGCCTGCCAGAGGAGAAATATCCTGGATATCGTTATCCCGCAGTTCCAGACACTGCAGATGTTCTAAATTCTTTAGCGGCGAGATATCCCGAATGTGATTCCCCCCTATACATACGGTGCGGAGATTCGGCATATTTTCCAGATCTGACAGTTCTGTTATGGAGCCATGAATCGATCCGTTATGATACCATTTTTGCCCCTCAGCATAGAAAATGTCCATTGTAGTATATACTTGTTCCCCCTGAATATAGATTTCTGTCACAGACTCCAGGTCCGAGGCGGTGATGATGCCCTCCGGTTTATCCAATACAGCCCGCACCGCCTCTTCTATCAGAGGTTCCCGGAACGGGATCTCTTTGGCCCGCAGGGAACGCCGGTACATGATTCCTGCAGTCAACAGGCCCGCTGCTATCAGCAGGCAGAAAAAGGAGACGGCATACATTCTTTTGCGCATACGCTGCCGGTACTGACTGGTTGCGCGATGTAAGTCCCGAAGGAGGGCCCGGTCATCTCTGTAGCGTTTGTCCGGCGAGAATTCACAGCATTTGGCGGCCACCCTCTCCAGTTTCGTTATAGGTTTTTGCATCGGTTTTGCTTTCCCAGTGAGCAGCCAGGACAGCACAATGCCGAAAGAATATATATCCGAGCGGATATCCGTCTGCATGAACCCGTATTGCTCCGGCGGCGCAAACTTTTCTGTGCCGCAGAAAACAGTGTCGGCGTCCTTGTCTTTTTTGAAGATACGGCTTATGCCAAGGTCGATCAAAGCGATGGTGCCGTCCTCTTTTATGATGATGTTTTCAGGTTTGATATCCCGATGGATAATGGCCGGTTCGCCGTCGTGGAGGACTTTCATGGCATCGGCCAGTCCGATTGCCAGCTCTGCCAGGTCGTCCTGCGAGAGAGACTTTGTGTCTATATATTTATCCAGAGAAGTACCCTCTATATACTCTCGCAGGACACAGCGGTACTCTTCGTTTTTATATTCTCCGATATACTGTGGGATGGCTTTATTTTCCGCAGTGCTAAGCTGTGTCAGTTCCTCCATGTCATACTGCGGGCTGCTCCTGGTGTAGCATTTTGCCACGATCTTTTTCCCGGAATCCCTCTGCCTTACAAGCAGAGTATCGCATCCCACCGCACTGCTCAGACATTCCAATATATCATGATTCTCGGTAAAGTCCAGGGGCAGCGCCCTTTTATAGCTACTGTTATAATAGGCCTGAAATTCTTTGATAGCACCCATATGTTTCTCCTCAGTTTTCACCGAGCAAGGGGATGTTGATGGACGCCAGCAGATCCTGCACCTCCATAACGCTCATTCCGTGAAGGATTCCAAATATGCAGGCTGCGTCCCGCTCGATCTTGGCATAAAGCATGCTCTTTTGGGCGGTCTTCAGCAGCGCCTGCGTCTCCTCAAGCGACAGGCCAAACCCCAGGGCGATCTGTATCAGCTTGTCACGGGAAGGAACTCTTGTGCCGTTGAAAATCTGATGCCCATATGTTCTCTCAATCTGAGCGCTGCGGATAACCTCGCTTGGCATTAGACCGCGCTCTACACACAATTTATTCAGATATATGGGAAGAGAGCATTTCACAAAATCATCCTTACTATCTTCCACAAAATATTGAAAGTTTTTACCGCGCCTAAGTCGATTCAGTAAAGTTCCGGTTGATACTGCCATACCATTGCCTTTCCGTATATTCAATCTTTTTTGATTCCAAGTATTGCATATTTGGATGATGCTTGTCAAGCAGAATCGGATTGACAGATAAATATATACGGGATATGGACTCTGCGGCTGTGCAGGATAGCTGTTGCAGTTTTGGAAAAGACAAATTTTCCCCAATTTGATATAATAAAAAACAGCGGAGGAATAGACAGTGGAAGAGATTCTGGAGTACATTGAGAACAACCTGAAAGGAGATTTGACGCTTGCGGAGTTAAGCTGCAGGTATCATTATTCTGTGCGTCAGCTCTATTACTGCCTGTATGATATTACCGGTATGCCGATTATGACATATATCAGAAGGAGAAAGCTTGTCAATGCCGCCAGGGAGATTGCTCTTGGGCGGAAACTGCATGATGTGGCGACAGACTATGGCTTTGAGACGCAGGCGGGTTTTTACAAAGCGTTTATACAATGTATCGGGTGTACCCCCAGTGAATTTCAAAATCATCAGCAATTGCGGAAATCGGGAAAAATAGATACAAAACTGTTGGCAGTCAGGAAGGAGCAGAAGAACATGGAGAACATACGAATTCGGAAAATGGAAATGGGAGATGTCAAAAGTCTCTGGGAAAACATTTTTTCGGGAAATATGCCCGAGGAGGTAAAGGAGCGGGTTGAGAAAAATATCTCGGAGATGGACCTGGGAAATTGCGTTGCGCTGGTGGCCGAAGTGGACGCCAATGTAATAGGAACCGTTCTGGTGAAGAGATCACAGCACATCCTTACTTCCCGAAGGGCTGAACTCTCCGACGTCGTTGTAAATCCCGCGTTTCAAAAGCAGGGACTTGGAAAAAAGCTGTGCCAGGAAAGCTTTGCGTATGCAAAGAAGATGGGCTGTGACCATGTCATTGCAACCTGCCGCAGAGACGGGGCGGAGCTTTTTTACAGGGCTATCGGGATGGAACAATGCGGCAGGATACCGGGAGGTATTCAGGAGCCGTGGGGCGAAAAGAAAACGTATGATGAGATTATCCTCTATAGAGAGTTAGCCGATTAGTATACGCGGAGGCTCTGCCTCGTGAAATATTCATCTGTTATTTATGTTACTTCTATGCTATACTTATACTAACAGCCGTAAGTATAGACAAATGGAAAATCGTAATATATTTACTGCGGACACGAAAGCGAGAGGAGATATTTCATGAAAGAAAAAACAACGGCGAAGGTACTCTCCCAGCGGGAGATTGCCCCACGCATCTATGATCTGTGGCTGGAGACCGGTCTGGCGGCTCAGGCAAAGCCCGGTCAGTTCATCGGCGTATACCCGAAAAGCGCCGCAACTCTGCTGCCCAGGCCCATCAGTATCTGTGAGGTCAACGCCGAGAGGACGGCCCTGCGCATTGTCTACCGCGTTGCCGGTCGGGGTACGGCGGAATTCTCCTCTTTGAAGGAGAATGCTCCTGTGGAAATTCTGGGAACACTGGGCAACGGTTTCCCTCTGGAGGCGGGCAAGGGAAAACGCTGCTTTCTGATGGGCGGCGGCATCGGTGTTCCTCCCATTCTGCAGCTGGCAAAGGAACTGGAGGGAGATAAGTCCATTATCATGGGCTATCGGGACGGCAATCTGTTTCTCGCGGAGGATTTTGCCAGATATGGCCGGGTCTATGTGGCCACCGAGGACGGCAGCCGGGGAATGAAAGGCAATGTGCTGGACGCTATAGCGGAAAATAAGCTCCAGGCCGATGTGATCTACGCCTGCGGTCCCATGCCCATGCTCCGGGCCATCAAGCGGTATGCGGCGGAGCAGGGGATTAAGGCCTATATCTCACTGGAGGAGCATATGGCCTGCGGTGTGGGGGCCTGCCTGGGCTGCGTGGTGAAGACGAAAGAGGTGGATCATCACTCCCATGTCCACAATGCCCGGATCTGCACGGACGGGCCTGTTTTTGACGCAGAGGAGGTGGATATCTGATGAATACAGCGGTAAATATTGCGGGCGTGACGCTGAAAAACCCGGTGATGACCGGCTCCGGCACTTTTGGTTCCGGCATGGAATACGGAGAGTTTGTGGACTTAAACCGCCTGGGCGCAGTGGTGACCAAGGGAGTAGCCAATGTACCCTGGCCCGGCAATCCCACTCCGAGGGTGGCGGAGGTCTACGGCGGCATGCTCAACGCCATCGGTCTGCAGAATCCCGGTATCGACGTGTTTATGGAGCGGGATATTCCTTTTCTGAAGCAGTATGATACAAAAATCATTGTCAATGTCTGCGGGAAAACCGTGGAGGACTATCTGGAAGTGGTGGAGAAACTGGGGGATGAGTCTGCGGTAGCCATGCTGGAGATCAATGTGTCCTGCCCCAACGTCAAGGAGGGAGCCATCGCCTTTGGACAGAAGGCGGACGCTCTGTACAATATCACGGAGCAGATCAAGAAAAAGGCCAGGCAGCCTATTATCATGAAACTCAGCCCCAATGTGACGGATATTGCGGAGATGGCAAAAGCGGCGGAGGCTGCGGGAGCGGACGCTATCTCTCTGATCAACACCCTCACGGGCATGAAGATCGACATCCACCGCCGCTGCTTTGCCCTGGCCAACAAGACCGGCGGCATGAGCGGTCCGGCCATCAAGCCTGTGGCTGTGCGGATGGTGTATCAGGCGTCCCATGCGGTACAGATCCCGGTGATCGGCATGGGGGGCATAGCCACGGCGGAGGACGCCCTGGAGTTTATTCTGGCGGGAGCCACGGCGGTCAGCGTGGGAGCCATGAATTTTGTGGACCCTTATACCACCGTCAAGGTAATCGAGGGGATCGAGGAGTATATGCGTACTTATCGGGTGGAGGATATCGCCAGCCTGATTGGAGCCGTGGAGTAAAGTGCAATGAAAACTTATAATTTAGTTTAATGACCATTGTTTACAAAAACTTATTAATTGTGACAGCGCTGCTGACACAAATTAAAGAGGCGGTTATTTTATGAATGAAGTGAATTCAGCATTTTCACAAGTCACAGACATAATTGAAACAGCAAAGAATAATGCATATAAAAAAGTAAATGAAGAACTTATCAACATGTATTGGAATATAGGAGCCTTTTTAAGCAAAGAGGCTGAAAATGCAAACTTTGGGGATGCATATATTGATTCAATATCGGAATATATACAAGAGCAATTTCCGGGGATTAAGGGATTTAACAGGCGCGGACTGTATCGAATGAAAAAATTCTACGAGACGTATGTTGGTGATGAATTTGTGACAGCGCTGCTGACACAAATTAGTTGGACAAATCATCTTGCAATTATGTCAAAGGCAAAGACTATTGAGGAAAGGCATTTTTATATCACATTATGTATAAAAGAAAGCTATTCCTCAAGAGAGCTGGAAAGACAGATGGAAAGTGCATATTATGAGCGTTACATGTTGTCAAAAGAAAAAGTATTGCCGGAGTCTATAAGAGGATTGAAAGAAAATCCTTTTATGGATACTTATGTTGTAGAATTTTTGGATATGCCCAAAGTCTACAAAGAACAAGATTTTAGAAAAGCAATAATTGAAAATATGAAGAATTTTATATTGGAGTTGGGAAAAGATTTCACTTTCATTGATGAAGAATATAAAGTACAGGTTGGCGGAGAAGATTTTGCAATTGATTTATTATTTTTTCATAGAGGGTTACAGTGCTTGGTAGCTTTTGAACTAAAAATTGGAAAGTTCAAGCCGGAATATATATCAAAAATGGATTTCTATTTAGAGGCACTTGACCGACAGAAGAAAAAAGAACACGAGAACCCAAGCGTTGGGTTGATATTGTGTGCGTCTAAAAATGATGAAGTAGTGGAGTATGCAATGAGCAGGAGTATGTCGCCAATGCTGGTATCAGAATACAAATTACAGTTACCGGACAAGAAGATATTAGAGAGAAAATTGCAGGAATTAGTCAATATTCCTCAAATCAGGGAAGAATAGAGTATATATTACTACAAAGAAAAATAAGGGAGGACTTATGAAATCAACAGTCGGCAGAGTGGTGGGGATTTTTGCCGCCGTAGTTCTGGTAGTTGTTTTTGCTGCAGGAGCATGGGTTCTTCGTTCCCGTAACGATGCGGAGGAGGTCTCCCGTGACGGTGCGGAGGAGGTCTCTCGTGATGCTCTGGAAGAGAGTACGCAGGGAATCCAGGCTGAGGATGCACAGGCTGAAGACATACAGGAGGAAGAACAGAGTGAGCCGGTGAATGAGTTCGTTCTGGAAATACTCAGGGAGTCGGAGGCCTGTCTTGAAAGGGGAGAATATCTTCAGGCGGTGCAGGTGCTGATGGATGCCCAAAAGGAACA
>CAYLIM010000117.1:0-6768 GCA_964383805.1 uncultured Acetatifactor sp.
CATTAATAACATGCGTTACGGATGTGAGTTCCCATCCGGAATGGATCAACCGCAATACGGACTGCTATCTGGTGCCCAGCGGGGAGATACGTCGGAGTCTGACGGAGAAAGGGGTTGATCCCAGTCTTGTGTGCGTCACGGGTATTCCGGTCAGAGAGGAATTCCGGCATCTGTCCCACAGCAGCGAAGGAAAGGTGCGGGAGCTGTTGATTATGGGGGGAGGTCTGGGTATGCTGCCCGGAGATACCGCCTTTTATGATGCGCTGAATCGAATTCCCTACACGCATGTCACAGTTATTACCGGCCGCAACAGAAGGCTTTACCGGCGTCTGCGGGGGCGGTGGGAAAATATTCAGGTGGAAGGCTATATCAGTCAGGTGTGGAACTATATGGCCCGGGCGGATCTGATCGTGTCCAAACCCGGCGGCATCACATTGTTTGAGGCGATTTACGCCAGAGTTCCCATTCTTACCTGGCCGCCTACCCTGCAGAATGAGCGCAACAACGCCAAATGGATGGAGGAGCAGGGAATCGGCTGGGTGGCCGACTCAATGAACTGCGCCGGAGAGATACGGAAGATTCTGATGGACCGGGAGCGTCTGTCAGCGGCGGCATACCACATGGAATGTCTCAGGAGGAGACTGCAGACCGGGGCGTTGGACCGTATGATGGAAGTGGTGGATAGGAGTGGGTATCATGGGTGGAAAGAAAAGATATCTGGGATGGATATTGTTGGTGGTATTGATGGCTGTGACCGGGTATGTGTTGTTTCGGGAACAGTCGTTGGGAATGCTCTGGGAGAGTCTGAGACAGGTAAAAATCCCCTTTCTGTTTGGGGGACTGTGTCTGATGCTGGGGTATGTGGGCTGTGAGGCTCTGTGTACTTGGCAGATATTGGGAAGACTGGGACATCGGGTGCCCTATCGGCGCTGTCTGGGGTATTCCTTTGTGGGATTCTATGTGAGTTCCATCACGCCCTCAGCCACCGGGGGACAGCCTGCCCAGATATACTGCATGAGCCAGGACCGGATTCCGGCTGCTCATGGGGCGCTGAATATGATGCTGATTGCCGCATGCTATCAGACTGCAAGCCTGATCTGGGGCGGGGGCGCATGGCTGCTTTGCCCTAAGGACGGGGAATTTGGGGGCGGTATGGGAATTCTGCTGCTGTACGGGGCGGGGATGATGGTGTTTCTCACAGTGGGCATGGGCATGGTGATGTTCCTGCCCGGGGTTTCGCGGCGTATCTGCGGAGGGATACTGAGATTCCTCGAGAGGTTTCGGCTCCTTCGAAATCCTGCCTCCGCCCGGGAAAAGCTGGAGCATCAGCTGGCGGAATACGCCAGGGGGGCAGCATGTATAAAGGCAAATCCCGGGCTGGCGCTCCGGGTGCTCATGCTGTGTGTGGTTCAGCTGGGAATGCTGTTTTCCGTGCCCTGGATAGTGTATCACGCATTTGGGCTGCAGGGGCATGGCTGGATTCAAATAGTGAGTCTTCAGGCGCTGCTTACCCTTGCGGTCTGCAACCTGCCTTTGCCCGGCGCCGTGGGGCCTGCGGAAGGCGGATTTGTAGCGGCGTTTACCGCAGTGTTTGGGGCCGGAATGGTCACACCGGCCATGCTGGTTTCCAGAGGCATCAGTTTCTATGCGTTTCTGATCATCAGCTTTCTTGTGTCAATGGCTGTACATCTGCGGCTCCGCCGACAGGCCAGGGAACGCGCTCTGCGGGAGACGACGGTCTCCAGGCCGGAGGGAGGAACAAGGGCAATGCGCAGACGCCTGCAGGCCATAGGACAGGAGTGACACAGGCGGGATATTTATTCAAAGGAGGCAGTGATGCCTTCTTTTTTTGCTGTACATAACAGTTTTTTTCCTGTAGAATGAGAGAAGGACGCAGTCAAAATACCCAAAGTGGGGTATGTCAGGGAGTGGCAAGGGAAATGGATGACAGAGAGTGTACAAAACTGGTGGTGGGTATTCTGGCCCATGTGGATGCGGGCAAGACCACGCTGGCGGAGGGGATAATGTATCTGACCGGAGGAATCCGGCGGCTGGGGAGGGTGGACCATGGGGACGCCTTTCTGGACACCCATGACCTGGAGAAAGCCAGAGGTATTACCATTTTTTCCAAACAGGCGCAGATAAGCGTTGATTGTGATGGCCAAAACAGAGAAATCACGCTGCTGGACACGCCGGGACATGTGGACTTTTCTGCTGAGACAGAGCGCACCCTGCAGGTGCTGGATGCGGCGGTTCTGGTAATCAGCGGCGCGGACGGCATACAGGGATATGTGGAGACTCTGTGGAAATTGCTGAAACGCTATGAGATTCCCACCTATCTGTTCATCAATAAGATGGACCAGCCGGGCACGGAATCACAGGTGTTATTGACACAGCTGCAGGAGCGGCTGGATGAGAATTGTATTGAATTTGGCGGGGCAGACGAGTTCCTGGGTGTGGGGAGCGTGGGGCAGAGCGGCCGGGAGCCAGACCGGCTCGAGAGCACCGGGTCTTCTGATCGGGAGCAATGGCTGGAGAGATTGTCTCTGTGCAGCGAGGAAATGATGGACGCCTATCTGGAGCAGGGTGCTCTGACCGTGTCCCAGGTTCGGGAGGCCATTCACAGACGACAGGTCTTCCCCTGCTATTTTGGGTCGGCGCTAAAGCTTCAGGGTGTGGAGACGCTGCTGCAGGGTATCGCCCGCTACACCTATGAGCCTGTGTATGGACAGGAGCTGGCGGCCAGGGTGTACAAGATTGAGAGGGATGCAAACGGCAGCCGCCTGACCAATCTGAAAGTGACCGGCGGGAGCCTGAAGGTAAAGGGGCTGCTGAACGGGGAAAAGATTGACCAGATCCGAATATATTCCGGGGCGGGGTATCGGCTGGTGGAACGGGCTGAGGCCGGATGCGTCTGCGCTGTCACGGGACTTGACAAGACCTACAGTGGTCAGGGGCTGGGCGCTCAGGCTGACGGAGAAAAGCCCAGTTTGGTGCCGGTCCTCAGCTACCGGGTGGAATTGCCGGAGGGCTGCGATGTACATAGGATGCTGAGAAATCTGTACCAGCTGGAGGAGGAAATCCCGGAGCTGCATATCCTGTGGCAGGAGGGCAGCGCTCCCGCGGAGGGAGAGATTCATGTCCAGGTCATGGGGCAGGTGCAGATCGAGATAGTACAGGAACTGATTGAAAGGCGTTTTGGCGTGCAGGTGTCCTTTGGGAACGGCGGTATTGTCTACCGGGAGACCATAGAGGGGCCCGTGGAGGGCGTAGGTCATTTTGAACCGCTGCGCCATTACGCGGAGGTGCATTTATTGCTGGAACCGGGGGAGCCGGGCAGCGGTCTGGTGCTGCAGGCGGACTGCAGTGAGGACGAGCTGGACAGGAACTGGCAGCGGCTGGTGCTGACCCATCTGGAAGAAAAGCAGCATACAGGCGTGCTGACCAATTCGGCCATAACCGATATGCGGATCACTCTGATTGCCGGGCGCGCACATTTGAAACATACGGAGGGAGGGGATTTCCGGCAGGCCACCTACCGCGCCCTGCGGCAGGGCCTGATGAAGGCGCAGTGCCGTCTGCTGGAGCCCATGTATGCCTACACAATAGAACTGCCCACGGAGAATCTGGGCAGAGCCATGAGCGATATTCAGAAAAAGAGCGGCAGTTTTGAGGAACCGGAAACGCTGGGAGAGCGCAGTATTCTCAGGGGGACGGCTCCGGCGGCCACGTTAAACGGCTATCAGATGGAGATAAACGCCTATACCAGAGGGCGGGGCAGGCTGTCCTGCCGGTTTCACGGCTATGCTCCCTGCCACAATGAACAGGAGGTTATCGAGAGTCACGGCTACGACCCGGAGCGCGATCTGGACAATCCTGCGGACTCGGTGTTCTGCGCTCACGGGGCGGGCTTTATCGTGCCCTGGCAGCAGGTGGGGGACTACGCCCATGTGGATACGGGGGACAAGCTGCGGCGGCTTTTGCCGGAGGTGTTCGGAGCGGCGGAGGAAGTGATAGATTCCCAGATGGCGGGGCGAAACGGAGCCTTGGCGGGGAACGTTGGGCAGACAGGCAGGGACGACCGTTTTATCAGTCAGGAGGAGATCGAGGAGATCTATCTGCGCACCTACGGCACCCGAGCGCTGGACAAAAATCCGTGGAACAGAGCCGGGGCGCCTGCCAGAGCGGCCGCTCCGGCCAAAGAGCCTGTCTATAAGGGCACACCGGAGCAGCACCGGGAGAGGTATCTTCTGGTGGATGGCTACAATATTATTTTTGCATGGGAGGAGCTGCGGGAAATGGCCCGGGACAATGTGGAGGGCGCCCGGACGAAACTCATGGATATCCTGTGCAATTATCAGGGATATATCCAGGATACGCTGATTCTGGTATATGACGCCTACAAAGTCAAGGGCAATCCGGGCACGGTGCAGAGATACCACAACATTCATGTGGTCTACACTAAGGAGGCGGAGACCGCCGACCAGTATATTGAAAAGACAGTGCATCAAATTGGGAAGAAATACCAGGTGACGGTGGCTACCTCGGACGCCCTGGAACAGGTGATTATCTGGGGGCAGGGAGCGGCCCGAATGTCTGCTCAGGAGCTTCGCCGGGAGGTGGAGAATTATACCCGGCAGCGTCTGGAGGAGTGGCAGGATCAGCAGACGGGCGGACGGTTTTTTGCCATGGAGGAAAAGCTGCGGCAGCTGGAGCTGCCGGAGAATCCGGACTGAGCTGATGCGGGGTGCGAGGAAAAGGGCGGACGCTTTATAGTTGTCCGTCTGTTTTTTTCCGTCGTCGATACTGGTATTGAGACAAGGATCGTAAATATTTTTAAAAAAATGAAAAATTTCCTGTTACTTTCTATAATATGACTTGCGTCTAATTATTGTAAGTCACATACAGCTGTGTGAAAACTATGAAGATTCTGCATTATATGACTATAGTCAGAGCAGGTAAGGAAAACGTATGGTCAAAGAACAATTTACAAGAGAGGTATTGGCGGCTGAAAAAAATATGTATTATATTGCGAAGTCGATACTTGGCAATGACGAAGACTGCGCCGATGCCATGCAAAACGCAATATTAAATGCATACAGCAATTTGGCGTCTCTCAGGGAAGAAAAGTATTTCAGGACATGGCTGACCAGGATTTTGATCAACGAGTGCTATTCCATGATAAGGAGAAACAAAATTACAGTTTCTTACGAAGAATACATGGAAGATGAGACATCTTATGATTCATCCGGGTATTCAGAGGTGTATATGGAAATACAGGCTTTGGAGGAGAGATACCGAGTTCCTTTTATTCTTCATTATGTTGCGGGCTTTACACTGAAAGAAGTGGCAGGGATGCTCAAATGCACAGAGGCGGGGATAAAAATGCGTCTGCTCAGAGCCAGAAACATATTAAAGAAACAATTGACTCTTGTGTGACAGTCTCAAAGCGGAAGCGCCGGGCGCACTATAAGACAGAGACGGGAATATGTGGAACTTGAAATAGCAGGAGGAGTAGAGTATGGAATGGCAAAAGGAGATGCCGGAGGTTCCGGCAAATGTGCATGAGGCAGTTCTTGACGCACTGGAAACTATTAATACAAAAAAAGAAATAGATGGGGTGAAAAATATGAGTAAGCATAAAAGTATGAGAAAGGCTTTTCTTGTCGCAGTGCTTGCAGCAGCCATGCTGGGCACAACGGCGTTTGCGGCAGAGTTACTTTGGAACGATAAGGCTGCGGAGCAATTTAATAATCCGCCGGAGGAATTACAGCAAAAGACTCTGGAGAACGGAGTTGCAGAGATGCAATATACCTCCGTCACAGATCAGGGAATCACTGTCACTGCCGTCCAGTCATTGCAGGATGAGAGCAGGGTGTATGTGTTGCTGAAGGTGGAATCGGAGGAACCTGTTATTGACGGCAATTCCCTTTTTGAAGGTTTGGAACTCACTGCCGACGGTTTGGACATGCATGATCTTTTTGTAAATATGGGCGGAGGCTTTGTCGATAAAGAGGAACAGCTTTTGACAAAAGAGGGTTACTATGCGGTCGATGCGATGAAAAACCCGGAGACAGTGTGGAATGGAGACACGCTGCATATAGCTCTCTCCGACTTTTCCTTCTATACCTATGAGGGTGATGCTTGGGGAGGGAAACATATAGACGGAAATTGGAATCTGGATATATCTCTGACGGATGCCTCCTCCCTGAGCAAAACCATTGAGGTGAACGAGGACTTTGACTATAATGGCGTGCCGATCACGATCAACTATGTAAAGGTATCTCCGCTCTCTGTTTTCATCTCCTATGACAGGGCGGATATGGACAGGGTTGTGCGAGAGGAGGATGGGACGCCGCAGTTATTCTATTTCGAACTGCTGGATAAGGATGGGAAACCACTGTTGGAGAATGCGGGGCCTGGCGGCATATCCAGCAAATATACGGAGGACGCAATCGAAGTGTTGATCGGAATCAACGGCGTCGTCAATATGGATGATCTGGGGCAGATCATTCTGGGAAAGGACGGAACGATCACTGTCTATGTGGAGTAGGGGAAGGTATAGCTGTATCAGGAGATAGATTTCCCGCGAGCAATGAGCCAAGTGCCATGCTTGCATGAGCATTTGGCGAATGCCGCGAGGGTCAAATACCCAGCAGCTCTGTTGCGTAACAAGCCTGATACCCCGTCAGCTTGCTGCGGGGTATTTGACTGGCGGTGGGGATGCCGAGGGCGCGATATGCGCCGGGCGGCATCCCCACCTGCTGT
>CAYLIM010000118.1:0-6586 GCA_964383805.1 uncultured Acetatifactor sp.
CGGAGACTCTGCCTTTTTTGGCGGAGCGCAGGGTGATTTTCATGGACAACAGCGGTCTGTTCAAGTCGGGCGGCGAACAGATGGCGGAGTATCTGGGAGCGCAGAACGAGTCCACCGTGCTGATATTCACAGAGAGCGAGGTGGACAAGCGCAGCAAGCTGTTCAAGACCCTGCAGGCCCAGGGCTGCGCGGTGGAGTTTGCGGCGCAGGATGAGAACACTCTGAAACGCTGGGTGGCGGGCACACTTGGCAAAGAGGGAAAAAAGATCACCGAGAGTACGGCCCTGCAGCTGCTGAACAAAACCGGCACGGATATGGACAATATTCATATGGAGCTGGAAAAGCTGATCTGCTACTGCATGGACAAGGAGGTGGTGGAGCCGGAGGATGTGGAGGCGGTCTGTACCACACGGGTGTCCAACCATATATTTGACATGGTCACTGCCATTGCAGAGAAACGGCAGAAGGATGCGCTGGAACTGTACTATGATCTGTTGACTCTGAAGGAGCCGCCCATGCGGATACTCTTCCTGATCGCCCGGCAGTGCAATCTGCTGCTGCAGGCCAAGGCCATGAAAAACAAGGGACTGGCCAACAAGGAGATCGCCTCCGGCCTGGGCGTACCGCCCTTTGCGGTGGGTAAATACTTAAGTCAGGCGTCCCGGTTTAAGTCCTCTGTGCTGCGCCGGGCGCTGACTAAGTGCGTGGAGGCGGAGGAGGCGGTGAAAACCGGACGCATGAACGATGTGATGAGTGTGGAGATATTGATCGTGTCGGTATTTGGGGAAGAATAACACAGCCAGAGAAGGGGGACTTAGCGATGAAAAATGGTGGGGATAATAATTTTAAAAATCTGATTGTGGTAGGCTGCATTGTGGTAGCGGCGGCATTGTTTGTGCTGAGTACAATGCGGGTACCGGAAAGTGGCGGTGAGACAGCGGGAAATCCAGTACAAGTTAATGGGATTGATGAGTTTACTTTTCCGATGGGGAGCGTGGGAGGTATGACGGAGGTCTCAGGTGGGGGTTTGGATGAGATTGCGGAGATTCCGTCAGAGGTCCCGGACGAGAACATAGAGGCACCGTCAGAGGTCCCGGATGAGGCGGCAGAGGCACCGTCAGAGGTTCCAGACGAGACAGTAGAAAATTCTTCCGAGGAGGTCCCGGTTTCGGCGGAGGCCATTCTGGCGGAGGCACAGTCTGCCCAGTGGGCGGATGCTCCCCAGGTGCAGCTATACACCTTCCGCAACGATCGTCTGCTGAACCAGCACTATGAGAAACACGGGATAGAGATGGGCTTTGCCACGATAGAGGAGTATGTGGCGGCGGCCAACGCGGTGATATACCACCCGGACGTCCTGCACAAGCAGGAGGCGGAGGACAACGACGACGTCTATTTTCTGGAGGCCACAAACGAGTTTGTGGTGGTGTCTACGGACGGCTATATCAGAACCTATTTTATTGCCAGCGGCGGTATTGACTATTACAATCGCCAGTAGCGGAGGAACATATGGAACCAGGTTTTCAACTGAATCTGCACGACAGGGACAAAAACCCCTGTTTTGAGTCCCACGATCCCTCTATGATGTACGACCCGGTCAGCGGCATGTATTATTCCTACAGTACCGACGCGGCCCTGACCTCCTCCTACCGTCAGGGCATTCCGGTTCGCAGGAGCCGGGATTTGGTGCATTTTTCCTTTGTGGGATATGCCTTGTCTGAACAGGCCGTACTTGAGGGCAGGGACAACGGCCCAAAGTACAGGCCCACATTCGGATTTTGGGCGCCCTATGTGGAGTATGCGGGCGGCGAGTACCGCATGTACTATTCGGCCACCAGGGCCTTTGGCAGCTCCGAGTCGCGGATATGGCTGGCGGTGGCGGAGCGCCCCGAGGGACCCTTTGAAAACAGGGGGGTGGTCATGGACACCTGGCATACGCCGGACACGGAGCCAAACGCCATCGACGCCCATGTGGCGGACACGCCGGAGGGCCGGAAATATTTCATCTATGGGTCCTTTTTTGGCGGCATATATATCAAGGAGCTGGACCCGGCCACGGGTCTGCCGGTGAATCCCGATCCGCGCTATCAGGGAGACAGGATTGCCCGCAGGCCGGAGCGCTCCTATATTGACGGGCCGGAAGGGGCGGCGGTGATATATCATCCCGGCGCGGAGTTTTATTACCTCTTTCTGTCCTACGGCTGGCTGGGGGATGACTACGATATCCGCGTGGGCCGCAGCCTGGACGGTGAGGGCTGGGGCATGAAACTGGCGGGGAGCTACCGTTTTCAGGCCCGCGATCCATGGGCGGCAGCAGGGCCGGACTGGGAATTTGCGGGGTTCAGAGGGCCGGGACATGGCGTGCCCTTTTACGACCCGGTTTCAGGGCGGTATTTCTTTGTGCACCATGTGCGGGACGGCGCGGAGATATTCCGGCAGAGGCAGGGGGACAGAGATTCCTTCCGCATGCACTATATGGCAGTGCGGCGAATGTTCTTTCTGGACGGCTGGCCTCTTTTCAGCCCTCAGCCCTACGCGGGGGAAACAGGAGAGCCCCATCGGCTTGGAGACGATGGGGCAGACAGGAGCGGCATAGGCTCGAATGGGCCGGACGGTGGATCGCAGTGGGAGTGGCTGCGGTTTAAATACCGGGACAACAGCCAGGCCCTGTCGGTATGCGATTGCCTGCCCGAGGACCTGCCGCCGGAGCGGACGCTGGTTTTTAACTGTTTTGACTTTGAAAACAGCCGGGAGAGTCTGGGACTGGCGGGCATCACCGACACAGGAGAGATGATCTGGGGAAAACAGATTATAGAACAAAAGTGATTGAGGGAGTTTTATAGGACACAATATTCGCTATGATTGACTCATAAACAAAGGACGGGAGAAGAAATTATGAGAAAATCATGGACGGACGGTATTATGTGGGGATTGGCGGCGATCGTGTTGGCGATGACAACGGCAGTGTGTATCGCAGGCAGTATTAAAAGTCAGGCGGCGGATACATGGAAGGCGCAGGAGGCATACTATCAGCAGTTGGAGCGGGAGTATATCGGCCGGGTGAGGCAGTTTTTGGAGGAGCGGGGATATCGCAGCAGCGGTGTGACGCTGAATCGGATTGTGGACGGCGATGGTCAGCGGAGCTACAAGGTGCTGGTACACCACGGCGCGCTGGAGCGGCTGGAGGAAGAGTCACAGGCGGAGGTGCTGGAGCAGATAGAGGACCTGGGATTTCAGGTTCCGGGCTGCAGTTTTACAGCGCAGCTGTTTCGGTAGCTCTGGATTCAGACGCCGTATAGGCAGAGAGAGCAGGAGGCAGAGATATGGCAGAGAGATTTATACCCAGAGAACAGGAGATATACAGACATTTTAAGGGCAATCTGTATCAGGTGAAGGCTCTGGCGGAGCACACGGAGACCGGGGAGCAGCTGGTAATCTATCAAGCGATGTGCGGGGACTGTAAAATATATGCCAGACCGCTGGACATGTTCGTGGAGGCGGTGGACCGGGAGAAATATCCGGAGGCGGATCAGGAGTTTCGCTTTCAGCTGCAGGGGCCGGAGGCCGGACGGCAAAGTGGGGCAACACAGCAGAACCCTTCCGAGCCGGAGGAGCCGGGAATCGACCCGCTGGTGCTGGAGTTTCTGGACGCCCGCACCTACGAGCAGCGTCTGAATGTGCTTGCGGCTCTGCACCACAGGATTACCAATGAGATGATAACCACCATGTCCCTCTGCTGTGATATCGAGGTGGAGGGGGACGACGTGGAACAGCGCTACGAGGAGCTGAAACGGTGTCTGATTATGAAGGACCGTTTTGAGATCAAAAGGTTAGGGTGAGCGGCAGTATGAAATACGAGAACATTGTCAAGGGGCGTTTCTTGGAGCGCCCCAATCGTTTTGTGGCGTATGTGGACATTGACGGCGTCCGGGAGCGGGTACATGTGAAAAATACCGGCCGCTGCCGGGAACTGCTGGTTCCGGGCGCGGCTGTCTATCTGGAACACAGCGGCAATCCGGCGCGCAGCACGGCCTACGATCTGGTGGCGGTGGAAAAGGGGGGCCGTATGATAAATATGGACTCCCAGGCGCCCAACCGGGCGGTGCTGGAATGGCTGAAGACAGGGCAGCTCTTTCCGGAGCCGGTATGCGTCCGCCCGGAGACAGTGTACGGAAACTCCCGGTTTGATTTCTATATCGAAACGGCCTCAGAGAAGATATTCATGGAGGTAAAGGGCGTCACTCTGGAGGAAGACGGGGAGGCGCGGTTCCCGGACGCCCCATCAGAGCGGGCGGTTAAGCATGTGGAGGAGCTGGTTCGTGCCCGGCAGGAGGGCTATGGAGCCTATGTGCTTTTTGTGATTCAGATGAAGGGGGTAAGCCATTTGGTTCCCAACGCCGCTACGCACCCGGAATTTGCCCGGGCGCTGCGCAGCGCGGCTCAGGCCGGGGTGAAGGTGCTGGCCTACGACTGTCATGTGACGGCGGACAGCATGGTCATAGCGGACGCTGTGCCCGTAAACTTACCGCCGTCCGCCGCCCCTGTGGAAAAATTTAACTACATTTCAGAAAATTTTAAGGAAAACCTAAGAAAAGGAGAGCTGTCAGAGATTGCGGAGCCGCTGCTGAAATGGTATGATACTCACAGGAGAATTCTCCCATGGAGAGAGGACCCCACACCCTACCACGTCTGGGTGTCTGAGATCATGCTGCAGCAGACCCGGGTGGAGGCGGTGAAACCGTACTATAAGCGTTTCATGGAGGAATTGCCGGACATTGCCAGCCTGGCGGCGGTCTCTCAGGAGAGGCTGTTGAAACTGTGGGAGGGGCTGGGATACTATTCCCGCGCCCGCAATCTCCAGGCGGCGGCGCGGCAGATCATGGAGGATCACGGGGGACGGATGCCGGACACCCGCGAGGAACTGCTAAAGCTGAAGGGGATAGGCAGCTACACCGCCGGAGCCATAGCCTCCATAGCCTATGGGAAAAAAGAGCCTGCGGTGGACGGCAATGTGCTCAGGGTGCTGTCCCGGCTGCGCATGGACGGTGAGGAGATCACGGACCCCAAGGTGAGACAGCGGGTGGAACGGCAGCTGCGGGAGTCCATGAGTTCACTGCGCCCAGGGGATTTCAACCAGGCCATGATGGATATCGGCGCTCTGGTGTGCGTTCCCGGCGGACAGCCTCGGTGCGGGGAATGTCCCCTTGCCGGACTCTGCATGGCAAGAGAGCGGCACTGCCAGGCGGAGTATCCCAAAAAGGCGGCGAAAAAGGGGCGCACTATAGAGGAGAGAACGGTGCTGGTGATTCAGGACAGCACCCGGGCCGTGCTGCGCAGACGTCCGGCCGGAGGACTGCTGGCGGGCATGTATGAGCTGCCAAGTCTGGAGGGCCACAGGACGGCGGAGGAGGTCATCCGCTATCTGGCGGACAATGGGCTGAAAATTCTGAGGATTCAGAAACTGGAGGACAGTAAGCATATTTTTACCCACCGGGAATGGCATATGTGCGGTTATATGATCCGGGTGGACGAGCTGGAGCCTCGGCGCAGCGGTCGAGAGACGGCGCAGTGGCTGTACGTGGAGCCGGAGGAGACCCGGGAGCGCTATCCCATTCCCTCCGCATTTGCCGCATACCTGCCATACCTGAATATCCGTCAGGGCAAGGATCTACAAATAACTAACCAGAACAGGAGTAAGACGACATGAAACTTTTATCCATTGCAATACCCTGCTACAATTCGGAGAATTACATGCGTAAATGTATTGAGTCTCTGCTGCCCGGCGGCGAGGACGTGGAGATTATCATAGTGGACGATGGCTCCGAGAGGGATCGCACGGCGCAGATCGCGGACGAGTATGCGGACAGGTATCCCGGTATTGTCAAGGCGGTGCACCAGGAGAACGGGGGGCACGGCGCTGCGGTAAACGCGGGCATCGAGAATGCCACCGGTCTGTATTTCAAGGTGGTGGACAGCGACGACTGGGTCAAGGAAGAAGCCTATATGCAGGTGCTGGAGACCCTGCGGGAGCAGACGGGCACCAGCAGGGTGCTGGACATGCTGATCTGTAACTTTGTCTATGAGAAGGAGGGGGAGAAACGCAAGAAGGTCATGAATTACCGGCATATCCTCCCCGTGGACCAACTCTTTACATGGGAGGACTGCCATCATTTTACCAAGGGGCATTACATCCTTATGCACTCGGTGATTTTCCGCACCAAGCTGCTGCGGGAGTGCTGTCTGGAGCTGCCCAGACACACCTTTTATGTGGACAACCTCTATGTGTTCGAGCCTTTGCCCTATGTGAAAAATATGTATTATCTGGACGTGAATTTCTATCGGTACTATATCGGCAGGGAGGATCAGTCGGTCAACGAGAGCGTCATGATCTCCCGCATCGACCAGCAGCTATATGTAAACAAGCTGATGATCGACTACTTTACCGCGCTGGGGGAGGAGATCGGTGAGGACAGGCGTCTGTATCAGTACATGTACAATTATCTGGAGATTATCACCACAGTCTCCAGCGTATTGCTGCTCCGCTCCGGCACCAAAGAGCATTTGGCAATGAAGAGAGAGCTGTGGG
>CAYLIM010000119.1:0-6148 GCA_964383805.1 uncultured Acetatifactor sp.
CCATTTTTAGGGTTCCCTTCTTCTTATCGTGTCTACTTTATAGGGTACATTTTACGTCATGCCTTCAGCTTTTCCTTCAGCTATTCCGATAGCTATACCTATGGCCTTTCCAGCCTCCCGGCCCTCCTCATATGCCTCCTCTCTTTCCACTGAGACCGCTTCATCATAGTCCCATTGCGTGTACAACATATTCGCCACCTCCACTCCATGATTTTTCATGAACTCCACCAGAATTCCCTCTTCTATGCAATCCTTTACCGCCTGGGTGATGGCGGCGTTCCGGGTCAACCCCCTCGTCCGCCAGTGCGGCATACAGCTTAGACGCGTTTTCCGGTTCTCCGAAATACGTTGTAAACGCACTGTCTTTCACCTCCCTGTTGGAAATCACATTTTCATTTGCTTTTGCCATAATCAAGCTCCTCCCTAAATTATTTGGTATAAAAGAAAACAGCAGAAAGAACAACTCCCCAATTGAATGAGGTTGTTATTCTTTCTGCTGTTGTATCTCTTATTATACATAACTTGGGGTACTTGTCAACTGTTTTTGTCTGTATATGCCGTCTTTTCAAAGATCGCTATCAGCTGATACAGTGTTTCTCCAGCTCCGCCGCAAGTATCTCTGCATCCGTCTTCTGTGGCTCTTCCTCCGTTCTACATAATCCTTTCAAAAACCGTGCCGTCCGGCAGAGGATCACCCTCCTCAAGAGTAGACAGATCCTCTCTAAATTTCACAATATCCCAGCCCGGCTCCCTTTGGAAATACCACACCTTGTCGGAATCCCCGAATTTTAACACCAGCATGTCATCTTCCCAGTAAAACCAATTGTCATCATTCTCAATAATCGCCAGAGAACTAGCCATATCATATAACCAAAACTTTTTATGTCGGTCGAGGGTCAGAGTGTATTGTCTTCCATCCACTGTAGCGACATATGTGCCATACTGATCTGCTTCCTCCAATGTCAGACTTATAGGCAGCTCATAGCGTCCCACGATACGCCAGCCGCCGTCCTCCTGCTCCTCCATAGTGTAAAGTATTCTCGCCCAGGGGATTGTGTCTCCGGGCAACATCGACCAGCTGCACTGACAATCTAGATGGATATAGGCCCTCTGTCTTCCGTCAATCTCCTCGAACCAGACAGCATACTGCCGCTCCGCGTCCGTGTAATAATACTGACCTATAGCTCCTGCTATGCCATAGAGTACGCCGTCCTCCTCCACAAAAGGAAGTACCCCCACTCCCTTATTATTTAAAGTGGGCTTTTCACCGGATAGCAGAGCCTCCGTGAGATCAGCGGGAAAATATCGGTTCACATAGTCCCGCAGCTCCTGCATGGTGCTAATGCCCGGCACATCCACCACACCGTAGCATTTATTGTCAATATCCATGTATTCCCTGGTGGCAGAATATCTGCTCATGGGAACCTCCCCCATACCTGTAAACCAGCTGAAAATCCGTTCAGCCTCCTCAAAATCCTGTCGCCACCTGGGGATATCTCCGGTGGGATATCCCTCCAGCTCCTCATAGGGGAATTTTCTGACTGCAAAACTGGCCCAGCAGGTTCTCAGCTCCTCCAGACAGGTCACATATTCTCCCGGAGACTGCGGATCATATTCCACATAGGTGGGCTCCACATAAAAATATGCCCCCGTGCCCGCCTGGTTGGCCTGTATCAGACTGCCCAAACCCATGACTGGCACTATCGCCATGCCTCCAATGCCCTGTTTGGCCTGTACCAGACTGTCTCCCTCTCCGCCAATCCAGTCATACCCCTGCGAAAGCAGATATTCCATGCCCCGGATATCCCATGTGCCGCTCCTGTAGGCAATATCCTCCAGTTCTCGCCCCATATCGGGATACCCCATCCAAAAACAGTAACACAGACAGCCGCTTTCCACCAACTCGTTCCAACTGTACTGCGGCTCCCCCTCCAGCAGCCGCGATACGGAATCCACATGGAACAGCGCCAGATGGCGCAGATAGCTCTCCCCGTCCTCGTTCTGCCCCAGCACCACGCCGTAGGCCACCTTGCCCACAAGACTTTCCGGCACTTCCATAGTAAAATAAGGGTCCTCTATGGTGGTATCCCTTATGACTCTGTAATAGGCATTGTCCGACCGCACATGATCTGCCGCAGGATCTGTGGTATCCTGCTGTGTCTCACTGCCGCCACTGTGCGGGGACTGTTCTCCACTGTCCTCCTGAGGCCCCTCCGACACTATATTTTCCTCCGGCGCAGCGTCGCCGCTCTCCTGAGTACTCTCCAAAGCTCTGCCCGAATCTTCCTCCTGCCGAACCCCCGTGCATGCCACACAGAATATACCCACCATCAAAACTGCCAATACCACGCCTGTCAGCGCCAGTGTTTTTGGTCTGTGGGTAATCCGCCGCACCCGCTCTCTGAGGCTCCTGCCGTCCGCCGTCATGGCTGTGGCGCAGCAGAGAAAATCCGCCTTGCGGCTCTGCTGCACCGTCACATCCACCAGCACCCGCCCATAGGCGCTGCGGCTCTCCTCGCCCAGTCGTTCAATGGTTCTCTCGTCGCAGGCCAGCTCACTGTCCTGACGGCTCACATAGACCGCCAGCCACACCAGAGGGTGATACCAATGTACTATGAGGCAAAGACTGCGCAGCAGAGACCAGATGTGATCTCCCATCCGATAGTGACTCTCCTCATGGGCAAGCACATAGGGCAGCTGCTCCTTGGCAATGCCCCCGGGCAGATAAATGGCCGGACACGTCAGACCAAACAGACACGGCCCAGTCAAATCCTCCACCACGTACACAGGTACTGCTGCCTTTCCCTCCATGGTCTGCAACCGCCGCGCCCGCCGAAGTCTGCGCCAAAAGCTGAGATTGACTCCAAACAACACAATTCCTGTCCCTGCCATGCCCGCTGCCCAGACTCGCAGCAGCAGTTCCTGCCAGGAAAATTCTCTCTTCCCTCCGCCGATCTCCGGCAGCGTTTCGTGGTTTTGAATCGGCCGTGATCCCATCGTGTCATGAGGCGTATTGACTATGTCCGGTCTCTGTATAAGCTCCGGCTCCGGCGCGCCAATGAGATTCATGTGCCCGTCGTTTCTCGGGTGGGACACACCGGTGGAACTCTGCGCCTCCTGCTGCGAGGAGAACAAATTCAAAATACTGACATGCGTGTCAACAAAATTAAAGGGAATCAGCAGACGAATCAACACCAACAGCCAAAGACTGTATTGCAGTTTTGCGCTGATTTTCCCCTTAAATATCTGACGGGTCAGCAAGATCAATACTACTGCAGCGCTTGACGTAACCATCCATGCCAACATAATTACACCTTCCTCTCCGCCTCTTCCAGTATATCATACAGTTCCCGGATTTCTTCCTTTGACAGACTCTGCTTTTTGGTCAATGTGCTCATCAGCATTCCCACACTCCCCTTATATACCCGGCTGAGAAAATCTTCCGTCTCCCGCAGCAGCGCCTCCTGGCGCTTTACCAGCGGACGATAGCACCTGACCTCCCCGCTCTCGTCGCAGCTAATCAGCCCTTTCTCCGTCATCCGCCGCAGCATGGTCAGGGCCGTGCTTTTGCTCCAGCCCATGTCCGCCTTCAGATAGTCCACCACCTCCCGGCCTGTCCGGGGCGCCTGCTCCCACAGGCATTCCATCAGATGCCATTCAGCGGGAGTCAGATCTGCCCCCTGCTGCCTCCCAGATGTCTCTGCCTTTATTTTCCCGTTTTCTACTGCCATCTCTCTTATTCCTCCCATGCTGCGCCGATGTACTCCCGTCAATCCGCAGCTGTATAAATCTGTGCAGGGATATGTATCGCCGCATATTGGTTTACGTTGTAAACCCAGCATAACATAAAGCGATTTACGTTGTCAACCGCTTTATGTTTTTTACATATAAAATAAAGAAACTATCGCCATTTGGAACAGATTCCGCCAGAGCGCAGGAACGGAAGATATTGATTTGTTATGTGCAAAACGTTAACGGCTATTAATGATTAACAATAATTAACCGATATGTATTTTGTCAATATAAAACGAAAGGACGGCAGAGATATGGCAAAGGAAGAGATTACGCCAAGTGAATGGCAGATTATGGAAGTCCTCTGGGCGAGCGGTACGTCGCTGACATCCTCCGAGGTTTACAGAAGGATGCAGGGGAATTTGGATATGTCGCAGAGGATGGTACGGGTTCTGATGAATCGCCTGAACCAGAAGGATATTCTTGGATACACCGTAGATAAGCATGATTCAAGGGTTTACCACTATTATGTGCTCAAACAGAAAGAGGAATGCGTGAAAGAAAAAAGCAGGAAGTTTGTGGACAGCTATTTTTCCGGCAGCGGGACAAATGCAATGGCAGCACTGCTGCAAAGTTTCGCACTGACAGACGATCAGATAAAAGAATTAGAGGAGATCCTGGAGAAAAGCAAGGAGCGGAATGCACAATCCCCGGATAAAGAGAGGTGACTGCCATGCCTGACTGGAAACAGCTTATCGGCTTGATAAATTTCGGTACAGCTTATTACACTACCCAACTTGTGCGGTGTGCAGTTTTTTCCCTCATTCTGACCGGGTTTGTAATGCTGCTGCGGAAAATACTTTTTTCAGAACGGCTTTTTTTAAGGGGGATGCTGTGGGCATTATTTCTGGTCATCCCTTTTCTCGGAAGGTTAAAGCTGTTTTATGAAAATGAAACTGTGCTAAAAGCAACATGGCGGATTACGGCAGGAACCATGACCTGGTTGTGGGCTGACCGCATATATATGGCGGGTGTTCTTACAGCTGCCATATGCATGTTGGGGAAACGGCTGCGTCTTCAAAAAACTGTTGCCGGAATGGAAAAAGTTATGTTTGAAAACGTCCGCATCTATATTACAGACATGAATATCACGCCATTTACCGTCGGACTGCTGAAACCGAAAATTGTCCTGCCTAAAGTAATGACCGACAGTTACAGCAGGGGTGAACTAAAGATCATTATACAGCATGAACAGACGCATATCCGGTTAGGTCATTTATGGTTTGGCCTTGCATGGGATATACTGCGGTGCCTTCTGTGGATCAATCCGTTTTTGACATTTTTTCAGAGGCATTTCCGGGCAGATATGGAAGACATCTGCGACAGGGTATGTATACAAAACAGCGGAAAAACGGCACATGAATACGGCCTGGTATTGCTGAAAAGTTTAAGGCTTCTGCGATCCGGACAGGAGGACGTACCACCAGCCGCCACTTATGCGGGAGAAAAGGGGTTTGCAGATATGAAGAGGCGGATGGAAAAAATCGCAAATTTTCGTCCATACCGTAAAAGGCTGTGCAGGTGCATGGCGGCCGGAGTCTTTCTGGCAATCGCAGCTGCATTGCTGGCTGTAAATATATATTCCTATGCTCGCTGCAATGAAAGCAGGGACATTCTGGTCGGTAAATATGATGGGGTAAATGAAGTTGTTTCATACGACACTGAAGAGTTAAGCCGGATGATTTCATATGATGACGAGTATGTCTATGTTCAAAGAGAGGCCTTTGAGAAATTCCTAAATGAAAAAAATGCAGAAGGGGATATATGTATTGCTTTTGGCGGTTTTTATAAGCTCCCCGGTTTGGGCGGCATGGCGGAACACTGTTTTTATGAGAGAACTTCGGAGGATGCGATAGTGAAAATTCCTTATGAAAGCATAAGGGATAACTGGTATTATGAATTGCTTAAGATGCTATAAGTGAAGTATGTAGATGAAATGGATTTCAAATAAATTTTTATCAAGGAGGACAATACTATGGCAATGGAGATTACAAACAATTACAGCAGCTATGCGGCGAAGGGCATGGCCGGAAACTCTGCTGCAGGCAGCACAAAAAAGAAAGAAACCGAAAACACATCAGAAACAACGGGGATCAGTAAATCCAAGAGTACAACAGAGTATGCGAATAAACTGGCGAAACTTGTTCCAAGTGTGGAATTTCGTGTAGGGAATGCCTGTGTATCCGATAAAAGCGGCAAGTCACTGACCGTTAATCCCAAACTTTTGGAAAAAATGCAGAATGATCCCGAAAAAGAGAAGGATATGAAAGACATGATAAAAGGCGTTGAGTCTATGTCTAAATTGGCAGAAAGCATAGCGAAAGCCACTGGCTGGACCATAGTGTATCAGCACAGT
>CAYLIM010000120.1:0-6066 GCA_964383805.1 uncultured Acetatifactor sp.
ACGTGGAGAGCTATTTTGAGGCGGTGGGAGTCACCCGGGAGGAGACGGCGCTGATTGTCAGGAAAATGTTACACAGACTATGATAGGAACGGAGTTGACCAATGAAAAGCATTATTCTGGTTGTAGACGATGACAAAACCAATTTGACCCTGGCGCAGAAGATTCTTTTGCCGGAGTATCGTTTTGCGGCATGTAATTCCGGTATGGCGGCGCTGAAATATCTGGAAAACAATCATCCGGACCTGATCCTGCTGGATATCAATATGCCCGATATGGATGGTTTTGAGGTGATGGAACAGCTGCGCCAGAAGGAGGAGACCGCATCCATTCCGGTTATTTTCCTGACAGCGGACAATCTGACCCAGACGGAGATAAAGTGCTTTCAGATGGGAGCGATGGACTTTGTCACCAAGCCCTTTATGCCGGACATTTTGCTGAGCCGTGTGAGCAAAACGCTGGAACTGGAGCATTATCGGCACAATCTGGAGGAAATGGTAAAGGAACAGGCTGACAGGATCACCGAGGACGCCAGACGTTTGAGCAAGATTCAGGAATCCGTGATCGTGGGAATGGCGAACCTGATAGAAAGCCGGGACGGCAGTACCGGGAAGCATGTAAAGAACACGCAGAGATATGTGAGGATGATTGCGGAGGAACTGCACAGGAGAGGCCTTTTTGCGGAGCAGTTGACGGAACTGTTCATAGAGGACCTGTGCAAGGCGGCGCCGCTTCACGACGTGGGGAAAATCAAGGTGCCGGACGCAATACTGCAAAAGCCGGGTAAGCTTACCACGGAAGAGTTTGAGACAATGAAAATGCACACTACATACAGCCGCAAAATCATCCATATGATTATCGGTGATGTGGAGGACGAGCACTATGTGACGATTGTGGAGGATATTGCCATGTATCACCACGAGAGATGGGACGGCACGGGATATCCCACCGGACTTTCAGGGGACAGCATTCCCCTGGCGGCACGGATCATGTCGGTGGCGGATGTGTTTGACGCCCTGTATGAGGAACGGGTCTACAAGCCGCCCATCCGCCCCATTGAACGGATCATGCAGATTATGTCGGAGGGCAGGGGAACCCAGTTTGACCCGGTAATCATGGATGTGTTTGTGGAAATGCTTCCGATGCTTAAGAAGACGCTAAACATAGATTGATAGGGAAGGAACGGTAACTTACTTTGGAAAACAACAGGATGAAAAACGAAGCAGTAAGCAAAAAAGCAGAGCGGATCGTATTGACAATATACACAGTTTTTATGCTTTCCATGTTTGTCTCTTCCTTTTTGCTCGGCTGGAGTCTGATTGAAAAGGAGCTTATTGTTGTGACGTTGATCAGCTGCTGGTTTATTCATTTGAAACAGTTTTGGAAACATGAGGTCCGCACAAAATGGATTGCTGTTATGGTATGGGTGGATTTCAGCATTTACGCAATACATGCCGTCAGCTTTACTTCCCTGCTGGCCACCATGTCAGCGCTGGTCGTACTGCTTGGTATCTTCTATATACCGCAGATTGTCTATATGGGAATCTTTTTTTCCACCCTCATCATCCTCTATCATGGGTTCATAGCAAGGACTATTACGGCGGACACGGCCAACGGTGTTCTTCGGATGGCCCTGCACATTATCTCCTCGTATGCGGTTCCGGCAGTTACCCTGTTTATGATATCCGCTCAGAGAGAAACCCGGGAGCGAATGATTGAAAATATAAGGGAGTTGGAGATTGCCGAGCGGAGCAAGGATGACTTTATCGCGAATGTCTCCCATGAAATCCGCACCCCAATCAATGCCGTATTCGGTATGAGCGAGGCAATTCTGCAGGAGGAGCTTCCTATCAATGTCAGAAGGGACATCATCGATATTCAGACCGCAGGCAGAAATCTTCTGTCCACAGTCAGTAATATTTTGGACTTTTCTGAGTTGGAGAGCGGCAAAGTGGAGCTGGCTGAGGAGAGCTATAACATTACCTCCACGATTACAGATATTATCAATATGACACTGACCATGTACAATGGCAAGCATCTGGAACTTATTGTTGACTGTGACGCCGATCTTCCCAGCAATCTGCTTGGAGACGAGCAGAAACTCAGGCGTGTCATTATGAATTTAATGAGCAATGCCGTCAAATTCACCCGTGAAGGCGGCATTATACTGCGCATCAGCAGCAGAAAAGAGGAATACGGAATTAATCTGATAGTCAGTGTAAGAGATTCAGGCATAGGTATGGAACTTTCTGATATGGAAAATATTTTTGCCAGTTTCAGCCAGGTCAATTCCAGACGCAACAGAGAGGCGGGCGGCGTTGGGTTAGGACTGCCGATTGCTCGTTCCCTGATTATAAGTATGGGTGGTTTCATCACCGTAAACAGCACACCGGGGAATGGAAGTGAGTTTCAGTTCACGATTCCTCAGAAGGTTCTGGATGAAACACCTATTGTATCTATCCAAAACAGGATACAAGTTCATGCTGCGTGTTATATCAATATGGGGAAATACGACTATTCCCTTATTCGTGAAGGGTATGAGAACTGTATCCGCCATATTGCGGAACAGCTCGGCATTCCGCTTATAGCCTGCAGAAATCTTGTGGAACTACAGCGCCGCCTGGAGCGTGGCAGTTTCAGCCATGTCTTTATCAGCTGGGATGAGTACTGTGAAGACAAAAACTTTTTTGAAAAGCTGGCGAAGGAGACTACCGTTGTACTGATTCTTGAATATGGGCATGAGACCCAGGCCGGCAGCAACATGCTCCGGATCTATAAGCCGTTTACCGTATTGTCCATAGCGTCGGTGTTCAACGGACAGAAAATCGTGCAGGGAGGAGAGTATCAGAGTACTAATGAGATTCACTTTGCGGCTCCCACAGCCAAAGTCCTTATTGTGGATGACAACGCCATGAATCTCAAGGTTATGGCCAGACTTTTGCTGCCGTATCAGATCAACGCGTATATGGCGAGCGGCGGCAGAGAGGCATTGGACAAGATAGAGGAGATGGAATTTGACTGTGTATTCCTGGATCACATGATGCCGGAGATGGACGGTGTGGAGACTCTTCACAGAATCCGTCAGAAACCGGGCGCATATTATCAGAAACTCAATGTGATTGCGTTTACGGCCAACGCCATAGGCGGCGCCAGGGAAATGTTTATCTCGGAGGGCTTTAATGACTTTATCGCAAAACCCATAGAACTCAGTGTGCTGGATCGGATACTGCGCCGTTATATTCCGGCACGGAAACAGGTCGCCATAACAGGCAGTGAGAATAACAGCGCGCATTCCTATATCGGCAGTGAGAAGAAAACGAATGCTGTAAGTGCGGGAAATGGTTCGGAAAAATCTCCGTCAGACAGAGATGATTTCAAAGCCCTTGAGGAACTAAACAAAGCCGGGATTCATGTGAATCAGGGGATTACCTACTGCGGCGACAAGGAGGGATTTCGTGAGATCGCCGGTATTTTCCATGCGGAGGGCGCCAAGCGGAAGGCTCTTCTTACGCAGTATTTCAATGAGCAGGATTGGAAAAATTATGTGATCACGGCACATGCGCTGAAGAGCAATTCCAAGGGAATAGGCGCGGATGATTTATCCGATCTCGCTCTGAAACTGGAAATGGCAGGCAAAGAGAACCGCATTGACTATATTTTAGAGCATCACAGGGAGTTGTTGGACGCCCATGACACCCTGTTGAATATCCTTGCAGGTAATTCCTTTATTTATCCCGAGGGAAATGCGGATGACAGATTGACAGAGGAAACCGGCATGGCGGGAGAACAGACGGATCAGGCTATAAGGGGAGCCGGGGAGGAAGAATCTCCGAAAACGCCCCAGGAGCTTGACGGGCAGGAGGTAACAAGACTGACGGCACTGCTCGGCGAGAAACTTTCCAGCTTTGAGAGCGAGGGCTTAAGCGATATTCTGGATGAACTGGCAGAATATCAATATCACGGAAATCCGCTCAGAGAATTAGCGGATGAAATCAGGAGTCTGTCAAATGATTTTGATTATCTTGGCGCATCCGAGGTGCTGGAGGCATGGCAGAAGAAGAACGGCGAAAGCGCATTGTGATAAGCAGAAAGGTCAGGATACATAATTATGATCAGGAAAATAAATACTTTTATACAGGCACTGTTCAGCAAGGAGTTGGAACTGCAGGAGCGGCTTGTCCGAATGGTTTTTACAATAGCGTTTATAGCGTCTATCATCGGAATGGGACGCATATTGCTTGGTGCGGACTGTATTGTGCTGATCGCACTCATACCCATGTGTATTGTCTCCGGTGCGTCCCTGTGGATTACCGTCAAATCTCATAAGGTGAGATTCGCCTCATGGCTGTTGGTCGCGACAACCAATGTGATTCTGCTGCCGATGGTTTATCTTCTGAGCAGCGGCGTGGAGAGCGGTACACCGATCTGGTTTGTACTGGGTTTGGCCTATGTCTTTCTGCTGTTTGAGGGACGGGAATTCGCTGTGGCCCTGTCAATTTCCCTGGCCTCATTTGCCGCCACATACTATTTTTCCTACAGATACCCGGACTATCTGCTGCCGGCGGCGGGACGCCTGTACACTCTGGGGGATTCCTTTTCCACACTTGTCTTTATCAGCTGCTTTGTCGGCATACTGCTTAAGAGCCAGATTGCAACCTATGACAGGGAGCGGCAGCTGATTGAGAGACAGAAGGAGGAGATAGAGCGGATCGCCCACTCAAAGGACGCCTTTTTTGCCAATATGAGCCATGAGATCCGAACCCCCATCAACACGATTATCGGATTGAATGAAATGACGCTGCGGGAGGATATTTCCGATGAAATCGCCGAGAATGCCATCAATATCCAAAACGCCAGCAAGATGCTGTTGACTACAATTAACGATATCCTGGATTTGTCAAAGCTGGAATCCGGCAAAATGGATTTGGTTCTGTCCCAGTATGCGGTCAGCGCCATTTTTAGCGATCTGGTGAACCTGATCTGGATACGGGCGCAGCAGAAGGAACTGGAATTTATAGTCGATATTGATCCCGAAATTCCCTCCATGCTGTACGGCGATGAAATACGGATCAAGCAGGTGATCGCCAATCTGCTGACAAATGCGGTAAAATACACGGAGACAGGGTCTGTCATACTGTCCGCAAAGGGAGAGCGCGTGGAGACGGACGTCATTCTCCTGCGGATATCCGTGGAAGACACCGGCAAGGGACTGCGCAAGGAAAGTCTGGAGAATCTGTTTGACTCTTTCAAGCGATTTGACGAGAAGGAGAACCGCAATGTAGAAGGGACGGGACTGGGACTCACTATTGCCAAACAGCTCATAGAGATGATGGGCGGAAAGATTTATGTGGACAGCGTATATCATAAAGGCTCTATCTTTACGGTGGAGATAAAACAGCACATAGTAAATCCACAGCCCATTGGCATCATTGATTTTGCCGCGCAGAATCAGCTGGCCAACCGCACGAAATACAGACAGCGCTTTGTGGCGCCTGACGCCAGAATACTGGTTGTGGATGACAACGATATGAACCGCATGGTGGCAATCAAGCTGCTGCGCAGCACAAAGGTAAAGGTTGACACGGCGGCCAGCGGAAGGGAATGTCTGAAAAAGACGGCCGAGAATTCCTATCATGTCATATTGATGGACCACATGATGCCGGAGATGGACGGGGAAGAGACATTAAAGGCCGTGCGGGAGCAGACAAAGGGGTTCTGTCAGAAGACGCCGGTGATTGCCCTGACCGCCAATGTGATGTCGGACGCAAATCAGGTCTATCAGGACATGGGATTCGACGGTTATCTCGCCAAGCCTGTCAATGCGGCGCTTTTAGAGACCAGTCTGTTGAAATATCTGCCGCAGGAGCTGGTTGAATACTTTGACGATGAGAATTCTTCCGATTCGGAGGAGATAGGAACCATCAATCAGCTAAACAGTGTCAGAAAACGCAAGGTTGCCATCACGGCGGATTGTATCTGCGATCTGCCCCGGGAGCTGCTTGACAGATTTCAGATCAGACTTATGTACACCTATGTCCATACGAAGGAGGGGCGTTTCTGTGATCTCTC
>CAYLIM010000121.1:0-6062 GCA_964383805.1 uncultured Acetatifactor sp.
TGAAGAACATATTTTCCCTTTTTCTAAAATGTCCTTGACAAGGGGTACACATCAATCCGAATTATCCGGCAGTTGCTTAAAGAGGGCCTTGACGAAACATTTATCCATAGGATAACAAAATGCACTAGGGAAGAATTTGCGGCAGCAGGAAAATAAAGTGGCTGTCAATGCAGACAGCCACGGCCTTTTGTTTATAACTCCGTTGTGTGGGACGTCATCCCTCGATGGAAATATAGCGTTTTTTCTCCTCCACCGTCGCAGGCTTTTCCTTTGGAATGTGGAAAGTCAGGATGCCATTCTCATATTTGGGATGGATATCCTCCTCTTTCACGTGGTTTCCTACATAAAAACTGCGGCTCATACTCCCGGCGTAACGCTCCCGTCTCACATAGCTGCCGTTTTCGTTTTTTTCGTCCCGGTCAAGGTTTTTCGTGGCATCTACGGTCAGGCAGCCATTCTCCAACTGCATTCTGATCTCGTCCTTTTGAAAGCCGGGAAGATCGATATCGACCACGTAATCGCTTTCCGTCTCCTGAACATCTGTCTTCATCAGGTTCTTGGCATTTTTCCCGTACAGGGTTCTGCCGATATCCGGGAATGCGAAATCCTCCATAAGACTGTCAAACAAATTATCTCTGAAAATACTGGGCATCATCATAAGTCATGTCTCCTTTCCATGATCTGTGAAATTTATTCCGGCACTGCGGGCAATCTAAAGCGCTGTCCGCCGAAATAGGGCCGGTTTCTCTTTACTACAGAGTATTTCCCTTTGGATAGAAAAAAATCCCGAACCTAAGATATTCTTAAGCCCGGGATTTCGAGATGGCTCATGCCATCTCCTAAAGGGGAGGATTAAGTATTATTTTTATCCTCTGTGCTGTCAAAGGAGGGGGTTCCAATGACAGTAGTAGTATGTCCGCCATGTCGGCGTTTATACATCTTTTTGAAAAAAATTTTATAATTTTACTCAGGACGGTCATCAGGAGTGGACTGCTCCTGAGATTTGCCCCCTAAGTCGAGGTCCGCCATAGTGTGTTTTCCGCGCAGTTTCCCATACATCCAGATATAGACCCATATCAGCAGGGGAATGGCGATAGTGCCCACCAGGCAGGCCTGGAACAGTCTTCCGGAGCTGTCCCGATCAAAGATCGCCACTGCCAGCGTGACAAGGTACAAGGCTGCCAGCAGTATCACTCCGGCCATGGCCACCACCTGGCGGGAGGTTATCTTCTTTTTTTGTTTATCTTCATTTTTGCCGCTCATTATGAATAGTCCTTTCTTATTTAAAGTTCCGCATATCAGGTTCCATAGGAATATCCTGCCACAGTTTGGCAAAGGATGCAAGATATAAAATGGTAATTTCACGTTTTTGTTGCGTTTGGGTAAAAATTGTTATATACTTACTACATACGAGAAAAATTCCGGAGCAGACTCTGGACAGAAAGGTATGGTTAAGGGTTATGGCATTATTGGAAAAGTGGAGAGAGGTCGCATATAATGAGGAGCTGGGCACGGAGAAACTGCAGCAGTTATGGGGCGCTTATTTCCAGAAGGAAAAGGAAATTTATATGCAGCTGTTGAAAAACCCGGATGAGGAAGTAAAGGGCACGGTCAAGGAGCTGTCGGACAAATATGATGTGTCACTGATGACGATGACCGGTTTTTTGGATGGGATCAACGACAGTCTGGTGACTCCCAACCCCATTGAGGAGATGGAGGAGGACACGCCTGTAAGTTTAAAATTTGACAAGGAACTGCTGTACAAGAATATGGTTGCGGCAGATGCGGACTGGCTGTATAATCTGGAGGAGTGGAAGGAGATTTTTGACGAGGACAAGCGCAAGGCGCTGTATAAGGAACAGAAATCTTCCACCACAATTGTCAAGGAGGCAAAGGTGTACCCCAATGATCCCTGCCCCTGTGGGAGCGGCAAAAAGTATAAGAAGTGCTGCGGTAGATAAGCTTTATAAGTAGGGAGGAAAGGAACATGCGTCTTTTCATCGATACCGCAAAGGTGGAAGAGATAAAAAAGGCTAATGACATGGGGGTAATCTGTGGCGTTACCACCAATCCTTCCCTGATTGCCAAGGAGGGCAGAGTATTCGAGGAGGTTATCGCAGAGATCGCCTCCATCGTGGACGGACCTATCTGCGGTGAGGTGAAAGCCACTACCGTGGACGCTGAGGGCATGATTGCCGAGGGCAGAGCCATCGCCGGGATTCACCCCAACATGGTGGTTAAGATTCCCCTGACCGCCGAGGGGTTGAAAGCCTGCAAGGAATTGGCTGCCGAGGGGATCAAGACCAATGTTATTCTAATTTTTTCTGCCCATCAGGCTCTGCTGGCGGCAAGAGCGGGCGCTGCATATGTGTCTCCATTTCTGGGGCGTCTGGATGGTGTCAGCCAGAGAGGCGTAGATTTGATCAGAGAGATCGCTGATATTTTTGCGGTGTGTGATGTGCACACACAGATCATTGCAGCAAGTGTGCGCGATCCTGTTCATGTTACCGACTGTGCGCTGGCAGGCGCAGATATCGCCGCAGCGCCCTACAGTGTTATCGAACAGATGACCCAACGTGCGCTGACCGACGCCGGTATCACCACATCACAAGCCGATCAAAAGGCAGCGCCCGGAGAGTAAAAGAATTGTTTTTTGTGGGCTGGAAACAGTTGTTTCCGGCTCTTTTTTTGTTTGCAGGTATGAAAAACTTTCCATTATATTTTCTGTTATGACGCTAATACTAAAACCAAGATAAGCGATGACAAATCACTTAGACGGCAGGGTTTAGAGAGAACCAGCGGAAAAGCCAGGATAAGTGAAGGTCTCACTTATCTTGGATATAGATTGCAAACAAAACAAGAAAACCGTATGGAGGTGAAACAAGATGACAAGCAGATCTAATAGAGTGGAAGTTCCCGAGGCTAAGGCAGCCATGGATCGTTTCAAAACCGAGGTTGCATCCGAGCTGGGAGTGAACCTGAAGGAGGGTTACAATGGCGATCTGACCTCTAAGGAGGCCGGTTCCATCGGCGGCGAGATGGTTCGTCGGATGATCAAGAAGCAGGAAGAGCAGATGAAGTAAGACGCTCAGGTAAGCGAAAAAGGGGCTGTTGCACTGTGCAGCAGCTCTTTTTTTGCTTACCTGAGGGGTCGACGGCTTGCGGAAAATTGACTTTTAAGATATACTATTACATAGGCTTGTAAAATGCAGCCGCAGAATCCTTTTGGAAAAGGGAGTTTTTACGGACACAGGCAAGAGGGTATAAGGGAGGTATGAATCTATGAGAGCAAAAGAATTTACGGTATCCTTTTTACTGACTGCGGCGCTTATGATGACTGCGGCCGGCTGTCAGGCAGCGCCGGAGTCTGTGGAGGGCAGCGCATATGGCGCTGAAAATGTTTTGGAGTCCACAGACGCCGTGGATACTGAAAAAACCGAAGAAACGGGGAGTGAAAACATGCAGGAGACACAAGAGGATATGATTGCGGAAGCAATCAGGCAGGAGACTGCGTCGGTGGAACCGGAAACAGACAATTCACAGACTGCGAAACTGTCTGAGAGAGAGCCTACGGCGGGGGTCAGTGAAATAATCCCGGCAAAATATCTCACCCTGAGAGTTATAGAATGCGGAACTATCGAAAAAATCTCTTATACGACGTATGACTATTATGGAGACGGCTCTGAAATAGAAAAATATGCCAATGTCTATCTTCCATATGGTTACGACGAGGAGAAAAAGTATAATGTTCTCTACCTGATGCACGGTATCGGCGGAGATGAAAATGAGTGGGGGATGACCGGAAGTGCCTCCAAGGTTAAAATCATAATGGATAATCTTATATATAACGGAGATATTGAACCGTTTATCGTAGTGACTCCTAACGGACGTTCAGGAGCGGATTTCGCAAACACAAATGCTGATTACAATTCCTTTTATGAGTTTGGGAAAGAGCTGCGGAACGACCTGATTCCTTATATTGAGAGTCATTATGCGACATACGGACAATATGGTGAAGAGGATTACGATATGAAGGCGGACAGAGAACACAGGGCAATGGCAGGCTTGTCTATGGGCGGCATGCAGACCATTAACATAGGTATGTGCGAATGTCTGGATATAATAAGCTATTTCGGAGCGTTTTCCGCAGCACCCACCTCATATCCGGGGGCGGACATTGTTGAAAAGATAGATACGCAGTTCCCCGACGAGGAGATTAAGTATTTTTACAATATCTGCGGGACCGCTGATTCTATAGCTTATCAAAGCGCCTCTGCAGCGGCAAAAGAACTTCCGCAGTTAAGTGATAGATTTAAGGACGGAGAAAATTATATGTGGCAGGAGCTTAGCGGCGGACACGATTTTGTTGTTTGGTATCTTGGATTCTATAATTTTGCACAGATGGTATTTGACTGAAATTGCCAAATAGAGAATAGAGGAACAGCGTGCCAGGAAGGATAGTAAATATAATTGTTTAACAGGTAAAAGCAATTGAATATTTTGAGACTTTATGATAGGATAAAGTGGATATTGGAAATGTCAAACGGGTAAAGCGGAGGGTATAGGGTAGAATGGAACAGTATAAGCAGGAATTTATCGAGTTCATGGTGGACAGCAAGGTGCTGAAATTCGGAGAGTTTATCTTAAAGAGCGGCAGGAAATCGCCGTTTTTCATGAATGCAGGCGCCTATGTGACGGGGGCGCAGCTGAAAAAGCTGGGTGAGTATTATGCCCGGGCAATCCACGACAATTACGGGGATGATTTTGATGTGCTGTTTGGACCGGCCTACAAGGGAATCCCTCTGAGCGTCGCCACAACCATCGCCTACAGTGAATTGTACGGCAAGGAGATTCGTTATTGCTCCAACCGCAAGGAGGTCAAAGATCATGGAGATGTGGGCATTCTGCTGGGCAGCAAGCTTCAGGATGGCGACAGAGTGGTGATTATTGAGGACGTGACCACCTCCGGCAAGTCCATTGAGGAGACTTTTCCGATTTTGAAGGAGCAGGCGGATGTGGAGATCAAAGGTTTGATGGTTTCCCTGAACCGCATGGAGAAGGGTCTGGGCGGCAAGGTGAGCGCGCTCCAGGAAATTCGTGAGAAATACGGTTTTGAGGCCAGGGCCATCGTCTCCATGGGAGAGGTGATTGAACATTTGTATAACCGGCCTTACAGAGGGGAAATACTGATTGATGATACGCTGAAGGCAGCGATCGATGCATACTATGCGGAATATGGCGCATAGAGGGACACGGGAATGGTATTCTGCATTCAGAGTGAGACTCGGGATGCAGGGAAAGGCGGGGCAGCGGATATGGAGGAAAAGGTGTACAAGGTTATGAGAGGAGCAGGCGCGCTCAATATCACGTTGGGCGTAGTGACGCTGGTTCTGGGACTGGTGAGCGGGATACTGCTGATTATAGGCGGAGCTAAGCTTCTGGCCGGGAAGTCCAAAATTCTCTTTTAATTTCTAAAGGAAACGATGAAATTTCTATTTGAGCAATATCGCGGACACAGTCTGCGATATGTGTGGGGATTATTATGTCGCAAAAAAAGAATTATATGTTTACTAACCGCAGGCATTCGAGAAAAGCGATCATGTCTACGGTTTTTGGTGTTTTATGCACAGTGTCAATGATAATAGTTATTTTTCTGTCCTACAGCAGCGGTGGGAATATCCCCACAGGGTACGGTTTCACGGGGCTGTTTGCGACCATATTGTCCCTGAACGGGCTGATACTGGGAATATTTTCTGTGCGCGAGACGGACAGATTTAAGCTGTTTGGCTGGCTGGGAATACTGCTCAACGGCGCAAGCCTGGGAATGGTCAGCGGTATTCTGTATGCAGCATCCTATTTATAAAATTTATAAAAGGAACTCAAAAATCTTAAATAAGAAAGAAGGGGAGACATGGAACAGATGCAGAACGAAAACAGAGAAGTGTTACAGGAGAGATATGAACTGGTCCAGGAACGGATAGGGGAGATGGGGACGGAGACCATGGGCCATCCGGCGCTGGATGCATATTTTGGAAAGATGGCGGACTTTTCGCAAAAGCTGA
>CAYLIM010000122.1:0-5908 GCA_964383805.1 uncultured Acetatifactor sp.
CGAGCGCAAAAGCGTCAACGCCTCCGGTCACCTCTGAATTGGAAGAATCCATCGCGGCAACATAACCTATTTTATTTGTTTTTGTATTCATACCTGCTACAATGCCGCTTAAATAACGCGCCTGATAAATCCTGCCAAAATAATTGTTAAAGTTCTTACCATTGCTAAGATAGCCGGTACCATGTGAAAAGTAAATATCCGGATATTTTTCCGCCATCTCTGCCGTCGGTTCCATATAACCCCAGCTTGTCGTAAAGATAATGTTGCAGCCTTCATCTATACATTCCTGAATCGCCTGATTTGTCGCCGCTTCGTCCGTATCGTCAACATTCAGTTTCCGAACCACCTGTTCTTTCGAAAGACCAAGGTTTCTCTCCATTCCCTGAATCCCCAGATCATGCGTATAAGTATAACCATTTCCGTCATCGGGAGAGGTAAGATGCACAACGCCGATTTTTACTTTCTCAACCGGAATGCCTGTTTCGTTGTTTTCGGCGCTTTGGGCGTCATCTTTCCCGTTCTCCTGCTGAGCCTGTGAAACAACATTGCCGCCCACTGCCGTATACCCCTCATTTGTAGCATAATCATCTATTTCTACACTTCCGCATGCCGTAAGCATAAAACACAATAATACCATTACTGATTTCCAATGTTTTTTCCTCATTCTGCGTTCTCCTTGGTCTATTTAGTCAAATATCAATACTGTTAGAATTTTACCATAAAACAAACAATAGCACAAGCCAGCGATAAGCTATGCTTATCTCTAGTTAACTGATACCGAAAATCAGAATCTATATCAAGAAATTTTTCAATCTGCGCGGAAGATTCTTCAGAATGCTCGTTATGGATCAAGACAGTAGTTGTGCGTGACTTTTAGTAGCCCCCCTATGTTTCACAGCTTCACACCACAAAATTGGGCCAATCAAAATAGCCCTAACAATAAAGCGTATAGGGCAGATTCCAACAACCACAGCAATCAGCTGAATTCTAATCGAAAAACACATTAGCAGATATATAATGGCGAATGAAATGCAGAGATGAGAAACCGTCTCTGCATTTTCATATTCAGTTACAACAGTGGAACTAATTGGGCGCAAATGGGAACTGCGGGTACTCCCCAGGCGTTTCAACGAACTGAAAAAAAGACCTAAAAGGTATTGAACCGGGACAGTATTACACATCAATTGCTTATCGGAACAAATCGATATCCCTGTCCCCAGACTGACTCAATAAAATGATGCTCTCCCCATGCCTTTTCCAGTTTCCGCCGAAGCCTGGACATATGTGTCTGCACCATCTTCCCGCCATCCCACGGCTGACTGCCCCAGACCACGCCAAAAATCTCCTCCGGTGTAAAAACACGATCCGGATGCTCTGAAAGCTGCCACAAAATATCGAACTCAATAGGTGTAAGGAGCAATTCTTCTCCGTTGATCAGCACCCTGCGTCCCTTCTGATCCAGAAGAAGCGGACCATATCGAAACTGAGTGCGGTCCGACACCGCCAGCTTGATGCGGGCCTCTACCTTTGCCCAAAAAAGTTCAGTAGGAGTATCTTTCGTAATATAGTCTATGGCGCCGGCTGAAAATCCCTCCACCTGCCTGTCCGCCTCGGTAATACAGCTCAGAAATATAACTGGTGCATGGGTCAGCTTACAAAGCCTCCCACAGACAGAAAAGCCGTCTTCTCCAGGAAGCAGTACATCCAGCAATATACAATCATACGTTTCATCAGACGCCAGTTTAAGCGCGTCCTCACCATTTTCCGCCAGATGCACCATGCAGCCATGACATCGCAAAATATCTGCCCAGAAAGTCCGGTCAACAGGATCATCATCCACTAGCAGTATCCGCCACAGACCATCTTTACGCTCCTGTTTTTCGGAAGATGACATGATCCGCCCCTCCGATGCGGCAGCGGGATCTGCGGTCTGATCCAAAAAAATCATATAGGCACTTTGAACCTGATTGTGCCGTTGACGTGATACTGGAATGCTATGCCCTCTCCTCGTCACGGCACAATTGATGCCCACAGCCTGCACACAGCCTAAATTGACAATATAAGAGCGGTGCGTTTTTATAAACTCCCGCCGGTTCAAAAGTTTCCCTTCAATATCCGCCAGAGCAGCAGTCACTTCACGGGTCGCGCCGTCTGTCAGATGAAAAGAAACCTTCTTATTTATGACTTCCACAAATTCGATTTCCGCAAAGGGCAGCCTGACAACCCCCTCACGGTTCTTCAGCACAAGCCCCCGATCTTCCTGTATAAACGTGTCCTTTCCCACTTTATCCAACAGTGGAAAAAGCAAGTCCGCATCCACTGGTTTAAGCAGGTAGTGATATGCATCTACATTATAGCTCTCCACCGCAAATTCCGGGGATAATGAAATAAAGATAAGTTTAACATTCTTGTCCTTCTCTCTTAACTCCTGCGCTGCTTTTATTCCGCTTACCTCCGGCATGACCACGTCCAGCAGGACAAGGTCATATTCTCCGCCCTTCAGATCACACAGAAAGTCAATAACATTATAGAAAAAACGACATTCGAGGTCCACTTTGCGGCTTAACCGATATTCTGAAATCAGTTCTGAGAGATGTTCAATCTCCCGCTCATCATCATCACAAACCGCTATTCGCATGATTCCAACCTCCCTGCACAACATCAATACTTATAATACTATAACGCAATCTTGCGCTGCAATCAAGCTTAACTTTTTTCTTTGTCCCACACCTTATATTTTCCTCAGCCGCCAAAAAAGCTAAGGAAATCGAATCCTGTCGGAAATGGATTACCTAAAATCATCTAAATTCCTAGAAGCTGACGTTTCTTCGCCGTAAACTCTTCTTCAGTAATGATACCGGCATCCAACAGGGCTTTATACTTTTGGATTTCATTGATGGTATCGTCAACAGAAGATGTCTGAGCAGCTGCTTCAGGAGTACCCTCCGGATCGTGAACCTCCTGCGCATTGGGATTGATCATCTGCATAAGATTGACCGCCAATGTATGTAACTGATCCACTATTTTCTGGTAACTTCGCATGTAAGCGTCTATGCTGGGATTATTTTGGTCCATTTGGGGAGCCTTCAGCTTTCCGCTAAAGCCGTTCCAATAAGGATGTGTCAGCGTAAGCTCTACATAAAAGTGCTTGAACGGATCCGTGACATTAAAACCGGGACAGGATATATAATAGGGGGGATCGTCTTGATCACCATTTTCCTCTCTTTTCCCCAACTCCCATTCCATGCGCGCCATGCGTTCTATATGCTCATACATTTTCCTTTGCGTATAATACTGCGTTATCTGCGGAGCCATGCTCTCAATGATAGTCGGCACATCGCTGGAATGGCATCTCAGGGTATCGCCTTCCCCCTCAAACAGCGGTATGTTATCCTCCAAAATACAAAAAGATTTGAGGTCGGACGCCTCTATCGCCAACGGGGAATAATATTTGTTCAGGCGAAGCAGTCCGTTAACTGTATCCAAAAGAAGACATGAATCATCGCAAAAATCCATCCTGTATGTCTCGGTAAAAATGTCCCGTAGCGCTTTATTCTGATCATAATAGTCCAGATATTGCCGGAAACTTTCCAGAGACATCTGATTAAACACATCTCTCGGAAGATCGATCTTGTCGCCACACTCCTTACAGATAGGCGTATCCTCAACTTTCCAGGGAAGAATCCGAGGAGTCGGGTTCCCACAAATCGGGCACAACTTCTTTTTATTTTCAAACAATCCCATAATCATATCCCCTTGCCATGAAATACTCAGTCGATTAATTCTATGCCAAGAGCCCCGGCCATTTCCTCCTGAAGACGTATCGTCGTATCATTTATTTCCATCTCCCCTCTGCCATAACGGCAGTCATAAAAATTGCTACGAGCATGCGAGGTATGCTTGGATATTAATATGTAGGCAATGGCAGCAGCCGTTTTTCAAAACAGCCGCTGCCACTTTTCTTAGTCTTCGTATACCGTTGTAGTGATCTCGCCGCCGGCACAATCGAAAGTAACAGCGTCGGAATAGACGTAGTTGCCCATGGCATCCCACATTTCAAAGACCATGGAATATCTGCCGTCAAACAAAGGCGCTTCACCGAAAGAGGTATCCGCAGTCACAGTCAGCTCCTCGGCAGAATACAGCTCAAAATCATCATCTCCACTGTAAGAGGCCAGTTTCCAGATGGTGGTGATCACATCACCCTCCTCCAGCAGACGCAGCTCCTTGCCGGCCATACCGGATTCGTCCAGTCCCTGGGATGCCCCCAGAATGCTCCACTCCTGGGCGGAGAAATCGTAAGCCACCTGCAGATTGTAAGCTTCGCCATTAAGCAGGACAGGCACGGAATAGAGGTTGTAATCATCACCCTCAAAGGACAGTTCCATATAGGTCAGATGGCCGTCTACAGCGCCCCAGACGCCCCGGAAATTGTCATAGAATACGCCGTTTTCCCAGTCCGCTGTCAAGTCATTATCGGTGCCCAATAACAGCATCTGGTCATTGTCTTCATCCACATAGAACAGGGAGAAACCAATGCCTGCCAGAACGGCATCCGCATCCGGGCCAAGGGTCAGTACGGCATTTCCCTCCTCATTCAAATCTAACGGTGCGCCGTCCCAGCCCATATCGGCCAATGAGACGATCTCCGGCAGTTCTTGAACGTCCAACTGGGACAGATACTCGTCGCCGCCCTCAGCCAGCGCGCCGGTAAGCCCATAGGCATACAGATGCTTGAAAGCCGTGCCTTCACCCAAATAGGCGTACCCATTAAAATCATCTACATCCCCGCTGTAAGGATAAAAGCAACTTAAGCCAGTGGCCTCGGCCCGGTAAACACCGCCCACCTGAAACACCACACATTCCGCCAGCGCGTCAGACACACTCTGGGCAGAAGGCAGCATCCATGCGGTCTGACGGGCAAGATGCCCCATGTCCACCATGTTGGTGTAGCCCTGCTCCCTGGTATTGCCGCCATAGTTCTCGCTCTGGGCAGCCGCGCGGCCCAGTTCGGCAAAGAAACCAGGATCCTGGGAAGCCGCCACAAGGGCTTCCTGACCGAAGGCCTCATACGCTTCAAGCAGCGGGGACAGCTTGGTCAGATCAGTAACGGACAGGGTGGTCCGGTCCTGCGTGCCCACTGCTTCGCATCCCTCATAAAAGCTGTTGCAGATGGCAATTCCCAGATCGTCCCCATCCATGGCCGGATTCTGCGCAAGCTCCCCCAGCCAGCCGGTATAATACCATCCATTGCCCGGTTCCTCTTCCTCGGAAGCCACCAGATATCTGGAAAAATTCTGGAAGGTGGCCGCCACATCCACCGTAGCCATCAGACAGGTATCGAAACCCACCAGTTCCAAAGCAGGATTCTCCTTGTCCGCAGGCCAGACCGCGTCAAAAGCCTGATACATTTCATTCAGGTCCAGAGAATCCAGTTCATGGATCTGGTCGAAAGCCGCGCCGGACACAGAGCCGCCTCCGTGATTCCAGAAAGTAACCGCCACTTTATCTGCAGGAAAATTAGAATTGGCAAACTCCAGAAATTCATACAGCGTCTGGGCGTCGCCCATATTAGTGGTCTCCTGTTCCTCCAGCATCTGCAGGCCGTCACTGCTATACAGCCACCTTTGCAGCTTTGTCGGATCCACAAAATCATTCTGCCAGACAGCTGCGCCGCCGGTCTGAATGATCACATTGACATTCTCAGGCAGCTGCACTTCCATCATCTCCATCAGATCAATGGTGGCAAAGCCGCCGTTACTTTCCAGATCGCTGCCACAGAGATACCAGTACACAGCCCAGCTGCCATCGGCAGGCTCGCCGGATTCAGGCTCCGCAGCCACATCAGCTCCAGGCTCCACAGCCGTATCGGAAGACGGAACGTCCAATTCCGCGGAGGACATATCCG
>CAYLIM010000123.1:0-5735 GCA_964383805.1 uncultured Acetatifactor sp.
ATAACCCAAAATCATCCTTTAAAGGCAATCCAACGGATAACTATAAATTATCTATTATACACAAGTGTTATCTGTACACCTTTTATTTTCTATCAAAATCCCATTGATATTTGTCCTCACTCATGCCATCCTACAACAATAAAGGAATCACAAATTACAGGACACACCTCCTATCTGACGGAGCCGTATCCTGAACACACGGTTATATACCGGAGACAACATATAATAGAATAGGGCCGGGCTTCTTTGAAGATTAGTGTTAGGGAAAACGGCTATCTTTATTTCCGTCGATATATGGAAGATACATTGCTCCCTAGAACAAAAGCACAAATGCTGCATCCCGTTATCGCTCTGCCCCGTACTTTCAAGATCACTGGTGATAGCAGATATATGGGCCTTAAGTCTGTCGCCGAGGAGGCGCAGTAGAGAGGATATAAGTGAACTAGATAATCCATTGCTTTTCCAAATAATACATGGTATTCTGCAATCATAAAGGAGGGTTAGGGCACATGGAAAAAATGCAGAACAAGAGTATTGCGGAAAGGCTCGCAAAGACAAGCTACAGGAACTTCAATGTGAGCGTATATTGCCCGGTGCAGAACGTGAATGAGATCACGGACCTGGGCGAGTTTGACCGGAAGTTCCGGCAGCTCTCGGACAATGTGAATATTGGGCGCGTTTATATTGAGTGCTACAGAGGGGAGGTGTGGGCCGACAGGGAGCAGCTTCTCAAGGTAAAGGGATATTTTGAGAGCAAGGGAATTGCCACATCCGGCGGACTCACAACCTGCGCGGGTGAGACGGATGAGGAAGGCTTTATCTCTCTGTGCTATTCCAAGCCGGAAGGACGGGAGAAATTGCGCAGGGCGGTGGCTTTGAATGCAGAGATTTTTGACGAGTTTATCTTTGACGATTTCTTTTTTATGAACTGCCGCTGCGAGGAATGCATTGCGCAGAAGGGCGATCGCACATGGTCCCAGTTTCGGCTTGACCAGAAGAGGGAGATCACGGAGGAGATCGTGATGAAAACGGCCAAGGAGATCAACCCGGATGTGAACGTGATCGTCAAATTTCCTCAGTGGTATGAAGTGTTCAATGAGACGGGCTATGATTTGAAGATCGAACCGGCTCGGTTTGACTCCATCTATACGGGAACCGAGACCAGAAATCCTACCTATGCGGCACAGCATCTGCCCAAATATCTGAGTTATTTTGTGATGCGTTATCTGGAGAGCGCCGCGCCGGGCAGGAATCTGGGAGGCTGGTTTGATCCCTATGAGTGTACCTACAATCTAACTTCTTATCTGGAGCAGGGATACCTGACCCTGTTTGCCAAGGCCAGGGAAGTGACGCTGTTTTGCCTGGGTTCCCTTATAGAGGATGCCTCTTTCAGGCTGTTTGCCCCTGCTGTGGGAGAACTGCTTGATGAAGTGGACGAATATCTGGGAAAACTGGGCAATCCCAGAGGCGTGGCGGCCTACAGACCTGTCTGCGCCCGGGGTGAGGATAACCTTCACAACTATCTGGGTATGTGTGGCATTCCCTTTGAACCCTACATAGACTATCCCGAGCAGGAAAAGGTGATCTTTCTTGCGGAGGGGGCGGCTGATGATCCGGAAATTGTGCAGAAAATGAAAGCCAGTATGTTGAAGGGAGCCTCCGTGGTAGTAACCAGCGGTTTTGTGCGAAAGCTGGGATCTGCTTTTATGGAATTTGTGAATGTAAAGTACTCTTCCCGAAAAGCGCTGGTCAGCGAATACGCGGATACCAGGGATAATGGCGTCACTGTCGGGGGCAAATACCCTGCAGCGAAACCGATTTTGATTCCCCAGATGGAATATTGTACCAACGACGTGTGGGAACTGGCGGCTGCATACGGGACGGACAACAACTTTCCCATTGCTCTGCGCTGTTCCTATGGAAAAGGGAAGATTGCTGTCATCACAATCCCCGACGATATGGGTGATCTCTACCACTATCCGCCTCAGGTGTTAAATGTGATCCGGCGTTTACTTACGCGGGAAATGCCGGTTTCCATCGAAGGACCCGCTATGGTGGAACTGTTTGTATACGACAACGACACGGCGATTGTCAGATCCGATCTGCCCTACACGGAGCAGATAACCCTGAAACTGGCCGATGGTATAACTGGGGTGAGGGAGATTGTAAAAAATGTGGAATATCCAGTTACAGACGGAGAACTGTGTCTGTCAATCGCACCGGGCATAAATTATGTGTTTGAGCTAAAGCGATAGAGGATAGCAAAAAATGCAGAAGAGGCCGACCTTTGGGGCGGTCTCTTTTGCAGTCAACAAGCTGGTTCTCGATATCTCTGCAGCGGGAACCGTTATTCCTGTTCAATATGAAAGTTTTTCCGGGGATGTTTTGACACCAGTATGTCCCTCTGCTTTGACATGGCCACATGGGTGTAGACCTCCGTGATATTGATGGAACTGTGGCCCAACATTTCCTGTATGTAGCGGATGTCCACATCGGCTTCTAACAGACTGGTGGCAAAGGTGTGGCGGAACATATGTGGGGTAATATGCTGCTCTATAGCAGCGAGGGAGGTATATTTGTTAATCATTCTGCGGACAGACTGATCGGACAGCGCCCGCCCGGCCTGATTTACAAAAAAATGATTGCAGCCTCGCATCTCCTCCTCGAAAGTATTTTTATATGTGGTCAGCACGTGGGAGACGTCCTCGTTCCCGATCTGTATTTTCCGTTCTTTGGAACCCTTGCCGTAGATTAGTATGTATCTGTCACGCAGGTTCACATCGCTTATCTTCAGAGTACAGAGTTCGGAAATCCGCATGCCTGTGGCAAAGAGCAGTTCGATAACAGCTATGTCCCGCAGAGTTTTTTTTCGCTGATATTCCGTCTCGGCCGCCGCATGCTGCTGATAAATGGTGGAGAGAAAAGTCTCGACTGTTTGCAGGGGAATGGTTTTAGGCAGAATGGCAGGTTCGCGAAAGCGTATTTGTATTTTGTTGAAGGGATTGCGGTCAATAATTTCCCTGTATTCAAAATAGTGAAAAAGCGCTTTCAGGGAGGCAATCTTTCGCTTAACTGTTTTGGGCTTATATTTTTGATGTAGATTTGCAATATAGTTTTCCAGTAGGGCGGGGGTTATCTCCAGGGCATCAGCGCAGGATATTTCCGTGAGAAACTGGATTAAGTCAATTCGGTACGCTTTCAGCGACTTTTTATCCAATCTTTTTTGATACTGACAATATTCCAGATATTGTTTTATCTGTGTCTGTAAGCTGCTCATAATAAAGCCTCCTCGTTTTTATTTCAGTTTAGCAGAAATTTACAATATATAAATTTTTTAATTTTCAAATTATTTTATTATACAATGATTCTGTGCGCTTTAGCGCACACCTCAATCAATAGAGTTAAATATGAAGTATTTTACTCGTTATGCAATGCCTATAATCTGGGCAGAAGTAATGCACATGGCAGTACATTTGCATCCTAAAAATTTAGTTACATTTTCCTCTTATGTTTTTTACATATTGCTCCGATACCAATAATGATATAGTGTGCTTTGCCATACAGATAGCATGGCAAAAATGGTACGTGGATAGAGGTAATCATGAAAAACATAAAAAGGACATCTCACATTTGCATTGGTATTTCCCTATTGGCGGCTCTGGCCCTGACAGCCTGTGGGCAGCCGCAGACAGAGAGGGGAGAGACGCTGCCGGTTCCCACGGAGGAACCCGCTGCCACGGCCCAGCCGAGGGAGCCTTTTACGGAGGAGGAACTGCGGCAGGCGATTTCTGAGTTGAAAGAGGATGAGGCATCCCTGGCTCAAAAACAGGAGTACTATGAACGTCTGCTGGCCATGGATGTGTTTTCGGAGCAGGACTACGAGGAGCTGGCCCGGATCTATGGCAGCAGGGGAGACTGGAGAGAGCAGCGCCGCATGCTGTTTAAGCTGCTGCGGCTCTATCCATCTGAGGAATATGCAGAGCAGCTCAGTGCAGTGACGGTGTACCGGGACGATACGGAGGAGAATATGGCCGCTCTGGCCGGGCAGATCAAGGAGGCTCTGGAGGCGCAGGATGTTGTGGCGCTCAGCAGTCTGACATTGTCGGAGGAGTGGCGCAGCCTGCTGCAGGAGGGCCTGGATGCCATTGAGACCCGTACCTGCTACCAAACCGGAGAGGAAATCCTGCAGGTCGCCGCAGGCGGTGAGGCTGTGAAGATTACCTGGCACGACGGGCAGGGACGTTTCCTGTTCTATCAGGGGGATGAAACCGGCGCAGTGCTGGGCAGCGCCACTCTGACTGACGGAGCATATACGGGGGATGTGACGGCGGCATACAGCGACGGGGAGGGCAATGTGACAAAGTCCCTTCAGGGAACGCTGGAAAACGGTGTGTGCGTGGGACTGCTGACAGTTGTCTACCAGGGCGTGGAGTATTCGGGCACATTCCGGGAGGATGGAACTACTGCCGAGGAGCAGGTCAAGGAGGTAACTGACCAGGGCGGCGTCCTCTATGCATACGGACCCGGCGGCAGGACCTATCTGTATCAGGAAAATGTGGAGATTGCAGACTTTCGGATCGGCCCGGCATTTTTTGGCCTCCCGGAATATGTTGAATGGAGGTAGCGGATGAAGGGCTTGAGTAAAGCGACTATAAAAAAGAGATTGCTGGCGGCGGTGCTGGCATTGATTCTGGCCATGGCGCTTCCGCTGCCGGAGATGGCGAATGCCGGCAGGGTGCAGGCGGCAGGGAGCACGGCGGAGATAGCCAATGTGGTGGTCTTTGTAAAATATGAGGATGACACCAAGGATATTTTTAATGCCACCAATGACAGTTACTCCAACTGGCAGATGATCAAGAGGATGTATGACTTGGATCAGGACTCCTTCAGCAATTACATCCAGGCGGTGACAGAGGGAAAGATACATGTGACCAACTATTTTCCCCAGGAACAGTCTGGCGGCCAGGGAGTGCAGACACTGGTGATTCCCCGGAGTGGCGATGCAAACGGTGTAGTGAATGCGGTGGTGAAGGCGCTTGCGGATGGGCGAATTGCGCTGAACACTACAGATAAACTGGATAACAGAGAAAAAGGCATTCTCGATAACCTGACGATTATTGTACAGGGAAGTGTTGCAGCCCCAGACAAGGGCGAGTCGGCTTTCAAGTCTGTATATGCGAATTCGGAAAAAGTCAACGGACTGCTGGTTCGGAATTATAATATGATCCCCTCTGCAAAGCTGGTTTTGGAGAATCCAGGTCTCAATGTGTTGCCGCAGCAAGGAGTGATAGCCCACGAATTTCTGCACACTCTGGGACTGCCCGATCTTTACAGAAACAGTAACAGTAGCGGCGGAGACCCGGTAGGCCGCTGGGACATTATGGCATCCGTCAGCTGCTTTTTACAGTATCCTCTGTCCTATCTAAGGGCCAGGCAGGGGTGGATCCCTATGAAGACAATAGACAAGAGCGGCACATATACACTGACAGCAGTGTCGGAATCCGGCGGTGATAAAGTGTTTATGCTGAAGACGCCGCTTTCGGACAGCGAACTGATTTGCCTCGAGTATCGAAAACAGGTTGCAGATCCCAACCGATTTGATCACCGCATTCCCAGTAGCGGGCTGCTCATGTATCGGGTGGATAACAAGGTTGAGGGGCTTACCAACAATGCAGGCAAGAACTATGTCTATGTGTACCGGCCGGGAGTGACGCACCCGGAGGCGGCCGCCGATG
>CAYLIM010000124.1:0-5549 GCA_964383805.1 uncultured Acetatifactor sp.
ATGATATCCGCATGGTGTTCCCGTGCCGCCTGAATAATAGCCTCCTTCGGCACATCCTTGCCCAGGTCTACCACCTTGAAACCATAGTTTTTCAGCATCAGCGCCACCAGATTCTTTCCGATGTCGTGGATATCCCCCTCCACGGTGGCTATGACTACCACCGGCATGGAGTCCCCGTCCTGCTCCTTAAGCAAATATGGCTCCAGCACCTCGATGGCATTCTTCATAGCCTCCGCGCTGGCAATCAGCTGGGGCAAAAAATATTTCTTCTGTTCAAACAGATCTCCCACTCTGCCTATGGCGGGCAGCAGCCCCTCGTTCAGCAGCTTTCCCGGGTCCTCTCCCGCCGACACCGCCTCCGTTGTCAGGGCGGCAATGCCGCTGCGGTTGCCCTTTAACACGGCGTCCGTGGTCCGATCCAGATAGGTTTGAGGCTCCGAAACCACCGCAGTGCCTTCGTTGCCCTGTCCGGAATTCTTGACAGGCGCGCTGCCTGACACCGGCTGCAGCTGGGAGGCAAGCTCAATATATCGCAGATCCGAATCTCTTTTAACCTTCAGCATATCCGTGGCCAAAGCCCCGCAGACCAGCATCTCCTGGGAGGGATTGGCGATGGCCATGGTCAGACCCTCGTAGATAGCCAATGTCAGAAAGGCCGTGTTCACATAGGGTCTGGCGGGCATGCCGAAGGAGATATTGGACAGCCCGCATATAGTTGCCAGTCCCTGGTCCTTACAGTAGCGGATGGTCTCCAGAGTCTCCAGCCCCGCCTGCTTGTTGGCGCCGATGGTAGTCACCAGGCCGTCCACCACAATATCCTCCCTGCGCATGCCCAGTTCAAGCGCACGGGTTACGATCCGATCAATGATCTGCTTTTTTTCCTCCAGATCCTTGGGCAGTCCCTCGTCCGACAGGGGCAGCAGAATAAACATGGCCCCATACTTCTGCACGATGGGCAGGAGTCTTTCAAATTTTTCTGTCTCATAGGATACGGAATTTACCAGCGCCCGCCCTGGATAATGGCGAAGCGCCGCCTCCAGCACCTCCACATGGCTGGAATCCAGGGACAGAGGCAGATTAGTGACCCCCTGCACCTCCTCCAGAACCTGCAGCATCATTGCTTTTTCATCAATGCCGCTCATCCCCATATTCACATCCAGGATGGAGGCCCCGCAGGTATCCTGTTCCTGAGCAAACTGCAGCACCATATCCATACAGCCGACTCTAAGCTGCTCCTGGAGCTTTTTCTTGCCGGTGGGATTGATCCGCTCTCCCACGATCATAAATGGGTCCTCCAGGCCAAAGGCCACGGTCTGCCGCTCGCTGGTCAGATAGCGGATGCCCTCGGGCCGTCTGGTTCGCTGCGTGGGCGTCCTTCCCTGCACCATGCGCCTGAGCCCTGCGATATAGGTGGGATCTGTTCCGCAGCAGCCCCCCAGAATCACGGCTCCCGCCGCCACCAGCTCCTCCATCTCTGCCACAAAGGTATCGCTGTCCATGTCATAAACCGTTTGTCCCTGTTCATTCACCGCAGGCAGGCCCGCATTGGGCTTGGCAATCAGGGGCAGACTGCTGACCTGGGCCATTTCTTCCACTATCTCTCTCATCTTCGCCGGGCCGGTGGAGCAGTTCACCCCTATGGCGTCTGCCCCCAGACTCTCCAGCACGATGGCCGCCGTCCGGGCGTCCGTGCCAAAGAGGGTACGCCCGTCCGCCTCAAAGGTCATGGTAACTATCACCGGCAATTCTGTGACTTCCCTGGCTGCGATCAGAGCCGCCCGGGTCTCCCCCAGACTCATCATGGTCTCCACCACCAGCAAGTCCACTCCGGCGCTCTCCATCATCCGGATTTGTTCTCCGTACACCTCAATCAGGGTCTCCAGCTCCATATTGCCCATGGGCCGCAGCTGCTGTCCCGTCATGGTCAGATCTCCGGCCACCAGGACATTCCCGCTCTCTGCCGCCTGCCTGGACAGGGCCACCAGACTATTTATCATCTCCTCCTGCCGCTCCGCCAGACCATACTCTTCCAGCTTTATGCGGTTCGCCGTAAAGGTGGGGGCATACAGAATGTCGGTCCCTGCCTCCACATAGCTTTTCTGCAGCTCTACCAGCGCCTGGGGATGCTCCAGAATCCACTGCTCCGGGCACACTCCTGAGGGCATTCCCCTCCTGATCAGGTTGGAACCTGTGGCTCCGTCCAGCAGGATATACCGTCCCGCGCAAAACTCTCTAAATTGTTGTTTTGTCATTTTGTTCGTCCTCTTTTTCAGAACCTCTGTTTTTCCGGCCGCTCAACTCCTCCGCCAGAGCCAGCGCATCATCAATATGTCTGCAGAAATTCTGCTCTCCTATCCGCTCCACAAATTTTGCCTTGTGCATAACCCGCATGGGCTGCTCATTCACATGAGACAGAATCAGCTGAATCTGTTTCTTCTCACAGGTGGACGCCAGAGTCTCCAGATTGTGCATGGCGGTGGCGTCTATGGCGCTGACGCTCCTCATCCGCAGAATCAGAGCAGCGACGGTATTGTCTGGATGTATATGCAGGATTTTGTCCGCGGCGCCAAAGAACAGCGGGCCGCTCATCTCATACACAAGAGTATGGCTGGGCACATGGCGCAATTCAATACTGTCCTTGTCGCTCTCCACATCCTCGTCGACATAGGTCCAGCCCTCCACCTCCGTCACATCGCTCATCCGTTTCATGAACAGAATGGCGGCCAGCACAATGCCGACTCCAATGGCAACCACCAGATCAAACACTACGGTCAGCACAAAGGTCAGCACCAGCACGATAATATCGCTCTTGGGCGCAGTCTTGCACAGATGGAGAAACTTGCGCCACTCGGACATATTGTAAGCCACCATAAACAGGATGGCGGCGATGGTAGGCATGGGGATCAGCGCCGCATAGGGCATCAACACCACCAGCACCAGCAAAAGTGTCACCGCATGCACCATGCCCGCAATGGGGGTACGGCCTCCATTTTTCACGTTGGCGGCGGTTCGGGCAATGGCTCCGGTGGCGGGAATACCGCCAAAAAGGGCGGAGGTGATATTACCCGCACCCTGGGCGACCAGCTCCATGTTGGAGCGATGCTTGCTGCCGATCATGCCGTCCGACACCACACAGGACAGCAGAGACTCAATAGCCGCCAGAATCGCAATGGTAAAGGCATCCGGCAGCACATTCTGTACGGTCTTAAAATTAAATGCTGGCAGAGAAATTCCAGGCAGTCTGTTGGAGATCTCATACAGGTCCCCGATGGTATAAACCTTCATTCCGATCCCCTTCACCATGGCAATGCCTGCCAGCACTGCGATCAGGGAAGGAGGAATCCGCTTACAGATTCCCGGCAGATAGGGCCAGCCGATCAGAATTGCCATACACACCACGCCCACGACCACCGCCTGCCAGTTTGTGGTGCCGATAAAACGAAACACCGCCTGCAGCTTTTCCATAGTCTCTATCAAAGGCTCCTCACTGACTACGATAAGCCCCAGAAAATCCTTGATCTGTCCGACAAAAATGGTCACGGCGATTCCCGACGTAAAACCGGTGGTAATGGTGTAGGGAATGAACTTGATCAGGTTGCCCATCCGCAGCACACCCATAAGAATCAGGATAATGCCCGCCATTATTGTGGCTACAATCAGCCCGTCCATGCCGTTCTCAGCCACAATCCCCGCCACAATGGTTGCAAAGGCGGCCGTTGGCCCGGCGATCTGCACCCGGCTGCCGCCCAGAAACGAGATCACGAATCCCGCCGTTATGGCGGTATAGATACCCTTTTCCGGCGTGACCCCGGAGGCCAGCGCCAGAGCGATGGACAGGGGCAGTGCAATGATAGCCACGATAATGCCCGCCACCACGTCCTTTACAAACTGCTCTTTGGTGTAAGTTTTCATAACAGAAAAAAGCTTTGGTTTTAACTTGTCCATTTTTTTCCTCTTCCCGCATATGTATTATAGTAAACGCCAAAATAAAATTTGTGCAAATCCATTTTCCACGGATTGGACACAAATCTTATTTTATGCTTATTATAGGGTTTTTGCAAGAGATTTTTCCGAAACCATATGGCCCATATAATAGAATCCCTGGCATTCATCCAGACTTACCGTCACAATCCGGCCCACCAGTTCCACCGCCCCCGGAAAATGCACCAGCGTGTTGTTGGACATGCGGCCGGTCAGCAGCTTTTTATCGTGCTCATTCACTTCCTCCACCAGCACCTGCGCCCTCTGGCCCTGATACCGGGCCACCTGTTCTCTGGCGGTGTCCTGTACCACCTTCAGCACCCTGTCAAACCCTTCCTTGACCTGGTCCTGTGGCACCTGATTCTCCATTGCCGCTGCCGGCGTCCCTGTCCGCTTGGAGTAGATAAAGGTGAATGCATTGTCGTATTTGACCCTGCGGATCACATCGATGGTCTCCTCCACGTCCTCCATGGTCTCTCCCGGAAATCCTACAATGATATCCGTGGTAATGGCAATATCCGGGATCTCCCTGCGTATTTTCTCCGCCAGGGCAAGATACTGCTCCTTGGTGTACCGGCGGTTCATCCGTTCCAGAATACGGGTAGAGCCGGACTGCAGGGGCAGATGCAGATGGCGGCAGATCTTTTTGGACTCCTTCATGACCTGAATCAGCTCCTCGGACAGGTCCTTGGGGTGGGAGGTCATAAAGCGGATTCTCTCAAGCCCTTCTATCTTCTCTACTTCCCGGAGCAGCTCGGCAAAGGTCATGGGCTCCTTCAGATTCTTTCCGTAGGAGTTCACATTCTGCCCCAGCAGCATGACCTCAACCACGCCCTCGGCGGCCAGCTGCCGGATTTCCTGTAGAATGTCCTTCGGTTCCCGGCTGCGCTCTCTGCCCCGCACATAGGGTACAATGCAGTAGCTGCAGAAATTGTTGCAGCCGAACATGATGTTGATGCCGGACTTAAAAGGGTATTTCCGCTCCACCGGCAAATCCTCCACAATCTGGTCCGTATCCTCCCAAATGTCCACAATCATGCCCTGCTCCTCAAAACTTCTGCACAGCAGCTCCGCAAACTTGAAGATATTGTGGGTGCCAAACACCAAATCCACAAAGTGGTAGCTTGACCGCAGCTTTTCGATCACCGCAGGCTCCTGCATCATGCAGCCACAGAGGGCTATCTTCATGGCCGGATTGCACTTTTTGCGGCTTTTCAGCTCCCCCAGGCGGCCGTAGACCCGCTGGTTTGCATTGTCCCGGACTGTACAGGTGTTAAAGATCACAAAATCCGCATCCTCCGTCTCTGTCACCTCATACCCCACACGACGAAGAATACCCGCCAATTTCTCCGAATCCCTGGCATTCATCTGACAGCCCATATTGAGTACAAAAGATTTGGGTAAACGTCCGTTTTTTCGTTTGAAAGCTTTCACCCACTCTCGGCATTTTGCCATAAAATAGTACTGTCTTGCTGGTTCTTCTGTTGGCGGATCTGCATTTATGTCTATTTTCTCTAAATCAATTTCATTATACATTTCTCTTGACTTTCTCCCTTACCTGTCGTATA
>CAYLIM010000125.1:0-5490 GCA_964383805.1 uncultured Acetatifactor sp.
GGGTGGAGCAGCTGCGCCGTCAGGCGGATATTCAGGTGGCGGCGGTGATCGTCATGGTGAGTCGCCGGAACCAGATGCCTGCAGGCACTCCCTCCGGCGAGGAGCGGATGCTGGAAAAATACGGCGCAAAGGTGTACTCCCTGATTACGGACGAGGATATTGAGGCCGCACTGCGGGATCGCATTATATAGAGGGCTGCTTTATATGCACCGGATTATTTACAAATGGTTCATAAAAAGGACATATATTATATATATAATTATTATCGACATCATTTTTCAGTGTGGAACAGGAGTATGTTGAGATTTGAGCCTTAAGGATTCTGGATTTTTGCGCAAAGCGGCAGGAGTAGCCGGCATAGCCGATGAACTGATATGGGGGTAACAGATGGATGATAATAAGGATTCTCCGATTATAGTATTATACAATCTGCACTCGCTTGTTACTATGGCGGCTGTTATGTTTCTGATGGGGTTTTGGACTTTGGAGACTCATAAAAGTGAATACACTTATGGGCGGGGAAGCGGCCTGTCACTTGCCGTCTTGATTGTCTATATCCCGGAGGTGATTTTGGGATTAAAATGTAATCTGCGGCTAAAATCCGTCAATATCCTGTGCAGTCTTGGGATCGCCTACATACTTTATAAATTGTTTTATCACAATTTTATGGTCAAGACCAATGCGCCAGTTACGTTTTACAGTACGATGGCGGTCATGGCTGTAGATCTGTTCTGGATTGTTGTGATTGAATTCAGCCAGAAATTGCGGGATCACATACTGCAGTTTCCGCAAAATCAGTGGCTGCTCCCATGTTCCACGGACCAGGAAACAAACCGTACATGGCACATCCTTTGGGGGATTCTGGTTTTGGGATTAGGAATAATTTCTATCCTGATAAGCTGGCGTCTAGTTTAAAACAGCCCTCATTCCTATAGCGGGAATGAGGGCTGTAATCGTACTGTTTAGTTAGATGGATTCAGGGATTTCCTTACGGATTCCAAAATTTGATCGCGAATGGCGTCCACATCTATTCCCTCCAGAATATTCTCCTGTAGGGAATCCAGATCTATGGCATCCATAATTTCACTGGTAATGTCTTCTGTCAGACCAGACCAGTCAAAGAAAGACGGCCGCACTTTTGCGGTAGACCAGTCTGCCTTAAAGGAAGACGCTGGTATTCCATCAGAATTTCTTTCTTCACCGTCCTGGTTATGGGCTAATCTCTCAGTGGAATACCACTTGTCAACCGGCCAGCCGTCCTCAAAAATAATGTTATGACGCTGGGGTCTTTGCTTCTCGTAGGGATCAATCACATCCTGTAAATCCTTGTACGCATCCGGCTCTTCGGCATTCATCAACGCCATGGGAGCTTTTATTGCCACAAACTGGAACTGCGTGTATCTCGCCTGCGTTGTGGTAAAGGGTATGTCGTAATACTCCCAGCCGTTGTACTTCTTCAGCGGTTTGATGTATCCGCGATTCAGGCGGAAACGCAATCCCCTGTTGAACTCGCTGTTGGAGGCGGTGATATTGTCATCCGTAAACAGAATCTGCAGTTGGCAGACCTCATCGCTCCGGTCATTTTCTCCGCCATTGAGCCAAAATACAAAATGGTACTCCGTATCCGGCTCAAGCTCCTGAAAGCCGTTGGTGACGTAGCTGGCGGCATTCCAGTCGAACGTTCCCAGAGACAAGACCTCAACCACACTTGGGGCAGAAACGATAGCTCCTGCAAGCGGGTTGCTGATCATGAAACGGTCGCAGACGGTTCTGCTGCCTTCGTCGGGATTCTTGCGCCATGCCTTAGGATTTATTGTTATGAAATTGGTGTTATCCATCTCTATGTCCTCCATATTCTCATATGTCGGGCATTGTCTGTATAGACGGATTGCATTGTCGGAAACAAACTCTGCCCGACGTTTTTTTACAAGTCCTTTTGCTCTCTTTGGATAGGTATAACCAATCACTGTATCCTGTTCATCCAGAACGCATACAGTCTGTCCGTTTTTTTCCATGGGTGTCCTCCCCGGATTGATTATCTCGGTATCTGCGTTTTTTGGCATGGGTGTCTCCCCCGGATACATATTCATTTTACAGGATAATGTGGTGGAAGTCAATTGGAAATCGCGGCAAATCTCCCAAAACTCCGAAGGCATTCTCCGGTTGAAAAAAGCATTCTTCAGCGCTATAATATTGAGTGATATCTGCCGAAAAAGAAAGGGCAGCGGGAAACGGACAGTGTATAGGGAGGACGTTATGCATAGCGAGAGGGAAACTTCATATGATATCAACGAACATTTTGAGTTCCGCAATATTCTCCCCGGCGAGGCGGGGCAGGCGGTCAGTATCGAAGAAATCTGTTTCCCGCCCAATGAGGCATGTTCGGAAAAGATGATGCGGGACAGGATTGCAAAAGCTCCGGAACTGTTTCTGGTGGCAGTGGATAAGGAATCAGGAAAACTTGCCGGGTTTCTCAATGGTTTGTCCACGGAGGAGAGCAAATTCAGAGATGAATTTTTTATTGATGCGGAGCTGTACGACCCGGTGGGCCGGAATGTGATGATTTTGGGGCTGGACGTGCTCCCACAGTACCGCAGGCGGGGGCTGGCAAGGGAGATTGTGTCCCGCTATCTGCGCAGGGAGCGGGAGAGGGGCAGGAAAGAGGTCTTCCTGACCTGTCTGGAGTCTAAGGTGGAGATGTACAAGCGGATGGGATTTCAGGATCATGGGATGGCGGAGTCTACATGGGGCGGGGAGCAGTGGCATGAGATGAGCTGCGTACTCAATCCGCTTACATAGTGCATACAACCGGAAATAAGAGGGATCAGCCATGCAGAATAAAAACTATGTGAATGCGGAGCAGGTGTTGCCATCGCCGCTATTGGAGCAGGTGCAGCGATATGCCGCCGGGAAGCTCCTCTATGTGCCTCAGACGCAGGAGACGGCCAGACCCTGGGGAGAGGGAACGGGGCAGCGCAGCTATTACCGAAAGCGCAACCAAATGATACGCAACAAACACGCATATGGAGTGGGTATTCCCCAGCTGGCAAGAGAGTACTGTCTGTCCCAGGAGACGGTAAAGAAAATCGTCTACAATAAAAAAGCGGAGGATAATATCCCGTTTTATCCCCATGCCGTATCCGCAGAGCAGTACGGCCAGGCGGGTCTGCTGGAGGAATGGGTACACACCTATCTGCTGTTTGAGCGCAGAAACAAGGAATTCTCAGATGGACTGTATCTGTATCCAAGGCAGTATATAGGCCCTCTGGCCATGCCCCTGTCGCTCTTTACCCGGAGCAGCGGCCCGGAGGAGCATATGAAATGGCGGGTGCACCCTGTTGTGTGGGAGCGGAATGTGGCGGCCCGGCAGCAGTGTATTTGGCGCCAGGAGCCGCTGCCGCCGCTGATTGTGAATTATGGGGAGAACGGCTTTGAGTTAAACTGCGGCAGTCCTCTGTATGAGGCGCTGATCCGGGAGGAAATTCCCTATTTTCCCGTGATTATCTGGTGCAGCAGCCAGGCGGATAGGGAGGAGTTTGCCAATCAATATTTGAAATTTATGGCAATTTCCGTTTAATGAAAAGTATACCTGTTTTCCGGTCATACTTTCTGGTAGGATAAACTGCGGAAGGGCATACATATCACTACAGAGTGGCAGATGGTATGTGGAAAGAGGTATCTATGAAGACAATTTCTGTGGGAAAGAAAAACGTTTCCTACCAGCAGCTGCAGGGCCTGCGGGACAACCGGACCAAGCGGCTGCGGCAGGGAGCCTTTTTTGTGGAAGGTGTGCGGAATATCAACCAGGCCATAGGGGCGGGGTGGAACATACGCAGCTTTATCTATTGCGGCGGGAACCTGTCGGACTGGGCGGAGAATATTTTGAAATCCGTGGATACACAGGTCAATTATCGGCTGACCGGAGAACTGATGGCCGAACTCAGCGGCAAGGAGGATGCGTCGGAGCTGATGGCGGTGGTGGAGATGAGAAAGCCCCGGAGGTGGTGGGATGCCGACGATGGTGTGGGGCAGCAGGCGGCGGAAAATCCTTTGCTGGTGTTGTTTGACCGGCCGGGTAACAAGGGAAACCTGGGCACGATACTCCGCACCTGTGACGCGCTGGGGGCGGACGGACTGTTTCTGACAGGACACGGGGTGGATCTGTATGACCCGGAGGTGCTGCAGGCCAGCATGGGTTCTTTTTTTCGGGTGCCGGTGTGGCAGATGGAGCGCAGTGACCAGTGGGAGGCCTGTGTGGCGGCTCTGCGGGCAAAATACCCTGCCCTGCGGCTGGTGGGCACCACTGCGCACAGAGAGCAGCCCCTCTACCGACAGCCGCTTTCCGGTCCGGTGGTGATTATGCTGGGAAATGAAACGCTGGGACTCAGCCACAGATACAAGGAGATGGCAGACGTGCTGTGCAGTATTCCCATGGCGCAGACCTCCTCCGCCTCCTCCCTGAATGTAGGCTGCGCGGCGTCCATTCTGTTGTATGAGGCGGCGAGGCAGCGCAGTATGGGACAGACTTTTAATGGAGAAGAAGGAGTGTGGAAATGAAATACGGAACGTATACCATAGCCCGGGAATATGATGACCGGGGCAAAATAGATGAGTGGATGCAGCTGTTTTTGAGAAACGACGGGCACAATCTGGCGCTGGCGGACGGGCTTTTGGAGCAGGAACGCCGCTATATCGGCATCCGCAGGATACCGCTGTCGCTGCTTGCTGAGATCAAGTCCGGCGCCCCGGAGTATCTTCACGACCAGGATTCCATAGATTATTTTTTCCAAGTGGTGGACCGAATGAAACAGGACTATGAGAATTGGGATACGCCGCCGCTGATTGTGGAGTATGGGGAAAATGGATTTCATGTCGCTGACGGCCGCCACCGGCTGGAGATGTACAGGCAGATGGGGATAACTCATGCCCTGGCGGCGCTGTGGACCACCGGGGAGCTGCTGGAGAATCGTCTGCTTAAGCTGCTGGAAAACTGTCGGTAGAATACCTGATATCGAGGAGGAAATACAATGAGCGATCTGGATAATGTGATTCATATGCTGGACTTTATGACCGAGGCGGGAGTCAGCCGCATTAAGGTGGAGATGTCGGATGAAGTGGAGGAGGGCAGGGCGGAAAAGGCCTATCACCACGGGAGATGCGATGTGGGCAGTCCTTTTGCCACGGGGCGGCTCTATGATTTGGAGGAGGAATCATAAACTCCCTTTTCGAATCAGGGGTGCTAATGCGCTATTTTCTAAATTCTTCGTCAAAGTGTCAGGACGGGGAGTTATGGTAATATTTATAAAAAGAGTCGGAGAACGTCAACATCAAATGCCGTCGTTCTCGACTCTCTTTTTTTGCCATATATGCTTGACCTTGCCCTTGGGACATAGTTTACACTATACCTAAAGCATATTTTGACCAATACTTAAACTGTATACAGGAGGGGCATTTTGAAAATTTTGAAACAGCTTATAAAATTGCACAAAT
>CAYLIM010000126.1:0-5290 GCA_964383805.1 uncultured Acetatifactor sp.
CCAAGGATCTGAAGATCAGCGTGATTACAACGATGAAGGCCTACGAGCTGCTGGCCGAGGAGGGACTGGTCACAGCCATGCAGGGCAAGGGTTTTTATGTGAATGCCCAGGACAGTGAAATGCTGCGGGAGCAGCATCTGCGGCGAGTGGAGGACGCTCTCGGAGAGGCCATAGCGGCGGCCAAGATCGCCGGGCTCAGCGGCCAGGAGCTGGTGGAGACGCTGCAGGCTCTGCTCGCAGTAGAGAGAGATCGATAGGTAGGGCGGATGCGGTACTCTATTTAGAAAGGATAGGCGGAACATGGAATATGTGATTACAGGAAGTAATATCAGAAAAAAGTTCAAGGGTTTTGCGCTGGACATTCCCCAGCTGCAGATTCCCCAGGGTTTTGCCACAGCGTTGATCGGAGAGAACGGTGCAGGTAAGACAACCCTGTTGAATATCCTCTCCGGCATCCGGCTGGATTATAAGGGAGAGATTCAATTTTTTGTCCAGAGGGCGGGAATAGACGATGCGGGAGTCCGGGACCGCATCGGATATACAGGACCGGGCAGCTACTATCTGCCCCACTGGACGATCAAGCAGGTGGAGGACGCAAACAGGCTGCTCTTTACACGATTTCAGCCGGAGAGCTACAGAAATATATGCCGTGAACTGGCGATACCCATGGACATGGGCAAGGAGGCCCGGAACCTCTCCGACGGCAACCGCATGAAACTGATGCTGGCGGCAGTGCTGTCAAGGGATACGGAGCTGCTGATTCTGGATGAACCGGCTTCCCCTCTGGACCCTCTGATGCGGGATAAGCTCTGCGATATGATTCGGGAGTATCTGGTGAGCCGGGAGGGAGAGAGGAGTGTTTTCTTCTCCACTCACAATGTGGCGGATATGGAGAATGTGACAGATTATGCCATTGTCATGGAGCAGGGACAGATCGTGGAGCAAGGCTTTGTGGAAGACCTGAAGGAGAAATATGTGCTGGTCAAGGGGAATGCGGAATACATCGACCAGGCAGCCTCCATTCTGGTGACGCAGACCCGCAACCATTTTGGTTTCGAGGGTATCTGCCTGGCGGAACGGTTGAATGAGCTGGCGGGCATGAATGTCGCGGTGGAGACTCCCACCCTGTCACAGATCTGTGTGGCGGTGATGAAAACGCACAGTCAGCTGCAGTTTTAAGGAGATAGGGATGAGGTAGCTATGAAAAAAATAAAGTCCTATTTACTTTTTACCAGCTGGAGATACAAGCTGGGAATATTCCTGATACTGCCGACGGCAGTGCTGACAGTGGGATTGCTTTGGAAAAATTTTTTAAGAATGCCGGGATATGGTTATATGATGGTTGCGGCGATGGTGTTTTTTGAGATTTTGACGGATCAGGGCGTCTTTGCGGGAATTCTGTCCAAAAGGGGCTACAAGCTGGACTTCCTGAAAACCTCTCCCTCAGGTTCTAAAATACTGTGCCGGGGATTGGCGGGGGATCTGATAAGACGTCTTCTCACGGCGGCGCTCTGTGTAGGAGTATGCGGCGCAATGGGGATTCTGACGATGGGGAACGGATGGGACAGATGTCTGGGTGTTCTGCTTGCGATCTATGTCGCGGAAGTGCTGGCCCTCTTCATATCCCGCTATACCCGGTCTGTCACGCTGTGCATATATATTGCCTATGGCGGTATTGTGGCAGGGGAGATTTTATTTACTGTGGTCAATGGGGTTTCTTTGCCAGAGCTATGGTTGGCGGAGGGTTTGCTGGCGCTGGCGGCAGCAGCCATAAGTGTGTTGACAGTGCGGACTGCCATGAAGAAATGGCGGCAGACATTTTTTGATACCCAGGAGGATTGAAAATGAAAATTATGGAGAGTTGGCGTTTTGCCATAAAATGTATGAAATTGTCATATAATTTAAAATCAAATCTAAGCATCATGGGATTTTTGTGCGTACTGGGGCTGGTGTATGAGATATTTAATATAACCGACGGCATGGGTGCCTATATGTTGTTGGTGGTGGCCATATATCCCGCCCAGTTGATAGTTTCTATCTGCGGCTCCCAGCTGGTGCAATCCTCTCCATGCAAAAAGACCCTTATGACCTCCCTGCCCACAGTGATAACATTTTGCGGTGGCGCGGTAATGTATTTGACAATAGTATGCATTGAGATGATTCGAGTTTACATAACGCCGGAGGCTGCGGGGCACAGCGCCCGTCTGATCCTGATCTGCGGTCTGATGCAGATGCTGCTGCACATCTATATAGGCATCGCATATAAATATTTTGTGCTGCCCATGGTTCTGATGTGTGTTAGTATGGTCGGTTTTTACAATTTGTCAGGCATTATTGGAGAAGGCACGGTACTCTCACAGTATTTTTTGAAGATTCCCATGCCGGCGGCCATTGCGATAGGTCTGTGTCTTGCGCTGCTGGGAGCGCTGCTGCAGTATGCCGTCTCCCTGTTGGTATACAAAAAACCCATATCGCGGCGGGCCATTTACGGAATGCTGCGGCAGCAGGCGTAGATTAAATAGCGTTAGGACATATCCTCCGTAAACGCGCCGCAGATATACTCATATGTACTGCTTAGAAAGACTCCCGCCAAAAAATACGGGAGTCTTTTTTTGACTTCTGCAGAGCAGAGCCGCGATCAGCGCAATGGACAGACTCTGCGCCAGAATCTTATTTCTCTTGATATTGGCGGGGAATATATGTAATATTAGAAAGAGAGTATGAGCCGGAGGGCAGCAGGCATACATCGGGAAAGGACGGTAAGATGAAAACACAGGGAATAGAGCTTTTGACTCGAACCAGAGAAAATGCGGAGATTTATTTTTATAAAACCCAGGACAAGGAGATTTGCAAAATGCTGCCATCTGTCAACACGACGGTGGAACAGGCTCTGGACGCCTATGATAAGGCATGCCTCCCCGGCGCGTCAAGCGCGGGCAGGAGCATATATTGGGAGGGACAATATATCGGCGATGTCTGGTGCTATTGTATCGATAGAGATGAAACGCCCAACGCCATGCTCAGCTACTGCATTTTTGAGAGAAATTTGTGGGGGCGCGGAATCGCCGCTGCCGCGGTGGAAATGTTTTTGCAGTATGTCAGGGAGCAGTTTTCCCTCCGATCCATGGGGGCCTTTACCTATGCGGACAATGTAGGTTCTATACATGTATTGGAAAAGAATGGATTTGCCTGCAGGGAGCGTTTTGTCGAGGATGGCCGGGAGTCTGCGTACTATGAGAAGGTCTTGGGAATCACACAATAATCCCAAATTAATTTCTGACAGGTATATCAATATGAACAGATTTGTGTTACAATAAATATTACGACATTAAAAAGCATAGACAGATATGTGTTCCATGTCCATTACTGATTGGTGCAATATCGCAAGTACAACTTGCGATATGCGGAAAGAGGAAACTATGAATATTCAGGTACAATGCTGTGGTATTGCGGTTTTAGCGTTGATATGGTATTTTTCACTGAGGCAGAAACCTCTGGGGCTGGCGTCGGAAAAATTGTTTTTACTTACAATGGGCGTCAATTCTTTTTGCATCGTCATGGATATTCTTTCGGTTATTGCTATCAACAATATGGAATATATCTCGGGATTTCTGTTGGCCTTGATCTGTAAGACCTATATTGTCTCCCTGGTCTGGTCCGGATATTTTGGGTTGATCTATTCCCGCTCGGATTTGAGAAACGCGGGAACAAAACAGGTTAAAGGAAACATACTGTACACGATTTTGCTGCTGATAGGTACGCTGATTATCTACATTCTGCCAATCTATTACTATTTGGAGGGCAGCGTGGTCTACACACATGGGCCGAGCTGCATAGCAACATATATTTTTGCGCTGCTCTTTATACTGGTGACATTGTATCAGGTCGGGATAAAGGGAAAGGGGATGAACCCTAAGAGGAGAAGGGCTATCATTATGTGGATGTGCATTTGGATTGTTGCCGCGGTAACGCAATTTCTGAATGCCAATCTGTTGCTGGTAGGCTTTGCCTCCGTGCTGGGCATGGTTATCCTGTTTTTCGAGCTGGAAAATCCCGAGGCCAATCTGGACAGAGAGACCGGCGCATACAATGCGCATGCGCTGGGGGAGTATACAAAACAGCAATATGAAAGACAGGAGAGATTCAGCGCCCTTTTGATTGCCCTCAACGACAGGGCCATTATTGAAAGCGACGGCAGCTCTCAACAGGCGGACAAAATGCTCTGGGATATTGTGCGCTATGCGGACAGGATCAAGAATGTGAAAGTCTTCAAGACATTGGAGCGGGAGCTGGTATTCTTTACGGACAATGAGAAATACATGTGGGATGTGTTTCAAAAGCTCAAGGAGTATACAGATAATTTATGCAGGGAAGATCAGGCGGAGCAGATGAAAATACCTCCCTATTATGTGATGCTGCCGAACTCCCTGATGCTCAGGAGCGTCGAGGAACTCTTTCAAGTGCTGCGGCATTTCAGAACCGGAAAAATGGGCAGTTCGACAGAAAACAGTGTTGTTTTGGATGAGAAAAAAATCGGTCAGTACAAGGAGAAGGGAGAGACGGAGAGCATGATCCGCTCCGCCATTGAGGAGGATAGGATTGAGGTATTCTATCAGCCCATCTATTCCACGCAGCAGCATAAGTTTGTATCCGCCGAGGCGCTGGTTCGCATCCGGGATCTGGACGGGAACATTATACCGCCTGGCAGGTTCATTCCCGTGGCGGAGAAAAACGGGCTTATCTCCCGGATCGGTGAGAGGGTGTTTGAAAAAACCTGCGCTTTTATTCAGGAAAACCGACTGAGGGAGCAATACGGCATAGAATATGTGGAAGTGAATCTCTCTGTGAGACAGTGTGAGGACCCTAGGCTGGCAGAGACCTATATCAACATTATGGAGAAATATAAGCTGGAACCCTCCTGCATCAATCTGGAGATCACAGAATCCGCCTCCATACGGGCCAAGGATATTCTGCTGGAGAATATGCGGGTGCTGATGGATTACGGGGTTAAATTCGCTCTGGACGATTTTGGAAATGGGGAGAGCAATCTGAACTATATTGTGGATATGCCTGTGTCCATTGTCAAGTTTGACCGGGATATGAGTCAGTCGTATTTTGCCAGCCAGAAAGCGAGATTTGTCATGGAGGCGGCCATGCATATGATCCATGATATGAAACTGGAGATCGTATCCGAGGGCATAGAGACGGAAGAACAGGCTCAAGCCATCGAGGCGCTGGGCATAGAATACATACAGGGATATTATTTTTCCAAACCGCTGCCGGGGCAGGA
>CAYLIM010000127.1:0-5257 GCA_964383805.1 uncultured Acetatifactor sp.
TTTTCCTCATTCAAGTTCAGGATGTGCAGAGGATACTCCGGAATCAGCTTTTTGAATTCCTCTGCCACGCACTCACCATACCCGCTGAAATCCAAAAACTCGTGCAAACTCCTGGGGCCATCCCAGTGCTTGCCCCAGTAAATGACCAGCGTGCATACCGGATGGATTCGATCACTCTTCCTGACCTTATACAAATATTCTCCCGCAGCAATTTCTCCTTCATGCCCTTCCCTGTACTCTGCCTCATTCCTGCGCTTTAACGCCTTTACCTGTCGGTCATACTCCAGCGCCTCACGCAACAGAATGCGCACGGACATGCCATAGTCCACCTCCTCCTGATTCTCCAGAATCCACAAGGCAAACAGCCCGCCTTCCACCTTCTGGCGCATGGCAATATCGCATGTCGTCTCCAGTATCGCACTACCGTCCGCTTTCGTGACCACTGTTGCGACCTCCTCCAGCTGTGATGCGTCCAGCACCTGCGCACCCCCAAATACGCTGCCGTTATACACATCCGCATAACGCACTGGATTGGACAGGTACGTCTTTAATAATAAATCCTTTTTTCCCAATACTGCCTCCTTACGCAGAAACGTCCCAACGCCGAAACCTCCTGCCCTATTCATATAATTTGTTGGAATAAAAGCATGAATCTGTTTCGACATCCCATATGGGAAAGAAAAAATCCGGTCGTAGACATAATAGAATCACTGCTTTGAATTCAATATAGCATACGACGTTATGGGTGTCAATTTATTTTTTCCCAAAACAATATAACACCTGTTTCGAATCATTAAATTTCCCAAAATGTACAGCTTTGCAAAAATTTAACACAATTTTAACACTGTTCCAGGCTCGCAATCCGTTGCATTTTTGTTTTTTCTGTCGTATAATGTCTGAGAATGCGTAAAAATCAATATCCATTCATAGATTTTATAAATGAACCTTGAGACGCGACTTTAATCCAGAAAGGATGTTTTTACATGAACAATACCTGTATGAGCTGCGATGCGGAAAATCAGCATCTCCCCGAGTACACCCTGGGCATTGACATCGGTTCCACCACGGTCAAGATTGCCCTTCTAGATGAGAACCACAGAATTCTCTTTTCCGACTATGAGCGGCACTATGCCAATATCCGGGAGACTCTGTCCTCCCTGCTGCAAAAAGCCTATGACAAGCTGGGCAATGCTCTGCTGCACCCCATGATCACCGGCTCCGGCGGCCTGACATTGGCCAATCACCTGGGCGTACCCTTTACCCAGGAAGTCATCGCCGTGGCCACTGCCTTGAAAGAGCTGGCCCCCAAGACCGACGTGGCCATCGAGCTGGGCGGCGAGGATGCCAAGATCATCTACTTTGAGGGCGGCAATGTGGAGCAGCGCATGAACGGCATCTGCGCCGGTGGTACAGGCTCCTTTATCGACCAGATGGCCTCCCTGATCCAGACGGACGCAGCGGGCCTGAACGAGTATGCCAAAAATTACCAGTCCCTGTACACCATTGCCGCCCGCTGCGGTGTGTTTGCCAAGACTGATATCCAGCCCCTGATCAACGAGGGCGCCACCAAAGAGGATCTGGCGGCCTCCATTTTCCAGGCGGTGGTCAACCAGACCATCTCCGGCCTGGCCTGCGGCAAACCCATCCGGGGACATGTGGCCTTCCTGGGAGGGCCCCTGCACTTTTTATCGGAACTAAAAAAAGCCTTTATCCGCACACTAAAGCTGGATGAGGAACATATCATGGATACGGACAACTCCCACCTCTTTGCCGCCATGGGCTCTGCCATGAACGCCAAGGAGGATGTCAGCTACACCATGGAGGAAATGGTGGCAAAGCTCTCCGGGGAGATCAAGATGGAGTTTGAGGTGGAGCGCATGGAGCCGCTCTTTGCCACCCAGGAGGAATATGACGCCTTCCAGGACCGCCATGCCCGGCACAAAGTGGGCACCGGAGACCTGGCCTCCTACCGCGGCAACGCCTTTCTGGGTATTGACGCAGGCTCCACCACCACCAAGATTGCCCTGGTGGGTGAGGACGGCTCCCTGCTGTACTCCTTTTACAGCAGCAATGACGGCAGTCCGTTAAAGACCGCTATCCGCTCCCTGAAAGAGATTTACCAGCAGCTGCCGGAGGATGTGCAGATCGTCCGCTCCTGCTCTACCGGCTACGGCGAGGCCCTGATGAAGGCCGCTTTTCTGTTGGATGACGGGGAGGTAGAGACCGTGGCCCACTACTACGCCGCCGCCTTCTTCAACCCCCAGGTGGACTGTATCCTGGATATCGGCGGTCAGGATATGAAATGCATCAAGATCAAGAACCAGACCGTAGACAGCGTGCAACTCAACGAGGCATGCTCCTCCGGCTGTGGCTCCTTTATCGAGACCTTTGCAAAATCTCTGAACTACAGCGTCCAGGATTTTGCCCAGACTGCCCTGTTCGCCCAGCATCCCATCGATCTGGGCACCCGCTGCACCGTGTTTATGAATTCCAAGGTAAAACAGGCCCAAAAAGAGGGCGCCAGCGTGGCGGATATCTCCGCCGGTCTGGCCTACTCTGTAATAAAGAATGCCTTGTTTAAGGTAATCAAGGTCTCCGACGCCTCGGAGCTGGGCAAGGAAATCGTGGTCCAGGGCGGCACCTTCTACAATGACGCCGTGCTGCGCAGCTTTGAAAAAATTGCGGACTGCGAGGCCATACGCCCGGATATCGCAGGTATCATGGGTGCTTTCGGCGCGGCTTTGATCGCCCGTGAACGCTTTAATGAATGCAGCAGTTACCAGTCTTCCATGCTCTCCTACGAGCAGATCTGCAACCTGCAGTTTGATACCAGCATGGCAAAATGCAAAGGCTGCACCAACAACTGCCGCCTGACCATCAACAAGTTTTCCGGCGGAAGGCAGTTTATCTCCGGCAACCGCTGCGAGCGGGGCATCGGCGGTCAGAAGAACGCCCACAATGTGCCCAACCTTTTCGAGTACAAGCTAAAGCGCCTGTTTGCCTACGAGTCCCTGCCCGCCGACGAGGCCCCCAGGGGCGTGGTAGGTATACCCAGGGTGTTGAATATGTACGAGAACTACCCGTTCTGGCACACCTTTTTTACCAGTCTGGGCTACCGGGTAGTGCTGTCCCCCGTGTCCACCCGTCAGATCTACGAGCTGGGCATAGAATCCATCCCCAGTGAGTCCGAGTGTTATCCGGCCAAGCTGGCCCACGGGCATGTGAGCTGGCTGATTAAGCAGGGAGTAAAATTTATCTTTTATCCCGCATTATTTTACGAGAGAAACGAGTTTGAGGACGCCAACAACCACTACAACTGCCCCATTGTGACCTCCTACTCGGAGAATATCAAGAACAATGTGGAGGAGCTTAAAAGCGAAAACATCACTTTCCGCAATCCTTTCATGGCTTTTACCAGCCAGGAGACCATCTGCGACGCCCTGTTAAAAGAGTTTACCGAACTCCCCGCCGACCAGGTGCGGGAGGCCGTTGCAAAAGCCTGGAAGGAGCTTTTAGCGGCTCATCAGGATATGCAGAAAAAGGGAGAAGAAACCCTGCAGTATTTAAAAGAAACCGGGAAACGGGGCATCGTTCTGGCGGGCCGTCCCTATCACATCGACCCGGAGATCAACCACGGCATACCGGAGCTGATCACCTCCTATGATATCGCGGTGCTGACGGAGGATTCCATCTCCCATCTGGCGGAGCCGGAGCGCCCCCTGATCGTGTCCGATCAGTGGATGTACCACTCCCGACTGTACGCCGCCGCCAGCTATGTCAAACTGGTGGAAAATCTGGATCTGATTCAGCTGAACTCCTTCGGCTGCGGCTTGGACGCTGTGACCACGGACCAGGTGAACGATATCCTGTCTGGCTCCGGCAAGATATACACCTGTCTTAAAATTGACGAGGTAAACAATCTGGGGGCCGCCCGGATTCGCGTGCGCTCTCTCCTGTCCGCCATCCGTGTTCGGGAGCAGAAAGCGGAGCAGCGCGCCATCCACTCCAGCGCCATCAAGAAAGTACAGTTTACCGAGGAGATGCGCAGAGACTATACCATCCTCTGCCCCCAGATGTCGCCTATCCACTTTGATATCTTTGAGAAGGCTTTTGCCGCCTGTGGCTATCATTTCGAGGTGCTGACCAACGACAACAAGCATTCCGTGGACGTGGGACTGAAATACGTAAACAATGACGCCTGTTATCCATCCTTGCTGGTGGTGGGACAGATCATGGAGGCGCTGCTCTCCGGAAAATATGATTTAAACAAGACGGCTGTTATTATGACTCAAACCGGAGGCGGATGCCGGGCTACCAACTATATCGGCTTTATCCGCCGGGCTCTGGAAAAGGCAGGCATGGCACAGATCCCCGTGATCTCCCTGAACCTGGGCAGCATAGAGACCAATCCCGGTTTCCACCTGAATCTGGACCTGCTGATTCGCGCGGCGCTGTCCGCCCAGATCGGCGATATCTTCATGCGCTGCGTCTACCGTATGCGCCCCTACGAGGAGGTTCCCGGCAGTGTGGAGGCGGTGCATCAGAAATGGCTGAAAGTCGCTCAGGATTATGTGTCCGCCAAGCATATCAACCTGGCCAAATTCCCCGGCATGTGCAGGAAGATGATCCAGGAGTTTGACGCCATTGTGCTTCGGGATATCCAAAAGCCCAGAGTGGGCATTGTGGGCGAGATCCTGGTAAAATTCTCCCCTGCGGGCAACAATCATCTGGTGGAACTGCTGGAGGCGGAGGGCGCAGAGGCCGTCGTGCCCGACCTGATGGACTTCATGCTGTACTGTTTCTACAACCAGATTTACAAGGCTGAGCATCTGGGCACCAGCAAAAAGGCGGCAAAGGTTTCCGCCCTGGGTATCTGGGCCATTGAACGAGTGCTGCGTGGAGCCGCAGCCAAGGCTTTCGCCAAGAGCAAGCATTTTGACCCGCCCACCCCCATCCGGGAGATCGTGGAGTACGCCAAGCCCATCGTATCCATCGGCAACCAGACCGGCGAGGGATGGTTCTTGACCGGGGAGATGGTGGAGCTGATCCACGAGAATGTGCCCAATATCGTATGCACCCAGCCCTTTGGTTGTCTGCCCAACCATGTGGTGGGCAAGGGGGTAATTAAAGCTCTGCGGAAAGCCTACCCTCAGTCCAATATCGTGGCCATCGACTACGATCCCGGCGCCAGCGAGGTAAACCAGCTGAACCGCATCAAGCTAATGTTGTCCACTGCGAATAAGAATCTGGAAAAATA
>CAYLIM010000128.1:0-5014 GCA_964383805.1 uncultured Acetatifactor sp.
TGCGGAACTAAAAAACAGCAGCTGTCCGAACAATGCCCAGAGAATTTACGGACGCCAGAGCGGCCGGAAATTACTCTGCCGGAAATGGCGTTGGCAGGACAGATGCGGAACTTAAATAAGGAGAAGAGCGATGAAATGTCCTTTTTGCAGCCATGAAAATACCCGTGTGATCGATTCCCGTCCGGCGGAGGACAACAATTCCATAAGACGCCGCAGAGTCTGCGACGAGTGCGGGAAGAGATTTACGACTTACGAGAAAGTGGAGACGATTCCTCTTATCGTAATTAAGAAGGATGACAACCGGGAGACCTACGAGCGCGCCAAGATTGAGGGCGGAGTGCTGCGAGCATGCCATAAGCGTCCGGTCAGCGCCCAGGCCATCACCGGATTGGTGGACGAGGTGGAGAATGAGATATCCAACCGGGAGGAGAAGGAGATATCCAGTCAGGTGATCGGTGAGCTGGTGATGAATAAGCTCAAGGATCTGGACGCGGTGGCGTATGTGCGTTTTGCCTCCGTGTACAGGGAGTTCAAGGACGTTAATACGTTTATGGACGAGCTGAAAAAGGTATTGGAATAAGTTTTTAGGCAGGGATTTTGTGAGAGTTCCTGCCTGTTTTGCGGAAAAAGGAAACTGCCATGCTAGAGAGATTTTATCCGGATCATGAGACGGAGAGCGCCTACGACATTGACTATCGAGAACTATACCAAACAGGCTACAGGGGCATTATCTTTGATATTGACAATACGCTGGTTCCCCACGGCGCCCCGGCGGATGAACGCGCCATGGCGCTGTTTGCCGAACTTCATGAGATGGGGTATGCCACTTTGCTGCTGTCCAACAATAAGGAACCCAGGGTGAAGAGCTTTGCGGAGCAGGTGAACGCCCTGTACCGGTTCAAGGCGGGCAAGCCCGGCCGGGAGGGATATCTGAGGGCCATGGAACAGATGGGAACCGACCGGAGCAACACTCTGTTTGTGGGGGACCAGCTGTTCACCGATGTGTGGGGGGCTAAGAGAGTGGGAATCGTCAGCTATCTGACCCGGCCCATTCACCCTAAGGAGGAGATACAGATCGTGCTCAAGCGCAGGCTGGAGCGGATCGTACTCTATTTTTATCATAAAAAGTGCAAAACGGAGGTTCTATAGAACCTCTAAAACAGCATATCACCGGAAAGCGCACTGAATAATATCGGGACGCCTAGGCGGTCAGATATTATTCACCAGTTAAGTGTGCTTGCCGGGGATATGCGGAACTTAAAGTGGAGGTAAAATATGCACACACCTGACGGACATACCAGAACCTGCGGACTGATTGGCAACCCGGTGGCGCACACCCAGTCCCCTCTGATACAGAACCATTTGGCGTATGTCACGGGACAAAACCTTGTCTATCTGCCCTTTCCGGTGGCTCACGGCGATCTGGAGGCGGCGGTGCGGGGCGCGCTGGCCATGGATTTTCTGGGACTCAATGTGACGGTCCCCTATAAGAGCGATGTGATTGCCTGTCTGGCGGAGATAGACCCGCTGGCGGAGCGGATCGGAGCGGTGAATACTCTGGTGCGCTGTCCGGGGGGCTACAAGGGCTACAACACGGACATGCCCGGACTGTACCGGGCCATGAGGCAGGAGGGCGTGGAGATCGCCGACCGGGATGTGGTGATTCTGGGAGCCGGCGGCGTGGCCCGTGCGGTGGCGGTGATGCTGCTGGATCAGGGAGCGTCGGGCATACATATTCTGAACCGCACGGCGGACAAGGCCCGTGCGGTGGCGGAGGAGATCAATGGGATGGCGGGCAGACCTTTTGCACAGGCTTACGCGCTGGAGGATTACGGGCAGATACCGGGGGAAAACTGGCTGGTGATTCAGGCCACCAGCGTGGGCATGCACCCTCATGTGGAGCAGGCCCCCATAGAGGACCCGGCGTTCTACCGGCGTGTGGAGACCGGGTATGATCTGATATTCAATCCGGAGACCACCCGCTTTATGGAGTTGACCAGGGAATACGGCGGATGGGCCTGCAACGGCGTCCGCATGCTGGTGTATCAGGGGATCATCGCCTTTGAACTCTGGACCGGCGCCGCCGTCAGCCAACAGGTGGCGGACGAACTGTACCGGATGACGACACAGGCGCTGGCTCAGCAGCCAGGCAAAGGAGCGGACCAATGAGAGAAGAGTCACGTGGCAATGTGGTATTGATAGGCTTTATGGGCAGTGGGAAATCTACCATGGGCATACGGCTGTCCTACCGGCTGCAGTATATTCTGGAAGATACGGATAAATTGATAGAGACCAAAGCCGGAATGACGATCAGCGAGATATTTGCTCGGGAGGGGGAGGAGGCTTTTCGGCAGATGGAGACGCAGCTGTTGCAGCAGCTGGTGGAAAAAAAGGGGCGGCGCGTCTACTCGGTGGGCGGCGGCACGCCGGTCAGGGCCGTCAACCGTCCGCTGCTGAAAAAGCTGGGGACCGTGGTGTATCTGCGCACCCGTCCGGAGACCGTGTATGAGCGGCTTAAAAACGACACCACCAGGCCGCTTTTGCAGGGAGAGGACCCGCTGGGGAAAATCCGCAGTCTGATGGCGGAGAGGGAATCGGCATATGCGGAGACGGCGGACGTGATTCTCGATGTGGACGAAATGACGACGGATCAGGTAGTGGAAAGTATTATGTGCAGCATACGGTAAAAGATATTGACCGGTACGATATGCAGGAGGAAAGTTTGAAAATGAATTTTCAAATATTGATTGGTATGTGCGCTAAAGCGCACAGGGGGGTATAAATATGAAAATTTTAGTGATTAACGGTCCCAATATCAATTTTCTGGGGATTCGGGAAAAGAGTGTGTACGGGACCCAGGACTACGCGTATCTGGAGCGCATGATCGCAGAGAAGGCCCAGCAGGACGGGCATGAGATCACCGTATTTCAGAGCAACCATGAGGGAGCAATTATCGACAGGATACAGGAGGCCTATTTTGACGGCACGGAGGGTATAGTCATCAATCCCGGCGCCTACACGCACTACAGCTATGCCATACGGGATGCCCTGGCCAGTATCCCGGCTCCCAAGGTGGAAATTCATATTTCGGATATCACCCAGAGAGAGGAGTTCAGAAAGGTGTCCGTCACGGCCCCGGTCTGCCAGAAACAGATATACGGAAAAGGACTCCCGGGATATCTGGAAGCCATTGACTTTATTGCGAATTTGGACAAAGCGTAAAGATTTATGGACATTTTATAAAAAAACAGTTGAAAAATGCCAATATTTATTATACAATCAAAAAGAATTATAACGTGACGAATATGGAGGAAGTATATTATGATTTCTGCAGGCGATTTCAGAAATGGTATTACTATTGAATTTGATAATAACATATACCAGATCATTGAATTCCAGCATGTAAAGCCCGGCAAGGGTGCCGCGTTTGTCAGGACCAAGCTGAAGAACGTGATCAACGGCGGCGTAGTGGAGAAGACCTTCAGACCCACCGAGAAATGCCCCCAGGCCCGCATTGACAGAAAGGATATGCAATATTTATACTCTGACGGCGACTTATTCAACTTCATGGACACAGAGACCTATGACCAGATTGCTCTGAATGCGGAGACAGTGGGAGATGCTCTGAAGTTTGTGAAAGAGAATGAGATGTGTAAGGTGTGTTCTCACAACGGCAATGTGTTCTCCGTGGAGCCGCCCCTGTTTGTGGAGCTGGAGATTACCGATACGGAGCCTGGTTTCAAGGGTGATACCGCAACCGGGGCCACCAAGCCCGCAGTGGTTGAGACAGGCGCTACCGTGTATGTGCCCCTGTTTGTTGACCGTGGCGACAAGATCAAGATCGACACCAGAACCGGCGAATATCTGTCCAGAGTATAAAGACATATACCGACTGACCGCTTGTAAGAGAATGGATTTTTTCCATTCTCTTTTTTGCATGCAGCTATAGGCGCGGCGCATCGGTGCGTCGTGGCAAATACAAACAGTTTATGGAGGTATTATGAGATTAGAGACATTTATAAATACTGTGACTGCCAGAGTGCAGGATATAGCCGGAGCGGATGCCAGCGTTCAGTTACAGGAGGTCAGAAAGAACAACAATGTGATGCTGCACGGTATGACCATTCTGCGAAAGGGACAGAATGTGTCCCCCACCATTTATCTGGACAGCTTTTACGAGATGCTGGAGGAGGGTATGGACCTGGAGCACATTGTCAAAAGAATTCTGGAGGTCTATGTCAGTGGGCTGCCCAAGGGCAATGTGGACATGGAGTTTTTTAAGGATTTTCAAAAAGTCAGAGACCGGATTGTCTACCGTCTGGTGAATCAGGAAAAAAACAAGGAATTGCTGAGTGAGGTTCCTCATGTGGAATTTCTGGATCTGGCAGTGTGTTTCTACTACAGCTATGAGCATCCGGAACTGGGGGAAGGCATGATACTGATTCACAACACCCATATGGAGATGTGGAAGACCAGTCACCGAGAACTGATGCGGCTGGCGGAGCATAACACGCCGCGGCTCATGCCGGTCCAGCTCAGCAGTATGGACAATGCGCTGAAAGGAATACTGGACGAGGAGGCGTTGGCGCAGCTGCGGCAGATGCAGAGGGAAACAAAAAAATATCTGTATGTGTTGTCCAACGACAGGCGCTGTCATGGGGCGGCCACCGTCCTGTACCCAGGAACTCTGGCGGAGGCTGCGCGGCAGCTGGGCGGGAGCTTTTACATACTTCCCAGCTCCATACACGAGGTGCTGCTGCTGCGGGATGATGGGCAGAGCGACGGGCGGCAGCTGCATGAGATGATTGCGGATATCAACAGAAACCAGCTCCGGGAGGAGGAGGTACTGTCCGATTACGCATACCGATATGACGCAGCGGCGGGGAAAGTCACGGAAGTTCTATGAAATCAGATAGTTTCTTTCAGAAATCTAACCTTTTCGATAAAAATAAAAATTTCGCTGACTTGAAAAAGTAAATTCTAGTGCAGGACTAAATTCCACCGTATTTTAATA
>CAYLIM010000129.1:0-4997 GCA_964383805.1 uncultured Acetatifactor sp.
CTCTGATTCAGGGGTATGACCCGGTGGAGTACAACGCTGTCACCATGCGGGGGGCCGCAAGCTTTTTTGAGGAGGACGGGGTGCTGTACTGGCTGGTGAATTGCTCCAATGTGGAATATTTTGCCGATCACACGATATACCTGTGTGTGACGGATACGGATTTTTACCGAAAGGGACTGTATAATTATGATGAGGCGGACGGGAGCATCAGCCGCATAGAGGACTATGACGGCCTTAATGCCCTGTTTGAACTGGAGTTGGATGCGAGTAAGGCAGATCCGGCTGCGGCCCTGGTTCTGCTGGAGGAAAACAGAGAGGCGACGGAGCCGGATGTGCAGGAAGAACAGGTGGGAGCAGATGAGGAGATCAGCAGATTCTTGGATGAGCTGACCATGGAGAACTTTGAGGAAAAATGCGTGCTGCTGGCGGGCACTTGCCAGACGATGATGCCTGATGAGGAGGGCCAGGTATACTTTGAGTACTCGCTGCCGGAAACTGACTCGTCGCATCCAGGGGCAGCGTCCGCCGGTGGGACTGGCGGTCTGGTTGACTATCTGTTTCGCTCCCGGCACTGGGGAGACGAAAATCATTCCTGGACCTGCAGTTCTGGCGGTGACCTGCCATCTCTGGAGGTATGCCTGTTTACCCTCAATGAGGACGGCAGTGTATCCTTTGGGGTCTATGTGCCCAGGGACATCAGCATCTATTTACAGTAGTGGAGAATATTGACGGCGAATTCTTTCCCGCGCTGCGTTATGGTATAATCTTGTCCCATATGATAAGGTATTTATGAGCAGAGTGCTACGGACCGGGAGGATGCCGGGATCGTGACGGCGGGCGGTTTGATGATCAGCTACGGGTGGAATTAAAACGGAGAAAACGATTGACATTCGGGAAAAATTTGCCTATACTGAATATAAATATAGGAAGATTTTGGCCGGAAAGGAAGTGGAGATCTGATGGGACTTAGTGTTATGGGTGTCGGCAGTATGCCTTACAGTATGGGTTACGGCATGTACGGTTCTGTCAGCGGTGCGGCAGGCTCGGCGCAGCGCATGCTCCCTGTCGGAGCCGCAGGCGCAGTGGACGGCACAGGCAAGGTCGAGGAGAGCCGGGCGTCCAAGCGGGCGGGCCGGGCGGAGTGCCAGACCTGCAAAGCGAGAAAATATAAGGATGGTTCCGACGAGATGGTAAGTTTCAAGTCGGCGACACATATATCGCCTCAGTCGGCAGGGGCGGCGGTGATGGCCCATGAGCAGGAGCATGTATCCAATGCTTATAAGAAGGCGGCATTGAATGATGGTAAGGTACTACAGGCCAGCGTCCAGCTGCATATGGGAGTCTGTCCCGAGTGCGGGCGCAGCTATGTGGCAGGCGGTACTACCAGCACCAAGATCCAGTACAACGAGGACAATCCCTACGAGAGGAATGCTAAGTCCCTGCAGGCGGAGGCGTTCAAGGGCAACAATGTGGATGTGGCCGTGTAGCTGAACAGATTTTGACGGGATAATGATAATAAGAAGAATCTGCATGTGACAGAAATGTTGCATGCAGACTTTTTTATTAAAATGTATGAACAATTTCTAAATTTTCATTAAGATTTCCGCATATTACTTGTGGTAAAAAAAGGAATATGCTAAAATTCACATAAAAAGGAGAAGATAAGAAAAAAGCTTAAGGGTGGAATGGAGGAAAACCAATGAAAAACAGAATGTATTTTATGCTTTTGCCGGTGTATCTCTTTGTGGTGGGCTTTGTGCTGGTTGTCAACGGCGTCTTTACCGGACAGGTGACGTCTGTCAGCAATCTGGTAATCAATCTGGCGTTTTTAGTGCTGATCGGCATACTGTTTCTGATCTCTTTCTCCAGCTTTTTCCGGCTCAACCGTCTGACAGACAAGCTGCTGGATGAGGCGGATAAGATTTACAAGGCATACGACGGAGGCGATCACAAGCTCTGGGAGACCTACCGCACTAAGAGCAAGGTGTTTGAGGACGATGTGCTGGACGAGGCGTTTTACCGTTACCAGAAAAAAATGAACAGTTTTCAGACCAGGCATGGTTTGATGGGACGCTGTGAAATAGAGGATTATCTCAACGAGGATATGCTGAATCAGGTGGGTATGAATTATTACAATTCGGCCATTTCAGGCACGATGACAGGTCTGGGCATTCTGGGCACCTTTATCGGTCTGTCCATCGGCCTCGGCTCCTTTAACGGCAACGATATCTATACCATTTCAGACAATGTGGGTCCGCTGCTGGACGGTATGAAGGTGGCTTTCCATACCTCGGTATACGGAATCCTGTTCTCCCTGGTATTCCAGTTTGCCTACCGCAGTCTGATGGCGGACGCCTATGACAAGCTGCAGGAGTTTCTGGCCGCGTTCAGGGAATGTGTGGAGCCTATGGTCAACAACACGGACGACAATACCAAGGCCATGCTGGTCTATCAGGCCAATATGGCCAACTCCATGAAACAGATGACGGAGCTTTTGAAGGGCGAGGCCCGGGAACAGGCGGAGAGCCTGGACAAGATGGTGCAGCGTTTCACCGCCCAAATGGAGCAGAATCTGGGCGCTGATTTTGACAAGCTGGCTATGACGCTGCAGAAGGCCTGCAAGGCACAGGAGGTATATGCCGACAACTATCGGACCATGGCGGAGACCACCAGAGAACTGCTGCAGACCAACAGTTCTCTGCAGAAGGCGTTGGAGGAGACCCTGGACAGGCAGGAGGCTATGGCCCGGCAGCTCAAGGAGCAGTCGGAGCGTATCGACGCCACCTGCGACACCATCAACGAGGAGATCAGCAATCAGCTGTATACCTATGCGGAAACTCATGGAATGTAGGGCACTTACGTCTAAATAAAAAGGGGGAACTGAGACTTGACGAGGAAATATCGAAAGAGAGGAGTATTTGAGGAGCCGAGCTACTGGCAGTCCTACTCGGACATGATGGCGGCGCTGCTGCTGATCTTTATCTTGATCATCGCCATTACGCTGGCGATCTATAAGCAGAAAACCACAGACCTGGAGCAGACCCAGATCGAGCTGAATGCGGCAAAGCAAAAGCTGGATGTGGCGTCCGAGGAGCTGGAACTGGCCCGGGTCGATCTGGAAAATTACCGAAGTGAGATCGAGGCGTCCAAGCATGATCTGGAGGATTCCCTGTTAAAACTTCAGGAAGCCTATGACGCCGCGGCTCTGACCAGAGAGGAGCTGGCGGCCGCCTACCTGGAGATCGACGAGGCCAGGGGCGAGCTGGAGTCCACTCGGAGCCAGCTGCAGGATATTGTGGGCGTGAGGACGGATATCATCGGAGAACTCCAGTCCAGATTCAACAATTCAAACATGAAAGTGGACGCCCAGAACGGTTCCATCAGCTTTTCCTCCGATGTGCTGTTCAGATATGGCAGCGCCAATCTGACAGACGCCAGCAAGGCCACCCTGACAGAGATCATTCCCATGTATCTGGATGTGCTATTGCAGGACCAGTACAGGAGCTATATTGCGGAGATTATTATAGAGGGGCACACGGACACGGACGGCAGCTATCAGCACAATATGGACCTGTCTTCTGAACGCGCAAGCTCTGTAGCCAGATATATACTGGACTCAAGCAACGGACTCAGCGAGGACAAGGTACAGCAGCTGCAGTCCATGCTGACCATTAACGGTCGTTCCTACAGCAGTCCGATCTATGTGGAGGGAACCGGAGAGATCGATATGGCGGCCTCCAGACGTGTGGAGATCAAATTCAGGCTGAAGGAGGATGAATTAATTCAGAAGATTACGGAGATTCTGGGGCAGAGCGGGTAAATCGCCACGAAATCACATGTGTCAGAAAATAGCTATGACAGAGAAAAAAGCATAAAAATGACAGACACTTCCATAAAATATCCAGTAAAATAGCGGAATTTTGGACAGTGATAAAAATGACAGCAACTTACAGGAAATAGTGTCATAACAGCGAAAAAAGAACAATTGACCCAAGTGGACAATGGCGATATGGCACCGACAGATAAGGAAAAATACGGACGGAGGTAAGTGCAATGGACGAGAACAGAATAAAGAGAAATGAGCTTTTGGCGGCGACGGTGATCAAGGGCCTGGAGAGCCGCAACATGAAAGGGTATTATGCGGCTACCAGAGAGGAGGCGCTGCAGAAAGCTCTGGAGTTGATTCCACAGGGCAGCAGTATCAGCTGGGGCGGCTCCATGAGCATTCAGGAGATCGGACTGAAACAGGCGGTATTGGAGGGAAACTATCAGGTATATAACAGGGACGCCGCCCAAACCCCGGAGGAGAGGCACAAAATCGAGCTGGCAGTCTATGATGCGGACTTTTTCCTCACCAGCAGCAATGCGGTGACGGAGGATGGGATTCTGGTAAATATAGACGGAAACTCCAACCGGGTCTCTGCCATTGCCTACGGTCCCAGACATGTACTCATGATCGTGGGTATGAACAAGATCTGCAAGGATGTGGATGCGGCGGTTTATCGCGCCAGAAATGAGGCGGCGACCTGCAACGCCCAGCGCTTTCCCATCAAGACGCCCTGCAAGACGACCGGGGCATGCGCGGACTGCAAATCCCCGGACACGATCTGCTGTCAGTTCCTGACCACCCGCTTTTCCAGACATGCGGGACGGATACAGGTAATCCTGGTGGGAGAGGATTTGGGCTTTTGACAGGTTTTTATGGAAATTCTTTATAATTTCTTTTGTTTTTCCTTCGGCCGGACTTAAGAAAGGGCTGTTATGCTAAGTCAGACGAAAGGAGAATGCGCGATGAATATCTTGATTCTGACCGGAAAATTTGGCATGGGCCACTGGAGCGCCGCCCAGTCTCTGAGGCAGCAGCTGCTGGGCAGCCACCCCGCCGCATCGGTGGAAGTGGTGGATTTCCCTGCCTATGCCATGCCGAACCTTTCCGGTGTTCTGTATAAATTTTTTAATCTGATGGTTACTCACGGAAGACATATCTTTAATCTGTA
>CAYLIM010000130.1:0-4985 GCA_964383805.1 uncultured Acetatifactor sp.
GGAACAATGGCTTTGTGATTGATGAGAAACATTCCTGCTTGAAACGGTTGTAGAGGTGCGGTCCGTGACATACACAGAGAGGTAAACATGATTCAAGTGTATCTGCTTGAGGTGGGGGAACTTCGCCGCCGGATGGAAAAAATTGCATCTACCGGGGAAAATCTGGATACCGCAGTCCTGCCGGGCTGGGACAAGCTGGCGGACTGGCAGCGGGAAAAGGTATCCCGCTGTGCCCAGTCCGGCGCGAGGGCGCTGTGCATGGGAGGACAGCTGCTGCTGCAATATGGGGCTCACAGGATGTCTGTCTGTGAGAAACCGACCATGGGAAAAGAGGGTAACGGTATCAGGTGGCAACAGCTGGTCTGTTCTCAATTATTGGAGGGTATTGTTTCTCCGCTGCCATTGCAGGTAGCTTACGCCTCTAAAGGAAAGCCCTATATTCGGCATGTGCCCTGGCATTACAATCTGTCTCATTCCGGAGATTATGCGGCGCTGGCAATCAGTGATGTCCCTGTGGGTATTGACATTCAGCAGAAGAGAGCTTATAAGGACTCTCTGGTAGAACGCTTTTTTTCGGAGGCAGAGACAGCAGCCTATGAGAGTCTGCTTTCTACAGATGCCCAAGAGCACAACACTGTCAGGGAGACCTTTTTTTACACCCTCTGGTGCCGTAAGGAGGCATATGGGAAACTGCTGGGTACGGGCTTGACAGAGGATGTGCTAAAGCGTAATATGTTAGGGGATATGGGCGTACACCTGTATGAATATGGAGAATTACCCGGTTACTGCGTCTGTGTGTGCAGCGAGGAAGGATAAGCCTGAGATGAAAAAGCTGTTTGTATATTTGAAAGATTATAAAAAAGAATCCATATTGGCCCCGCTTTTTAAGCTGTTGGAGGCCTTTTTTGAACTGTTTGTGCCCTTGGTCATGGCCAGCATTATCGACAAAGGTATCAGCAATTCGGACATGGGTCATATCGTCAGAATGGGGCTGTGTCTGCTGACTCTGGCGGTGGTGGGGCTTGCCAGTTCGGTGACGGCACAGTTTTTCGCGGCGAAGGCGGCGGTGGGCTTTTCCACCAAGCTGCGCCAGGCGGTGTTTGAGCATATTCAGGGATTGAATTTTACCAATATAGACAAGGCGGGAACTTCCACGCTGATCACCCGCATGACCAGCGACATAGGCCAGGTGCAGTCCGGGGTGAACATGGTGCTGAGGCTGTTCCTGCGCTCCCCCATTATTGTTTTCGGCGCCATGATTATGGCTTTTACCATTGATGTGAAGAGCGCGCTGATCTTCGTGGTGGCGATTCCGCTGCTGGCGCTGGTGGTGTTCGGCGTGATGATGATTACCATGCCCATGTACAAAAAGGTGCAGAGCGCCTTGGACCGGGTGCTGGGTATCACCAGAGAAAATCTCACCGGTGTGCGGGTGATCCGTGCTTTTCACCAGGAGCAAGTGGAGGAAAAGCGGTTCCGGGAGCAGAATAGTACTCTGTCCCATCTGCAGACAGCGGTGGCGAGGATCAGTGCCGTTATGAATCCTGTGACCTATGTGATTGTCAACGGTGCGATCATTGCCCTGATCTATACCGGAGCCATACAGGTTAACATCGGCAATCTGACGCAGGGCGAGGTAGTGGCTATTATCAACTATATGTCCCAGATTCTGGTGGAGCTGGTAAAGCTTGCCAATCTGATTGTCACCATCACTAAGGCACTGGCCTGTGCAGACCGCGTGGCGGGTGTGCTGGAAATTCCCACAGGGGAGGCGGCAGAGGCCGGGCAAGGGACTTTGGCAGCTTGGAGTGCCTCTCAGGAAGAGGTCAAAACCGACAAAGAGGCAGTTCCTTATCTGGAGTTTGACCACGTTTCTCTGACTTATCAGGGGGCGGGAGACAAGACCCTGCAGGACATGCATTTTCAAGTGGAGAGAGGACAGACCATCGGCATTATCGGTGGCACCGGCTCCGGTAAATCTTCGCTGGTAAACCTGATTCCCGGCTTTTACCCTGCAACGGAGGGCGCCATCCGCTTAGAGGGGCGTGATATTCGCACCATACCGGCGGAGCAGCTGCGCAGCCGCATCGGTGTGGTTCCTCAGAAGGCGGTGCTTTTCAAGGGAACCATCCGCAGCAATCTGCAGTGGGGAAAGCCTGACGCCACGGATGCGGAGCTGTGGCAGGCTATTGACACCGCCCAGGCAAGAGAGGTGGTGGAGGGCAAGGAGGGCCAGCTGGACGCTGAGATTGCTCAGAATGGGAAGAACCTCTCCGGCGGTCAGCGGCAGCGTTTGACTATTGCCAGGGCACTGGTCAGAAAGCCGGAGATTCTGATATTGGACGACAGCGCCTCAGCTCTGGACTATGCCACGGACGCCAAACTCAGACAGGCGCTCAAGGAGGTGGAGAAGGACACTACCACCTTTATCGTGTCCCAGCGGGCATCCACTATTCGCCATGCGGACCAGATCATCGTGCTGGACGACGGCATGATCGCCGGTATTGGCACCCATGAGGAACTGCTGGAGAGCTGTGAGGTTTATCAGGAGATATATTACTCGCAGTTTGAGAAAGAAGCCTGACAGGCGGTCTTGATGTATAGGATAAAGCTCCCTGCACATACTAAACGGAAAATCAACATCCCGTTGCAAGCAACGATAGTGTTGACTCTCGCAGCGTTCGCCAGATCCTCGTGCAAGCACGGCACTTGGCTCATTGTTTGCGGAAAATAAAGTATGTGTTTGGGAGCGTATTTATATGCATTCACTTTGGCAGGAAATAGAACTTCCGGAATTTCCACAGCTGAAGGAGGACATCCACACGGATGTGCTGATCATCGGCGGCGGAATTGCAGGAATCCTCACAGCTTATTTGTTACATCAGGAAGGAATAAAGTATCTTCTCATCGAAAAGGGGAGAATCTGCTCGGGCACAACGCAGAATACCACGGCGAAAATCACGGCTCAGCACGGTTTGAACTATCAAAAACTCTTAAAAAGTGGGGGCCCTGAAAGGGCACAGAAATATTTGCAGGCGAATCAGGCGGCGCTCAAAAAGTACGCCGAACTCTGTGCGGATATAGACTGTGACTATCAAGTCCGGGACAATTATGTCTATGCCATAGAGGACAGGAAAAAGCTGGAGGAGGAGATGGAAACCCTGCGCAAAATTGGCTTTCCGGCAGAATTTTGTGAAAGTCTGCCTCTGCCGATGGAGACTGCGGGGGCTGTGAAATTTCCCGCACAGGCGCAGTTTCATCCTCTTAAATTTCTGGCCGCCATATCCCAGGGACTGCATTTGTATGAGTATACTTTTGCCCGTGAAATGATTGGCAATACGGTGGTGACGGATCACTGTAAAATCTATGCGGATCAGGTGATTACCGCTACCCATTTTCCTTTTATCAATAAGCATGGCTCTTACTTTCTTAAGATGTATCAGCATCGCTCCTATGTGATTGCCTTGAGGAATGCCCAGGATGTGGATGGAATGTATGTGGATGAAAGCCATACCGGACTTTCTTTTAGAAACTATGGCGATCTGCTGCTTTTGGGCGGAGGCGGCCACCGCACGGGTAAGCGGGGAGGTGACTGGGCAGCATTGCGCAGCTTTGCCGGAGAGCATTATCCTGATGCACAGGAGAAATATTTCTGGGCGGCGCAGGATTGTATGACGCTGGACGATATTCCCTATATTGGGCAGTATTCCAAAAATACGCCGGGCTTTTATGTGGCGTCCGGTTTTAATAAATGGGGAATGACGGGGGCCATGGTCTCGGCCATGCTTCTGACGGATGCGGTGCTGGGGAGGCCGAATGAGGCGGCGGAGGTCTTTAACCCGTCCAGAAGTATGCTGAAGCCTCAGTTATTGCTGAACGGATTCGAGGCGGTAAAAAGCCTGCTGACCTTTACCGGAAAAAGATGTCCGCATATGGGCTGCGCGCTGAAATGGAATCCCGCGGAGCGTTCCTGGGACTGTCCCTGCCACGGGTCCCGTTTCTCGGTGAACGGGGAACTGCTGGACAACCCGGCTAACGGAAATTTGAAATGATTGCGGTGAAATGGGCGGATAGGAGTTTATGTGGTAGAGTTTACGGAGAGGATGCCATCATGTCAGGGAAGGACAACAGGAGCAATTCAACTTACAGGATCGGGGAGCTTTCTCAGATCACGGGAGTGAAAGTGGGAACCATAAGGTTCTATGAAAAATGTGGTTTTCTGGAACCTGCGAAACGTCTGCCTAACGGTTACCGGATATTTTGTAAAAGGCATATTTATCAGATCCGAGTCTGCAGGCTTGTGTTTGGCGGTTTTGTAAACAAGCGGCTCAGAAAGATAAGCAGGGATGTTTTGCAGGCATCGAGAGATTGGAATCCGGAAGCATATCGTCAGGCGACAGACAGATATTTGCAGGCAGTGGATGAAGATATCAGGAGAACGAAAATAGCTGTTGATATTGTGATGGACAAACTGCAGGAAACGAGAGATGCAGCGTTAGTCTATACGAAAAAGCAGGCAGCCGGGCTGGCGGGAGTGACATCCGAGACCATTCGGAACTGGGAGCGCAACGGCCTGTTCAGACAGAGGGCGCAGTATGAGAAGCGGCTTTATTCACAGCAGGAGTTGAATCGTATGTACGTGATAAGGTTACTGTTGGACAATGGCTACAGCATGATGGCGGTGCGGAGTTTCTTTGAGGAATATGATAGAGGAGGCAGCGAACTGGCTATGCTGCAGCTCATGGAACCGGGAGAAAACGAAAACCTGATTTACCGGGCGGATCGATATATGGAAACATTGCTTGAGGCACAGGATAAGGCCAGGCAGCTTTGTGCCATGGCAGAGGAAATGGAGAATATCTAAACCTTCTATTTGTACACCACTTTTCAGGAAAGGGTTATACTGTTGCACAGACCAGTTAAAACATTCAGAAAGGTGGTATTTTTATGAGATATTTTAAGGTTGATGTGCGAAAGGAACCCAC
>CAYLIM010000131.1:0-4929 GCA_964383805.1 uncultured Acetatifactor sp.
TGATCAAGCGGTGATTATCCCTGTCTCTGCTTGTGTTTCGGATTCTCACAAATAACTCTGATGCGTCCTTTTCTCTTGATGATTTTGCATTTTTCGCAAATCGGTTTTACTGATGATCTAACCTTCACGTTAAACCCTCCTTTCAAAAAAGACCGTTTTACATTATAGCATGCAAACATTGGTAATGCAAGTACTTTTTCATGTAAAATTCATCTTTTTTCCTGTTTTTAACGCCCTTCGACTACTTATCTCTCCAGATGATACGTCCTTTGGACAAATCATAGGGTGACAGCTCCAGGGTTACTCTGTCGCCGGGCAAAATGCGGATAAAGTTCTGACGCAGCTTACCGCTGATATGCGCCAACACCCGATGTCCGTTTTCCAGCTCGACCTGAAACATGGTATTGGGCAGTTTCTCTACCACAGTACCTTCAATTTCAATTACATCACTCTTCGACATATACGCTCTCCTTCCACTAATTGAGTTCCGCATCTGCCCGGGCAGATGCTGTTTATAACTTTTTCTCTGCCAAATACTGTTTTATGGCATACTTGATCTCATGGTCAAATACTTTTTCCTCGTTCAGCAGGCGACTTAAGATATCCTGTTCCACGGTTTTCCCGATAATCTGGATATGTCTGCGGCTCTTCTTTTTGGGATGCTCCACGGTGCGCAGCCGCCCGTCGCTGAGATAGACATACGCGCCTTCCTCCCTCACAATGACATACAAGCTGCCTGTGTCATGACCCGCTTTAGCCGTTGCAAAATATCCTGTCATACCTACCTCTCTTCAAATGGGCTGTACCGCCTCTCAATATAATGTCAGTATCTCCGGCTCTCCGTCTGTGACCAGAATCGTGTTCTCATAGTGGGCCGACAGGGAACCGTCCTCCGTCACCACCGTCCAGTCGTCATCCAGCCACACCACATCCGCAGCTCCCATATTAATCATCGGCTCAATGGCAAGAGTCATACCCGCCTTGAGCTTGATCCCTCTGCGTTTCTGGGCAAAGTTTGGAATCTGCGGATCCTCGTGCAGCGCCGTTCCGATTCCATGCCCCACCAGATCCCTCACGATACCGTAGCCATAGGATGTGGCGTAGGCGTCAATGGCATTGGAAATATCAAATAGATAATTTCCCTCTTTCGCCATCTTTATTCCTTCAAAAAAGCACTGTCTGGTAACTTCTATCAGCTGCTTTGCCTGGGGACTGATCTCTCCCACCGCATGAGTCCGGGCGGCATCAGAGTGATACCCCTTGTATATCAGACCCGCATCCAGACTGACGATATCACCCTCCTGCAAAATGCGGTGCTTACTGGGAATTCCGTGTACCACCTCGTCATTGACCGACACGCAGATGGACGCCGGATATCTGTGGTAATTCTTAAAGTTGGGGATGCAGCCCATCTTGCGAATGAGGGTGTCCCCCAGAACGTCTATATCCTTAGTGGACATACCGGGCCGTATCGCCTCCTCCATCTCCTTGTGTACAATGGCCAGAAGTCTGCAGGACTCCCGCATCAATTCAATTTCTCTCTCCGACTTAATCGTCACTGCCATACCAAACAACCTCTTTCCGCTATTGCAATATTCCCACGATCGCCTCGAACACGTCCTTCATGTCCACAGTGCCGTCCACGGTTCTGAGCACACCTTTGGCGGTGTAGAAATCGATCAGAGGCTGGGTCTGGTCGTGATATACCTTCAGACGGTTCTGCACTGTCTCAGGCTTGTCGTCGTCACGCAGCACCAGAGACTGGCCGCAGTTGTCACAGATTCCCTCCTGCTTGGGAGGAATATGCTCGATATGATAGGTTGCGCCGCAGGACAGACATGCTCTCCGCCCGGACATTCTCTTTACGATATTCTCATCCGGCACATCCACATTGATTGCATAGTCGATCTCCTCGCCCAGCTCTGCCAGTGCTTTATCCAGTACCTCGGCCTGGGGTATGGTGCGCGGAAAGCCGTCCAGCACATAGCCGTTTTTGCAGTCTTCCTGGGCCACCCGGTCAAGCAGAATCTTCACCGTCAGCTCATCCGGCACCAGCAGTCCCTGGTCCATATATTTTTTTGCCTCCATGCCCAGCTCTGTGCCGTTCTTGATATTGGCCCTGAAAATATCTCCTGTAGACACGTGAGGGATCTGATACTTCTCCGCAATCATCTTGGCCTGTGTACCCTTGCCCGCACCGGGAGCGCCCAACATAATAATCTTCATATTCTCCTCCTTACAAAAATTAATCAAATTCTATTTTACCTATTTCACCCGCTGTTTGCAATACAATTTTATGTTTTTACGCAAAAAAGACGCTCTCTGTGACAAATATCACACGCAAGCGCCTTTTTCATTAATTAATCATTCAAAAATCCCTTGTAGTTGCGAACCAGCATCTGAGACTCCACCTGTTTCATGGTCTCCAGAATTACACTGACAATAATGATCAAACTGGTTCCGCCAAAGGAAATGTGTGCACCGAAAAGGCCGCTGAAAACATACGGCAGTATGGCGATAACCACCAATCCCACGGCGCCCACAAAGATCAAATAGTTCAGCACTCTGGTGAGATAGTCGCTGGTGGGTTTACCGGGTCTGATACCCGGGATGAATCCGCCCTGTCTCTTCATATTGTCCGCCACCATCAACGGGTTAAACGTGATGGAAGTATAGAAATAGGCGAAGAAGATCACCAACAGAATATACACCAGCATACCGATCGTATAAATCGGCTGGCTCTTGTTGCACCAATAATTCTGATTCAAATACTTGAGTACCTCTCCCCAGAAACCGGTTCCCTGATAACCCGCAAAGTTGCAGATGATAATCGGCGTCTGCATAATGGAGGAGGCAAAAATCACAGGGATTACACCTGAGGTATTGACCTTCAGAGGAATGTTGGAGGTCTGACCGCCAACCATCTTTCTACCCTGCACCTTCTTGGCGTACTGGACAGGAATCTTGCGCACTCCCGCGTTCAATATGATAACCAGCACCACCATCAGCACGATAATGCCAATAATGATACATGCGGCCAGAACAGCCGTAGCCGGCGCTTTGCCGAAAACAAACTGCTCAAACAGACTGGCAAGATCCTGAGGCATCCGGGATACGATATTGATAACCAGCACAATAGATATTCCGTTGCCGATACCTTTTTCCGTGATCCTCTCACCCACCCACATCATAAAGGCGCTGCCGGCGGTAAGTGCGGCAATACAGGTAATCACATTGACTGCGTTGTATGTCACCAGCAGTCCCTGTCTGCCAAATCCAATGGACATTGCGGCAGCCTGCACCAGAGCCAGCACCACCGTCACATACCTGGTAATGGAGGCAATTTTCTTCCTTCCGTCCTCACCGTCCCGCTGCATCTCCTCCAGCTTGGGAATTGCGATGGTCAGCAGCTGCATGATAATGGAGGAGGTAATATAGGGGTTAATGTTCAATGCCAGGATGGACATATTCACAAAAGAACCGCCCGTTATCGCATCAAAGAAACTAAATGCATCGCCGCCCTGCTGGGCAAACCATTCCGCGAAATAAGATCTATCCACGCCCGGCACAGGCAGCTGTGATCCCAGACGGATCACAACCAGCATTGCCAGCGTAAAAAGTATCTTTGTTCTTATCTCCTTGATTTTGAATGCATTCTTTAAGGTTGTAAGCATTACATCACCTCAGCAGTTCCACCAAGTGCCTCAATCTTCTCCTTTGCGGATGCGCTGTATGCATCTACCTTCACGTTGAGTTTCTTGGTAAGTTCTCCGTTTCCGAGTATCTTCACTCCGTCTCTGGGATTCTTGATTACTCCGGCTTCCATCAATGCCTGAACATCCACGGTGGCACCATCCTCAAAACGCTCTAACGCGCTGACATTAATTGCCACGATCTCCTTAGTGTTTCTGTTCTTGAAACCTCTCTTAGGGATACGTCTGTACAAAGGCATCTGGCCGCCTTCAAAACCGATTCTGGGTGCTCCGGAACGGGCCTTCTGACCTTTGTGTCCCTTACCGGCCGTCTTACCATTACCTGAACCGTGTCCACGACCTCTTCTAAAATTATCGCTCTTTTTTGAGCCTTCCGCAGGTCTTAAATTGGATAATTCCATGTTGACACCTCCTTCTCTCTATGCTTCCACTTCTTCAACTTTTAACAAATGTCCAACCTGACGAATCTGGCCTCTGGTGGCCGCATTATCAGGAAGGATAATAGAATGGTTGAGCTTTCTGAGCCCCATGGACTCAACTGTTTTTCTATTCTTCGGCACAGCACCGATGGTAGACTTAACCAGAGTCACCTTTAACATCTTATCTGCCATGATTATTCTCCTTTCTCTGTCTGAGAAATCCTGATCTCATCACACCTAAGCAAAAATCTCGTCCACGGACTTGCCGCGATTTCTCGCAACCTCCTCGGGAGACTTCAGCTGGCTCAGGCCACCGATGGTCGCCAGAACCACGTTCTGCTTGTTGTTAGATCCCAGGGACTTGGTACGGATGTTCTTGATGCCTGCCAGCTCGCAAACAATACGGGCGGGACCACCGGCGATGATACCGGTACCTTCGGGCGCCCTCTTCAGCAGTACATTGGAAGAACCGTACTTTCCGATGAAATCATGCGTAATGGAATTGTTCTCGTCCAAAGCGATGGTCACAAGGTGTTTCATAGCGTCTTCCTTGCCCTTGCGGATTGCCTCGGGAATTTCTACAGCCTTGCCCAGTCCTGCGCCCACATGACCGTTGCCGTCACCCACTACCACCAGCGCGGTGAAACGCATGTTACGTCCGCCCTTTACAGTCTTGGCAACACGCTTGATTACGACAACTTTATCATTCAACTCTAACTGGCTTGCATCTATGATTGTCTGTTTCATGATATTTCCTTCCTTTCCTAGAATTCCAAGCCAGCTTCTCTGGCTGCGTC
>CAYLIM010000132.1:0-468 GCA_964383805.1 uncultured Acetatifactor sp.
AGCCCACCACCTTGCGCACAAAGGCCGGCTCGGACCATTTTCCCCAGGGGTCAGTGGTCTTGCTCATCATAATACCCTCGTCCGGCATGGGGACAAATACATAGTAGGTTCCCTCGTGATAGCGGATCGAGGGCGCCCATGCGCCGCAGCCATGCAGCGGCTTGTCATAGGTGTCAAAGGGCATCTTGTCCCAGATATAATTGATAACCTTCCAGTTCACCAGATCCCGAGAATGCAGCAGCGGAACCGCCGGAGCATTGCAGAAACTGGATGCCACCATAAAGTAATCCTCCCCCACACGGATAGCGTCGGGGTCGGAATAGTCCGTATAGAGAATGGGGTTTTTGTAAGTTCCGTCACCCTGATCCGCAATCCACATTTTTTTGATATTTTTCTTGTCCATAGTCGCCTCCTATTTAGAGTACCGCATATTCCCATTCCGCACACATACACGGTGATGAATATTCG
>CAYLIM010000132.1:568-4848 GCA_964383805.1 uncultured Acetatifactor sp.
GCCGCTTTGCCGTCCGAACATTCATCAGTGTGCTACATGGGAACATGCTGTTTTAGAGTACCGCATATTCCCATTCCGCACACATACACGGTGATGAATATTCGGCCGCTTTGCCGTCCGAACATTCATCAGTGTGCTACATGGGAACATGCTGTTTTAAAGTTCCCAAACTATGGAAAAGTATATCATATTTTTTCTTAATCTACAACACCCACAGGCAATCCTGGCCGCTTTTTACCCACATGGAACCGGTTACGGACAGGTCGTAGCTGCTCTCGTCCTCCTCCACAGTCATGCACACATGAGTGTCATAGCCGTCCCGGGCCAGCGCTTCCCTGTCATATTCCAACAGCAGCTTGCCCTTTCCCACAAACTCATTCTGCATCACCCTGGGGCGAAAATAGTCCCGCGTCATCTCCGCATCTCGTTCCCCGGCCTGCAGGCGCAGCACCACACCACTGTCAGTCCGCAGCAAAAACTCGTTGCCCCGGGGATACAGGCGGATGATTTTTCCCGATGCGGGAGCATAGACCCTGTTCTCCTCAGGGGTAAATCGTACACCTCTGCGCCCCTGGCTTTCCAGTATATCCACCTGACCCGCCACGGGGCTGGCAATGGGATGACCTGCGGGCCTTGCCTGCTGCTCCCGATACGCACGGCTGCGGTATCTGTGGGGAGTACGAGTTTTCTGCCACTCCCTAGTCTCCCCCAGGCCTCCGTCTCTGGCCCGGGACTGCCGCCTTGCCGCATACGCCTTATCCCGCCGCAGCCATGCCTGCATATCCCGCAAAGCCGTCCTGTCAGACTGCGGCGTATCTCTCCAATCTGTCTCATCCGACTGTGCTGCTCCTCTCCGCTCTTCCATGTCCGTTCGGGCCGCAGCCTCTCTCAGGCCAGCCCTGCCAGACCATGCTCTCTCTCCGCGCTTTGCTCCGTCGGACCACGCCGCCTCTCTCCGCTCTGCACCATCCACAGCGGACTCCGCGCCCTCTACAGCCAACATCCGTCCCATAGTCCTGCTCATCAGGTAGCCCATGATATAAGCAGCTCCGATAATCCCCGAGAAAACCCACACATTCAATGTAATTCCCATCTCTTCTCCTTTCCTGTTGTGACAGCTATCAATCGGTTGCAAAAATTCACTTTTAATGTATTCTCTGCCAATAGCGGTAAAATATACAAAACTTCCGTCATTTTTCTTGACAAAGCCTATACAATGGGGTATGATAAGAAAAATTTCAGAGATGATGAGGGAGTAGTTTGCAGTTTCGGCTGCGACAATGTCAACACAATGACGGTTCGCCGTCTGGCATTGTCTAAACATACCAATGTGAAAACGAGACTCATGGACAATCGGCGCAAGATGCGTCTATTGTCCATGAGCCTCTTTTTCCTTAAAAATATTATATTCATTACAAAATGCTCTCTGGAAAGGAAACAGGGAGTGACAAAGAATCTTTCACATATCAAAGGAGAGTTATTATGACACTATTGAATCTGTTCCTGATCGCCGTGGGACTGTCCATGGACGCCTTCGCCGTATCCGTCTGTAAAGGGCTTGCAATGGAAAAGGCCCCGCTGAAAAAGGCTGCCACCGCCGGTCTCTGGTTCGGTGGTTTTCAGGCACTGATGCCCTTGCTTGGCTACCTGTTGGGCAGCCGTTTCGAGAGATACATAACCAATATCGACCACTGGATCGCCTTTATACTGCTGGCACTGATCGGCGGCAATATGGTCAAGGAGTCCTTCTCCCGGGAAGAGGAAAAAACCAGCGGCACCATGTACTTTAAAGAGATGTTTCTGCTGGCAGTGGCCACCAGCATAGACGCGCTGGCGGTGGGTATCACCTTCGCTTTCCTGCGCGTGGATATCCTCCCCGCTGTGGGATTCATCGGAGTCACCACCTTTGTGCTGTCCGCAGTGGGTGTCAAGGTGGGAAATATCTTCGGCAGCCGATACAAATCCCGAGCCGAACTGGCAGGCGGCATTCTCCTGATCCTCATGGGACTCAAGATTCTGCTGGAACACCTTGGCGTCCTGTAGGCCTGCTGCCCTTGTAAAACCCGAATCCTATCCCTCCAGACGCCGCAGCTCCGTGTATGCCAGCAGCAGCGGACCCACGCCCTTGGCATCGTCCTCCACAATCGGCTCTGACATATAATATTCAAAGCTGCCGTCCCGGCGCGGATTGTCCGCAGGCCCCAGACCGGCCACCAGACAGATACCGCCCAGGCTCAGATGCCCGTCCTTTTCCTTCAGATAAGTGTCACACACGCCTCGGAATGCCTTCAAGCCGTATTCCCGATAGCTCTCCGGCAGAATTCCCAGACGTACACCCTTTAAAAGGCAATACGCCATAATGGAACTGCCGCTGGTCTCCAGATAATTAGGCTCCTTGCCGCCCAGTGCAGGCAGCTGATACCAGAGTCCGCTCTTATCCTGGAATTTCAGCATGGAATCCACCAGATCAATAAACACTTTTTTCAGATTGTCATACTCCGCCTGGTATTCCCGCCCCGGCTCGCACTTGTTCAGTGTATCCAGCAACGCCATGGAATACCATCCCAGCGCTCTCAGCCAGAAATTCCTGGACAGACCGGTTTCCTTATCACACCAGAAAACCTCCCGGCTGGCGTCATAGCCATGATAATACAGTCCTGTCTCCTCATCCCGCATATTCCTTACCACATTGGCAAACTGGCGGAAAATATCGGCATAATTCTCCCTCCTATGGAATTTCGTCTCATACTCCATATAGAAAGGTTGTCCCATATACATGCCGTCCAGCCACACCTGATTGGGGTAAATCTTCTTGTGCCAGAAATTGCCCTCTGCCGTCCTGGGCTGGGTCTGTATCTGGGAATAGATCAGATCTATGGCCTTGCGGTATTTCTCTTTTCCGCCTATTTCATACAGGGCAAAAAGCGTTTTTCCCGCATTCACATTGTCAATATTGTACTCGTCCACCCTGTATCCGGCAATGCTGCCATCATCCATCACCCGGTAATCAATAAATGCATCCGCAAACTCGTAATATTTTTTCTCGCCGGTGGCCTGATATATCTCCAACAGTGCCAAAATCATACAGCCATCTATGTAATTCCAGCCGGCTTTCAGACCCGCCTGAGCTTTTTCAATATTCCAGGCCGGTACGTCCAGCGTACTCTTTTCCAGCAATTCATCAATGTATTTTTCAAAAATGGGCATCTGCATTTTTGTTACCCCCAATCTGTTTTTTGCCGTTTGTATCAGTTTACCCTAAAACCATAAATCCGTCAACGGGCAATCAGTCCTAAAAATGCCGTTTTCTACATGTTATTGAAGGGATCGATCAGCCTGCGCTCAGACTGCCGGGATATTTCCCAATCCCATGTACACACAGATCAGGTACAAAATCAGAAGGTGCACCGGATAGAACAGATAAAATACATATTTCAGCCGCAGTCCTCTCTTACCGTTGTAGAATGCCACAGGAATAAAGGCAATCGGCGCCCATATCTCCCACAGAAATACCAGACATCCCCCTGCGATCTGAATCCATTTGACCCGGCGCAGGGCATACAGCACCATGATGCACAAGATACCCATATACCCATAGTCTGTGTTCATCAGCTCCGCAGCGCCCGCTCCCAGGGCAATGACCGCCGTTCCTCCGAGTATCAGCAACAGTCTGTTTTTCACATGCTTTTCCAGCATGGACACGCCCCACATGGTAATCACTCCCACCAGCAGCGTCAGCATAACACTCTGATAGCTCAGAGAAAATACTCGCGAAGTAAAGCACAGGTCAAAGGGCACCTCTGTGATTACCGCAAAAATCCCCAGCCGCAGAATATACCTTTTTAGGTTCCGCGTTTTCTGAAAGCCCTCCACCAAAAGGAAACAATATATGGGAAAAGCGATTCTGCCGATTCCCCGCATTACCCGATACAGTATCACCAGCTGATTATACCGTTCTAGGCTGAAACAGGCATGGTACGGCATATCCCGGATATACCGCCACAGCACCGCTGCGCCGATATGGTCGATCAGCATGGTTGCCATGGCTATGATTTTCAGGGTACTGCCGCTCAGTCCAAAGCGCTTTTGTTCCGTCGTATTTTCCATCGCCCTCTCCTTTGCGATGTGTCCCCGCACATCTCTACAGAAAACCTAATATCTATCTGACATGTCCATCATACCATTGTCTATCACGTATTTCAATAGTTCTGCTTTATCATCCCTTTTTCCTGAAATGAAATTTTAAATTCCACTACCTCAAACTACAGTAGCATTTAGTT
>CAYLIM010000133.1:0-4771 GCA_964383805.1 uncultured Acetatifactor sp.
TGATTCCGATCAACACTTCGATTGCGTCCTCCGTATATTTGCTGGATATGCCGCCCAGCTCCGCATTCTCCAACAGTGATTTCCCCTCCTTATCCAGCAGCTCGAAAGAGAATAACTGCAGTGTCTCGTCCTGATCACGCACCACCCTGTCCATATCCGCCCTGTCATAGGAGATGAAGACAGAAAGCGGAGATACCTTTACATAGTTGATCGTGACCGGCACGCCATTATAGTCAAAGTCCTCGTTCACTTCAATGGTTTTGCTCAGGAAGGAGGCATCCGTCAGAGATATATCCAGATTCCAATTTCCGTCTATATGTTTCCCTCCCCAATCGTCACCCTCATAGGTATAAAAGGAATAGTCAGAGAGAGCTATATGCAGCGTGTCTCCATTCCACACTGTCTCCGGGTTTTTCATCGCATCGACCGCATAGTAACCCTCTTTTGTCAAAAGCTGTTCCTCTTTATCGACAAAGCCTCCGCCCATATTTACAAAAAGATCATGCATGTCCAAACCGTCGGCAGTGAGTTCCAAACCTTCAAAAAGGGAATTGCCGTCAATAACAGGTTCCTCCGATTCCACCTTCAGCAACACATACACCCTGCTCTCATCCTGCAATGACTGGACGGCAGTGACAGTGATTCCCTGATCTGTGACGGAGGTATATTGCATCTCTGCAACTCCGTTCTCCAGAGTCTTTTGCTGTAATTCCTCCGGCGGATTATTAAATTGCTCCGCAGCCTTATCGTTCCAAAGTAACTCTGCCGCAAACGCCGTTGTGCCCAGCATGGCTGCTGCAAGCACTGCGACAAGAAAAGCCTTTCTCATACTTTTATGCTTACTCATATTTTTCACCCCATCTATTTCTTTTTTTGTATTAATAGTTTCCAGTGCGTCAAGAACTGCCTCATGCACATTTGCCGGAACCTCCGGCATCTCCTTTTGCCATTCCATACTCTACTCCTCCTGCTATTTCAAGTTCCACATATTCCCGTCTCTGTCTTATAGTGCGCCCGGCGCTTCCGCTTTGAGACTGTCACACAAGAGTCAATTGTTTCTTTAATATGTTTCTGGCTCTGAGCAGACGCATTTTTATCCCCGCCTCTGTGCATTTGAGCATCCCTGCCACTTCTTTCAGTGTAAAGCCCGCAACATAATGAAGAATAAAAGGAACTCGGTATCTCTCCTCCAAAGCCTGTATTTCCATATACACCTCCGAATACCCGGACGAATCATAAGATGCCTCATCTTCCATGTATTCCTCGTAAGAAACTGTAATTTTGTTTCTCCTAATCATGGAATAGCACTCATTGATCAGAATCCTGGTCAGCCATGTCCTGAAATACTTTTCTTCCCTGAGAGACGCCAAATTACTGTATGCATTTAATATCGCGTTTTGCATGGCATCGGCGCAGTCTTCATCATTGCCAAGTATCGACTTCGCAATATAATACATATTTTTTTCAGCCGCCAATACCTCTCTTGTAAATTGTTCTTTGACCATACGTTTTCCTTACCTGCTCTGACTATAGTCATATAATGCAGAATCTTCATAGTTTTCACACAGCTGTATGTGACTTACAATAATTAGACGCAAGTCATATTATAAAAAGTAACAAAATATTTTTCACTTTTTTTAAATATTTACAATCCATGTCTCGTTGCCAATATTAACACCAAAAAACAGACGGACTACTATAAAGTGTCCGCCTCTTCATCGCACTCCGCATCAGCTCAATCCGGATTCTCCGGCAGTTCCAGCTGCCGCAGCTTTTCCTCCATGGCAAAAAAACGTCCGCCCGTCTGCTGATCCTGCCACTCCTCCAGGCGCTGCCGGGTATAATTCTCCACCTCTCGGCGCAGCTCCTGGGCGGACATTCGGGCCGCTCCCTGCCCCCAGATAATCACCTGTTCCAGGGCGTCCGAGGTAGCCACCGTCACCTGGTATTTCTTCCCAATTTGATGCACTGTCTTTTCAATATACTGGTCGGCGGTCTCCGCCTCCTTAGTGTAGACCACATGAATGTTGTGGTATCTCTGCACCGTGCCCGGATTGCCCTTGACTTTGTAGGCGTCATATACCAGAATCAGCGTATCCTGGATATATCCCTGATAATTGCACAGGATATCCATGAGTTTCGTCCGGGCGCCCTCCACATTGTCCCGGGCCATTTCCCGCAGCTCCTCCCATGCAAAAATAATATTGTAGCCATCCACCAGAAGATACCTCTCCCGGTGCTGCTCCGGTGTGCCCTTATAGACAGGCTCTTTGGCCGGAGCGGCCGCTCTGGCAGGCGCCCCGGCTCTGTTCCACGGATTTTTGTCCAGCGCTCGGGTGCCGTAGGTGCGCAGATAGATCTCCTCGATCTCCTCCTGACTGATAAAACGGTCGTCCCTGCCTGTCTGCCCAACGTTCCCCGCCAAGGCTCCGTTTCGCCCCGCCATCTGGGAATCTATCACTTCCTCCGCCGCTCCGAACACCTCCGGCAAAAGCCGCCGCAGCTTGTCCCCCGTATCCACATGGGCGTAGTCCCCCACCTGCTGCCAGGGCACGATAAAGCCCGCCCCGTGAGCGCAGAACACCGAGTCCGCAGGATTGTCCAGATCGCGCTCCGGGTCGTAGCCGTGACTCTCGATAACCTCCTGTTCATTGTGGCAGGGAGCATAGCCGTGAAACCGGCAGGACAGCCTGCCCCGCCCTCTGGTATAGGCGTTTATCTCCATCTGATAGCCGTTTAACGTGGCCGCCGGAGCCGTCCCCCTGAGAATACTGCGCTCTCCCAGCGTTTCCGGTTCCTCAAAACTGCCGCTCTTTTTCTGAATATCGCTCATGGCTCTGCCCAGATTCTCCGTGGGCAGTTCTATTGTGTAGGCATACATGGGCTCCAGCAGACGGCACTGCGCCTTCATCAGGCCCTGCCGCAGGGCGCGGTAGGTGGCCTGCCGGAAATCCCCTCCCTCCGTATGTTTCAAATGTGCGCGCCCGGCAATCAGAGTGATCCGCATATCGGTTATGGCCGAATTGGTCAGCACGCCTGTATGCTGCTTTTCTTCCAGATGGGTCAGCACCAGCCGCTGCCAGTTCCTGTCCAGCTCGTCCTCACTGCAGTCCGCCTGCAGCACCAGACCGCTGCCCGGCTCCCCCGGTTCCAGCAATAAATGCACCTCCGCGTAATGGCGCAGCGGTTCAAAATGACCTACGCCCTCCACGGGCCCCTCTATGGTCTCCCGGTAGACAATACCGCCGTTCCCAAAGGACACCTGCACGCCAAAACGCCTTTCAATCAGTTCCTGTACTATCTCGATCTGCACCTGCCCCATGACCTGGACATGAATCTCTCCCTCCGCGGGAGCGCTGCCCTCCTGCCACAGGATATGCAGCTCCGGGATTTCCTCCTCCAGCTGGTACAGATTTCTCAGCATCCTATGTACATCGCAGCCCTCCGGCAATTCCACCCGGTAGCTGAGGACCGGCACCAAACTGGGCTTTTCTCCGTCAGCCTGAGCGCCCAGCCCCTGACCACTGTAGGTCTTGTCAAGTCCCGTGACAGCGCAGACGCATCCGGCCTCAGCCCGTTCCACCAGCCGATACCCCGCCCCGGAATATATTCGGATCTGGTCAATCTTTTCCCCGTTCAGCAGCCCCTTTACCTTCAGGCTCCCGCCGGTCACTTTCAGATTGGTCAGGCGGCTGCCGTTTGCATCCCTCTCAATCTTGTACACCCTGGCCGCCAGCTCCTGTCCATACACAGGCTCATAGGTGTAACGGGCGATACCCTGCAGCAGTGTCTCCACCCCCTGAAGCTTTAGCGCCGACCCAAAATAGCAGGGGAAAACCTGCCGCCTGTGAATGGTTTCCCGGACCTGGGACACGGTCAGAGCGCCCTGCTCCAGGTAGGCGTCCATCATTTCCTCGCTGCACAGAGACAGTCTCTCCAGCCATTGCTCCCGGGCGGATGATTCATCGCTCTCGAGCCGGCCCTGCTCCTGACCGCTCTGCCCCACGCTCCCCATACTTAAGTATCCGTCTGCCTCGCCAAATTCAATACAATTCTCATCCAGCCGCTCCTGCAGCTGTCTCAATAACACCTGTGATTCCGTGCCCGGCTGGTCCATCTTGTTAATGAACAGATAGGTGGGTATCTCATATCGTTTCAGCAATTTCCAAAGTGTCTCCACATGTCCCTGTATGCCGTCCGCCCCGCTGATTACCAGAACCGCCGCATCCAGCACCTGCAGGGTGCGCTCTGTCTCAGCAGAAAAGTCCACATGTCCCGGCGTGTCCAGCAGCGTGATTTCTCTGTTTTGGCCATCACAATCAACGCTTATCTGCGCCTGTTTGGAAAAAATGGTAATACCTCTGGCTTTCTCCAGGTCATGGGTGTCCAGAAAGGCGTCCCCATGGTCCACCCTCCCCAGCCGCCGGATTCCTCCGGTCAGATACATTATCCCCTCCGCCAGCGTGGTCTTGCCCGCATCCACATGGGCCAGAATACCCACCACCAGTTTTGTACACTCTCTGTCATCCATTTCCCTTGCCACTCCCTGACATACCCCACTTTGGGTATTTTGACTGCGTCCTTCTCTCATTCTACAGGAAAAAAACTGTTATGTACAGCAAAAAAAGAAGGCATCACTGCCTGGCCTGTCGGCGGAGCCGCAGATGTACGCCCATTGACACAAGAAAGCTGACGATTAGAAACGCATAAAAACTGATGCCTCTGGAAACCAGCATGGCCGGTGTGACCATTCCGGCCCCGAACACTGCGG
>CAYLIM010000134.1:0-4622 GCA_964383805.1 uncultured Acetatifactor sp.
TGCAGAATGATCCCGAAAAAGAGAAGAATATGAAAGACATGATAAAAGGCGTTGAGTCTATGTCTAGATTGGCAGAAAGCATAGCGAAAGCCACTGGCTGGACCATAGTGTATCAGCACAGTTATATTGATGAGAACGGAAAATATCATTGCAGAATGCAAACCAGAAACGATTTTATGTTAAACATGAGCGACAAGCTCCGGGAGGAAAGACGGAAAAATTCTGAAAAGCTGATTGAAAAGACGAAAGAAAAGGCGGCAGAAAAGAAAGAAAAATTAGAGGAAACTTTAGAAGAGAAGAAAGCGGAAAAGGCAGAAGATGGATCAGCCTATGACAAGGCTGAACAACTTATAAATGAAAAAATGGCTGCTTCCAAAGACGGAACAATTTATCTGAATGACACAGATATCCGGACAATTATTGAGGCCGCCCAGAAAGATAATGCAGGCACGGCCACTGTAAAAGAGCAGGCGCATGTTGGCGCAAATTTGGATTTGAAGGTATAGCGGATCATCTGCCCCCGTCACTTTCCCCTATTTTTTCCGCAGAGACTCCAGCAGCTTAATTAGCTCTGCCAGGTCGTTTATCACCTGCTGGTCCACCATGGAGACGGTGCCATTCTCCGGCACATATCCCTCCCATGTCAACTCCAGAGACCAGTCCTCAATCTGCTCCACTCCCGGCAGATGTCCTGTGATCATCGTCCGCACCTGCGGTTCTCCAAGATAGATCACCACGTCCAGCTCCATCCCCTCCGGCAGCTGCCAGGAGTCCTTCTGCTTTGCCAGACGCTGCGCCAGTTCCAGACGCCGGTCTTTGTCAGTGATATGATAAACCAGCTGCTGATTTTTCCGGTCCCACTGATCTGCCGCCAATACTGCGCCGCACAGCAGAGGCAGGGAGAGCTTGGACTGTATTTTCTCCAGTTTTTCCCTGACGTCGGGTAGTTCTCCCAGCTCCAGCCGGAAGGCATGCTCCAGCTGCTGCAGGGAGATATAATCCCCAAAGCTCCACTGGGGCAGCATCAGGGCCAGCAGCCCGATTTCGCCGGTGAGATGAGAGTATGCCCTGTCATATATGGCATGCATGTCTACGGCCTGGCAGTCCTGTGTCAGGTACAGCTGCGTGAGCTGGGCGCCCTGTCCACCACACACGGCCAATCGTATCGCATCGCCGTCATAGCCGCCCTGCAGTGTCAGACTGTTCCACTCTGCGTCCTCCAAGCCCGTAAGCTGGGACAGCGTTTCCAGGAGTTTCTGCTGGTCCGCGGTAAGCCTGCTGCGATTCAGCTCCGCCTGGGCGGTTATCGCACAGTTCTGCGCCGTCAGCGCACTCTGCAGCCGCCGGGCAATGGGAATAATCCGAATTGCCAGCACTGCCACCACAATCAGCGCTGCCACCAGCAGCAGACACAATATTCTCAGCACCCAATGTTTCTTTTTCCTCTTGACCGGCTGTTCCATAACTACCTCATTCCTGCATGTTGTCCGTTTCCTTTCTCTCATTATAAGCCCCTGGCTTACTTTTGACAACTCCCTCCCATGTCCTAAAATTATACTGTCTTTTTCCGCCCAGCTGCGTTATTATAAAAGTGGAGTCCCGGCTGTGGCAGTTTCGCCGTACAGTCGGAAACAATTGGATATGGAGGGATATTGCCATGTGCGCTTTTTTTGGAAACAGGTACGGAAACTTAACGAAGTCAGAAGAGACGCCACTAGACCCAGGGGAAAAATATCTGCGAGATTTTGAGACGGCAGAGGAGGAACTGACTGTTCTGCTCAAGGATTTTTCAAAGGTATGCCGTGGGGACGGGGATTTCCGGTTCCCAGACATCTCGTTTATCGCATATATTGACAACGAGACCGGCGAAGTCATTCAAGACAACGGCATGCTTTGCTGGGTGATACCAAATTTTTCGGGGGACTATATCCATGAATTTGAAGACTATGGAATATGCACGGTTCTGGTGAGAAGATGCAGACCGGACGCCGTGAATTATGCGGGACATCCCTATAAGAACCGCTATCTTCTCGTAAAAATTTTGGAAAAAGAAGTGGCTGAACCCCGGCTTGAAACGATTCGGAGAGAGTACCTGAAACCGGTAGTCATCGAGGATGAGGCGGGAACCTTTTATCTCGACAGAAGGTACAACTTTTTCGAAGGGCAGATTGACTGGCTGGGCAGTTCTCAGAAAATTTGTCTGGACAAGGATACAGATGGCGATACGGCGGAGAATGCCCTTCGGACCCTGCGCCTTTTTCTGTCGGATGTGGAAAAGTGGGATCGCGCCCTGCGGGATTATGCCGCCCGGCAGTTGACGGACCTTGCCAACGACTGGCGGCAGGAGGATGTCCCTCAAATCACGGAGCAGGAATTTGCGAGGAGAATTGGCACTCCAAGCATCCACATCGATGAAAGGGGCGGCTTTGAGGCGGAATACGAGGATGACGACATGTTTTACGGGCACTGGATCGTGGTTTATGGAGATGAGAATGGGGAATTGAAGAGGGCAAATATAGAGGGGTAAGGCACTGGGCATTGCAATAAAAGTTTATATAAATTTGCTTGCGAATTACTCCCGTTAATGCTACAGTTAATATATCACAAAAATCTGCGCTTTGGAGGAACGATTATGTATCAGGACAACAAAATTTGGATAGGTACGGCCGACGGCGAGAAGGTGTACATATACCCCAGCATGGCAAACCGGCACGGCATGATAGCTGGCGCCACCGGCACCGGCAAGACCATCACCCTGAAGGTGCTGGCGGAGTCTTTCAGCGACTGCGGCGTACCGGTATTTCTGGCGGATGTAAAGGGCGATCTGGCCGGCATGTGCAAGCCCGGAGTCATTTCCGAGAGCATCCAGAAACGCATCGACGCTATGGGACTGGAAAGGGAGGGCTTTGCCTTCGACTCCTATCCCACCACCTACTGGGATATATACAGTCAAAAGGGACTGCCCCTGCGCACCACCATATCCGAGATGGGACCGCTGCTGTTATCCCGGATTCTGGAGCTGAGCGACACACAGGCCGATATTTTGACCGTCATCTTTAAGATTGCGGACGATGAAGATTTACTGCTGATCGACACCAAGGATCTGCGGGCCATGATTCAATATGTGGGCGAAAATGCCAAAGAGCTGACTCTGAAGTATGGTAATATCACCAAGCCCAGCCTGGGAGCTATCACCAGAGCCATAATCGCCCTGGAGAGCGAGGGGGGCGAGCTGTTTTTCAGCGAACCGGCCCTGAACATTTCGGACTGGTTCTGCCGCAACCGGGATGGCAAGGGCGTAATTCAGGTTCTGGACTGTCAGACGCTGATCAACAAGCCCACCATGTATGCCACTTTCCTGCTGTGGATGCTGTCGGAGCTGTTTGAAATCCTGCCGGAGTCCGGCGATCTGGACGCTCCCAAGATGGTATTTTTCTTTGACGAGGCGCACCTGCTCTTTGATAACGCTCCCAAGTCCCTGCTGTCCAAGATTGAGCAGGTGGTGAAACTGATCCGCTCCAAGGGCGTGGGAATCTTTTTCATCACGCAAAATCCCAGAGATATTCCCGACGGCGTTCTGGCACAGCTGGGCAATAAGGTGCAGCACGCCCTGCATGCCTACACTCCTGCGGAGCAGAAGGGCGCCAAGGCAGCGGCCCAGTCTTTCCGGGTGAATCCTGATTTTGACACCTATGATGCCCTCATCAATCTGGGTATCGGCGAGGCCCTGGTGTCCGTGCTGGATGAGTCCGGCGTACCCACCATGGTGCAAAAGTGCGATATTCTGCCTCCCCAAAGCCAGATGGGCGCTCTGGACGACGATATTCGAGACAGACAGATCAAAAACAATATTCTGTACACTAAATATAACGATTATTTTGACAGGGATTCCGCATACGAATTTCTGGAGCGCATGAACCTGGCCAACGCGGAGGCTGCCGAGGAGGCGAGACTGGCCGCAGCTGAAGAAAAACAGCGGTTGAAGGACGAGGCCGCAGCCGAGAAGGCAAGACAGAAGGAAGAGGCCGCAGCCGAGAAGGCGGCAGCACGCCAACAGGCCGCCGGGCAGCGGGCCGTAAAATCCGCCGCCAAGAGTGTGGCAAACAGCGCTGCCGGTACTGTGGGCCGGGAGCTGGGCAACACCATCGGCAAGACCGTGGGCGGTTCCTTCGGCAAAAAGCTGGGCGGCAACGTGGGCGCCGCACTGGGCCGGGGCATTATCGGTACACTGTTCAGCAGATAGATTTATAAAAAAGAGACCTGCTCCCACCGGGGACAGGTCTCAGCCTTTAGGGCTCTTTATTATACCTTTGTAAATACTGCTGTAACGCGCATGATCCCATCCATTATTTCTGCAAAAATTTCTCCGTTCATTTTCCGCATGAGCTTGCGGCTTATGTAAAGTCCCAAGCCGCTGCCCGTTATGTTTTCAGCGTTGGCGCCGCGCCAGAAACTGTCAAAAACGTGGGGCAAGTCTGTGTCGGCAAGGGTACAGCCGCTGTTGCGGACGGTGATAAGAATACAGTTGTCCTCCTCGGAAAGATTCAGCGCTATACTCTTCCCGTCACCGTATTTTACGGCGTTTTCCATGATGTTCTGTAAGACCTCAATGCTGCGGTCGA
>CAYLIM010000135.1:0-4561 GCA_964383805.1 uncultured Acetatifactor sp.
CAGAACTAAATGCTACTGTAGTTTGAGGTAGTGGAATTTAAAATTTCATTTCAGGCCGTGAAAAAATTTCCTGTTCAGGGGTTGACAAAAACGTCCCCGTGTGCTATTGTATCAAAGGTTGACAAACCATGCCGAAGACAGTAGGTTCCGGATGGTTGCGGCGAGGCTCCCGCAGGAGCGCGCGCGGCAATCGGACAGGAGTAAGCGTAGCGCCTACCGAGGAGAGTGCGTTTTTTATCAGGAAACGATACCTCCCTGTCCAAGGGAGGCTTTTTGATATAGAACCTTCTTTCGGCAACAAAATCTATAAGGAGGTAGAAAAATGGCAAAGGTTGAACTGAAACAGCCTATTGTGGAAGAGATTTCTGCTGGTATCAAGGATGCGCAGTCCGTAGTTCTGGTTGACTACCGCGGACTGACAGTTGAGCAGGATACCGAACTGCGTAGAAATTTACGTGAGGCAGGCGTCGTCTACAAGGTTTACAAGAACACCATGATGAACTTTGCGTTTAAGGATACCGCATATGAAGGCTTGGCTCCTTACTTAAACGGCCCCAGCGCAATGGCCTACTCCACCACGGACGCAACGGCGCCCGCAAGGATTCTGGCCGAGTTCGCCAAGAAGGCCGACAAGCTGGAAATCAAGGCCGGTGTGGTGGAAGGAACTGTGTATGACGCCAAGGGTATGGCATCCATCGCAAGCATTCCTTCCAGAGAAGTACTGCTGTCCAGATTGTTGGGCTCCATGCAGTCCCCGATCACTAATTTTGCCCGCGTGATGAATCAGCTGGCAGAAAAAGGCGGCGCAGCAGCCGCAGCTCCCGCAGCAGCAGCCGAGGAAACTCCCGCAGCGGAGGAGGCAGCTCCCGCTGAGGAGTAATCTGTAAAGAAGTATGTAACCAATAAAAAAACAGCATATTCGCGAACAGCGCACTGCTTGAAATCGGGACGCCCAAGCGGCCAGAATTCAAGCACCAGAGATGTGAGGTGGAGGGAATATGCGGAACTTAAAACAGCATATTCGCGAACAGCGCACTGCTTGAAATCGGGACGCCTAAGCGGCCAGAATTCAAGCACCAGAGATGTGAGGTGGAGGGAATATGCGGAACTTAAATGGAGGAAAAGAAAATGGCTAAATTAACAGCTCAGGAATTAATCGACGCTATCAAAGAGTTGAGCGTATTAGAGTTAAATGACCTGGTAAAGGCATGTGAAGAGGAGTTCGGCGTATCTGCAGCAGCTGGTGTTGTAGTGGCAGCCGGTCCCGCAGCGGCAGTTGAAGATGAGAAGACCGAGTTCGATGTGGAGCTGACCGAGGTTGGCGCTGAGAAGGTTAAGGTTATCAAGGTTGTTCGTGAGATCACCGGTCTGGGCCTGAAGGAGGCTAAGGATCTGGTAGACGGCGCTCCCAAGGTTCTGAAGGAGGGTGCTTCCAAGGAAGAGGCTGAGGAGATCAAGAAGAAACTGGAAGAGGTTGGCGCAAAGGCAACTCTGAAGTAAACCATGTCCTTTTATACGGACTCGCCTGTCTCGGGCGAGTCCGTTGTTTTCGTTTTATTCTAATTTTATCCAAAAATCTGCTTGACTCTCCGAAATGTTTGTGTTAGTATGGAAGATGCACTATTGTGGTGTGTTATGCTTATTTATGACGTTGTAATATAGAAACGACAAACGGAAAATAGGCAAATCAGAAAGAACGGGGTGAAGTGTCCATGGAAAAAAACAGAATACGTCCTATTGCGAACAGCAAGAATATGCGTATGAGTTATTCGAGACAAAAAGAGGTTTTGGAGATGCCCAACCTGATCGAAGTCCAGAAGGACTCCTATCAGTGGTTTTTGAAGGAAGGCTTGAAAGAAGTCTTTGACGATATCTCTCCCATTGCCGATTACAGCGGTTCCCTCAGCCTGGAGTTTGTAGATTTTGAACTGTGCGAGGATGACGTAAAGTATTCCATTGAGGAGTGTAAGGAGAGAGATGCCAATTACGCAGCGCCTCTGAAAGTGAAGGTACGCCTTTATAATAAGGAGAAAGAGGAGATCAGCGAGCATGAGATTTTCATGGGCGATCTGCCGTTGATGACTGCCACGGGCACATTTATTATCAATGGCGCGGAGCGTGTCATTGTAAGCCAGTTGGTTCGTTCCCCCGGTATATACTACGGAATAGGTCATGATAAGATCGGAAAGAGGCTGTTTTCCTGCACTGTTATCCCCAACCGCGGCGCGTGGCTGGAGTATGAGACGGACTCCAATGACGTGTTTTATGTGCGTGTGGACCGCACCAGAAAGGTGCCTATCACTGTGCTGATCAGAGCGCTGGGGATCGGTACCAACGAGGAGATCAGGGAAGTATTTGGCGATGAGCCGAAGATCGAGGCCAGTTTTGCCAAGGACACTGCTGAGAACTATCAGGAGGGTCTGTTGGAGTTATACAAAAAAATCCGTCCCGGTGAGCCCCTGAGCGTGGAGAGCGCCGAGAGCCTGATTAACGCCATGTTTTTTGATCCCCGCAGATATGATCTGGCTAAAGTCGGAAGATATAAATTCAATAAGAAGCTGGCGCTGCGCAACCGTATCCGGCACCAGATATTGGCTGCGGATGCCGTTGATCCCTCCACCGGAGAGGTGGTAGCCGCCGCCGGCACCAAGGTGACTGCGGAGATTGCCGATGCAATTCAGAATGCCGCCATCCCCTGCGTCTATATACAGACGGAGGAGCGCAACGTGAAGGTTCTGTCCAATATGATGGTTGATATTACCAGCTTTGTGGACTGCAATCCCAGGGAATTGGGCGTAACGGAGCGGGTATTCTATCCCGTGCTGGCACAGATTATCGAGGAGTTTGGCGAGGATCCGGAGAAACTGGCAGAGGCGATTCGCAAGAATGTGCATGAGCTGATCCCGAAACATATCACTAAAGAAGATATTTTTGCGTCCATAAACTACAACATGCACCTGGAGTATGGCCTGGGCAACGACGATGATATCGATCACCTGGGCAACAGACGTATCCGTGCGGTGGGCGAGCTGCTGCAGAACCAGTACCGTATCGGTCTCTCCAGAATGGAGCGGGTGGTGCGTGAGCGTATGACCACTCATGACGCGGAGGATATTTCTCCCCAGTCACTGATAAATATCAAGCCGGTGACTGCTGCGGTGAAGGAGTTCTTTGGCTCCTCTCAGCTGTCCCAGTTTATGGATCAGAACAATCCACTGGGTGAGTTGACTCACAAGAGACGTCTGTCCGCTCTGGGCCCCGGCGGTCTGTCCAGAGACCGTGCAGGATTTGAGGTGCGTGACGTGCACTATTCTCACTATGGCAGAATGTGCCCCATTGAGACGCCTGAAGGTCCTAACATCGGACTGATCAACTCTCTGGCAAGCTATGCCCGTATCAACGAGTATGGCTTTGTGGAGGCGCCTTACCGCAAGATTGACAAGACAGATCCGGCCAACCCCCGCGTGACGGAGGAAGTAGTGTATATGACGGCCGATGAAGAGGATAATTACCATGTAGCTCAGGCTAACGAGCAGTTGGACGCAGAGGGACATTTTGTCCGTAACAGCGTGTCCGGCCGTTACCGCGAGGAGACTCAGGAGTATCCCAAGGCTATGTTTGACTACATGGACGTGTCTCCCCGGATGGTGTTCTCCGTGGCTACGGCTCTGATTCCTTTCCTGGAGAACGATGACGCCAACCGTGCGCTGATGGGTTCCAACATGCAGCGTCAGGCGGTGCCTCTGCTGCTCACCGAGGCTCCGGTAGTGGGCACGGGTATTGAGCAGAAGGCGGCGGTGGACTCCGGCGTCTGCGTGGTGACGCCCAAGGCAGGTAAGGTGGACTATGTCTCCTCCAACCTGATCAAGATAACCTATGACGACGGGGAAAAGGCAGAGTTCCGTCTGTCCAAGTTCTCCCGCAGCAATCAGTCCAACTGCTACAATCAGAAACCCATTGTTTTCAAGGGGGATCATGTGGAGGCGGGACAGGTGATTGCCGATGGCCCCTCCACCAATGAAGGTGAGTTGGCTCTGGGCAAAAATCCGTTGATCGGCTTTATGACCTGGGAGGGTTACAATTACGAGGACGCCGTTCTGCTCAGCGAGAGACTGGTGATGGAGGATGTATATACCTCTGTACACATTGAGGAATATGAGGCTGAGGCCCGCGACACCAAGTTAGGGCCTGAGGAGATCACACGGGATGTGCCCGGCGTGGGTGATGACGCTTTAAAGGATTTGGATGACCGCGGTATTATCCGCATAGGTGCGGAGGTGCGTGCCGGTGATATCCTGGTGGGTAAGGTGACTCCCAAGGGAGAGACCGAGCTGACGGCGGAGGAGAGACTGCTGAGGGCGATCTTTGGCGAGAAGGCCAGAGAGGTGAGAGACACGTCCCTGAAAGTGCCTCACGGCGAGTATGGTATTGTGGTGGACGCCAAGGTGTTTACCAGAGAGAACAGCGACGAGCTTTCTCCCGGAGTAAATATGGCTGTCCGTATCTATATTGCACAGAAGAGAAAGATTTCCGTGGGTGATAAGATGGCGGGCCGTCACGG
>CAYLIM010000136.1:0-4450 GCA_964383805.1 uncultured Acetatifactor sp.
TACAATGTCGATGCTGTGACTTTAGATCGCAAAGTGACATAGGCGATCTGACATGCCCCCCTGCTGCCCATTTTACGTCTGGACAGCAGGGGGATTTGTTCTTTTATATTTTGATTGGTTGCGGCGACCGACTAAATCACGCCAAAACCTTTTAGATACAGCAGGTTCGAGACAATGCTGTGCCCCTTCCACCAGTTTTTGCTGATTGGCCACTCGTTGGGAAAGTCGCTCCACCCCCATGGAATATCCCAGGAGCCGTCCTCCAGCTGCGTACTTAAGATGAGCTCGCACTCAGCCTCGGCCATCTCCTTATTTTCCGGATAGAATTCACTGTCCCGGGAGTTCATAAACTGAGAAGGTCTGCAGCTATATCCGCTCCACTGGGATTTGTCCTCGCCGATCAGCTTTTTGACCGCTTGGTGCAGTCTCTCTTTTAACAGATCATAGGGAATCTGTCCCGCCGCTCCTGCCTTATCTATATATTCCAGCATGTGTACATAGCAAGCGCAGGTATGCATGTCTGTGAGTTCTGAGGACGACAAAGCCTCCACGGCCTCATTCACAACTCGTATTCCCAATTTATACAGATCACTGCCCGGCTCTGCGTAGCGTACAATAAAGCCCGCGATCTGGGCTGTACCGTTGTAATCTGTATGGCAGGAACTGCTGCTTTCCGTGTGCCACCAGGGCGCATGGGGATAGTCGTTATTGCTCATGACTGTCAATGCCCAGTGACTGCCATCAAAATCCTTGCCGCTCCCATAGTACCTTAACATACCCTGAACCAGGGGATGACCGGCGTCCTCATAATTCATCTCTCTGAGAATATCGCTCGCGGTATTGGTGTGCAGCGGTGTGGAATTCGGATTCCAGCAATCCGCCTCCACGGCATGACCGCATCCCCCGTCCTCGTTCTGATAATAAGACAGCACATTTAAAACTGCCTCCCGACTGCCATTCTCAAAGTGATACTGGAAACGTGCCAGGTCCAGCGGTCTGGCGTTGCGGTATACGAACTCTCTGGCTCTCTCAAATACAATATTGTCCATATGTTCACGCTCCTTTGTTTTTGAACATATTATAACCGCTCAAACACGACACCAGTATGTCTCGTTAATAAAAATATTTTTTCTGCAGCATTCGCCAAGTCAGCCTGCTGGCTTTATGCTCATGCAAGCATGGCACTTGGCTCATTGCTCGCGGAAATAAAAAGGGTATGATACCTCTCTGTGCATCATACCCTGATATTTTATAGTTTTCCCTGCACCGCCCTTATACGGTATAGTCAAATTTACCGCCATGGACAGCCTGCTCCTGCGCAGGCACCTTGGACCAGTCCACATTCTGAATGTTCTTCAGCAGTTCATCCGCCGTAGATCCGGTGACATGTACGCGCTGCACGGTAGAAACCGCCGTTCCATCCTGAGACGCCAGCTTTTCGGCTGCCAGACGCTCGGCCTCTTTCTTCTCCTCGGCACGGCGTTCCGCCTTGGTCTCGGCGGTTTTCTTGTCCGCCGCTTTCCGCTCGGCCTTCTTCTTCTCAGCCTTCTTAGCCAGACGTGTCTCAAACTCTTTCTGGGTCTTTGCCATGTTGGTGGCCTGTTTCGCGTGAAGATTGCTGTTCGCTTTCTCGATATCGGCAAAGAAACTCTTCACTCCATAGGGATCGATGGACACTCCCAAGTGCAACACATCGCCCTCGTCCAGCTGAATCTTTTCCTTCATATCCTTCAGCTGCTCCACAGCCTCGTCCAACTGATCCGTGTACTGCTTGCGCACCTCGGGATCATTGGCCATCTCCTCCAGTTCATCCGGATCAAGCAACACGCCGAACTCCTTGGTGCTCCTGGACAGATAGGACGATGCCTCTTCCTCCGTTGCGTACTTGGCAACAATGAAATCCATGCTGCCGTACTGCTTCTGCAGATCCTTCAACACTGCCTTAGCTGCGTCACTGAGCTGGTTCGTACCGGTTTTCTTGGTATTCCCATTCCTCTGGGCGCTGCCGGTTCTGTCTGTCTTGGCATCGTCTTTCTTCTTCTGGACGGCGCTGGTCATATAACTTGCCTGCTGATAAGCGCCATAACCACTTACTTTGCTCATACTTCCTCTATTCTGCGCTGCTTGAAACTTCAGACTTGCGGAAACAGCGCCGACGCAAGCCCGAGGAGAATCTTTCCATTCTCCTGCACTCCATTGCTATTTATCGTAAATCCATTTACGATCATAAAATAAGTTGAAACATAAAGATTTGTTGCATGCCTGACACTATTCTGCAATTTATATATCGGATATTTTGTAGGAAAAATTACCATATACGGAGTAGTTTCATAGTCGTTTGATGCTGTTTAAGAATTATGTATGTAAAAAGTGAATTTGAATGTTCACACAGTGTCAGCAAGAATTGGTTACTTTGCACTGTATTGAATTGTAAGGTTGGTAATTTTCTTCGCCCAAGTGCAAAGTCACACAATTTATGCATTTTATCACCACAGACTCATCTGCTCTCCTGCCTGTTTATCCTCAAAGGTATGCATATACTCAAAAATCTTTCCGTTGTCATGCACAATCCCGGCCCCGGCGCATTTCCGGTGAAACAATCCCATCAACTCCCTGCTGCGGGGACTTGGCACTTCGTACTGGTTCCCGTACCGCCGGATATATCTCTCCTTCATGCCGGGAAAGAGATGGTCTAACCGGCTGTAGAAATATTCCCTGTTCCCCTCCCGCAGCGTGAGTCCCATGCCAAAGCAGATCACGCCGTAGACCTTAGCCTCTATGCACATATCCAGAATACCGGAAATATTTTCCTCCGTGTCATTGATAAATGGCAGTATCGGGGAGAGCCAGACCACTGTAGGGATTCCCGCGTCCCGCAGTTCTTTCAGTACCGCAAAGCGCCGCCCGGTGGTACATACATTTGGCTCCAGCTTTCTGCAAAGCTCCTCATCGGCGGTGGTCAGAGTCATCTGCACCACGCATTTGGACCGCCTGTTGATCTCCTGCAGCAGGTCCATGTCCCGCAGAATGCGGTCCGACTTGGTCTGCACTGCCACGCCAAAACCATACTGAGCTATGAGCGACAGAGCTTTTCGCATATTTTCCAGTTCCAGCTCCAGAGGAATATAGGGATCTGTCATGGCCCCTGTGCCGATCATACATTTTTTCCTCTTATGTTTCAGAGCGTTCTCCAGCAGTTCTATGGCATTTTCTTTGACCTCAATATCCTCAAAATCATGTTCCATATGGTAGCATCTGCTCCGGGAGTCACAGTAAATGCAGCCGTGAGAACACCCCCTGTACAGATTCATTCCATTCTGCGCAGACAATATGCCTTTCGCCTTCACATAGTGCATGGGCATTCACTCCCTCATTCTTTACAGTTCTTTCTATGGGCCTTGAGCTTTTTGATAGCCCAGTCGTAATGACTTGCCGTGTTGGATACAAAATAAGAGCCCAGCGTGCTGCCGCCAACCCACGGAAATACACCTTTTTCAAACAGTTCCCGCTCCGTAAAGGTCTCCGCCAGCGCCATTACCTCTCTGTGAGACTGCTCCAACATCTCTTTGGCCGCCTCCAACGTGGTATTCTGGTGCTTTTTCCAGAATTCCCGGTTCATATCCCCATAGGTCTTCCAGTTGTAGGGAGCGGGCAGTATGGGCCTGTTCTCCCCCCTTTGGTTGGCTGCAATCCAGTCCAGCAGCAGGCGGTGCCACTCGTAGAGATGAACCAACACGTCCCTCAGATTCTTGTCCCGCTCCCAGTGGGCCTGGGTCTTTGATTTCATCTTCGTGAAATCAAAGACCGTGCCCAATTCCTTCTCCGTCAGGGAGGAGATCAGCGCATTCATCTCCTCATAATTTTTCTCTGCCGATTGAATCAATTCTGCTTTTGTCGTTGCTCTTCCCATGTTGTTCTCTCCTATTAATGTACTGCATATTCTGAAAAGTTTTTCTCATTATAGCAAGGAAATCCTGACAACATATGTCATATTTTATGTAGAATTTCTCCCTTTTCGGAAAAATGTTCATAAAAAAATTATCGCAATTCGTTTCTGAACACCCACGAGTAAAATAAATCTTTTTGGGGCTTTTGATAAATATATTCTGTAAGTGTTTCAGTATTATCAATAATTCTAATAGCCTCATCCAATACCTGCTGCGCTGTTTTGTTTGTTACATCTATTTCTACTTCATTTATCAATAGAGGCCGTTTATTTACTTTATCAGAACATTTTCTTTGCAATTCATAATCAATAAGTCCATCTTTTCTGTTCTGCATTTGATTGTGAAGTTGTGATAAATCCTTACAAACAAGTTTAATAGTGATATAGTTATACCCTTTAAACACATCGGGTATATCAGCAGTTCTCAAATCATCGAAATCACTGCCAATAATATTCTTTATTCCCATCTCATGAAATTTCATTATTTGTGCCACACAACATTCC
>CAYLIM010000137.1:0-4289 GCA_964383805.1 uncultured Acetatifactor sp.
CTTATGAAGCGCTTCATGAAAGTAGTATAAACCTAATGTATGGTTTAGAGTCAACCCCAGAAAAAGTCCTTTATTCCCTGCCCTCAGTACTCTGGCTCCTCCTCATGCTCGCTGATGTCGGACTTGGGCTTTTCCAGTCCCTCAATAGTGATACCATTTTTCTCCGCATAGTCCCACAGCGCCGCATGAATGGCCTCCTCCGCCAGCAGTGAACAGTGTACCTTCACCGGCGGCAGGCCGTCCAACGCCTCCATCACCGCCTTGTTGGTGACCTGCAGAGCCTCCTGAATGGTTTTCCCCTTGACCAGCTCTGTGGCCATGGAACTGGTGGCAACCGCCGCCCCGCAGCCGAAGGTCTTAAATTTCACATCCCGGATAACGCCCTCCTCATCTATATCCAAAAATATCCGCATTATATCGCCGCACTTGGCGTTGCCCACGGTACCCACACCGCTGGCGTTTTCTATCTCTCCCACATTCCGCGGGTTTTGAAAATGATCCATCACCTTTTCACTGTACATGTCCGTCTCCTTTCTGGCCCTTCATAAAGTCCTCATACAATGGCGACATGGCCCGCAGTTTCCCCACGATCTCCGCGATAGCCTCCACCACCGTGTCCATCTCCTCCTCTGTGTTCTCCTCCGACAGAGTCAGCCGCAGGGAGCCGTGGGCAAGCTCGTGGGACAGTCCCATGGCCAGCAGCACATGGGAGGGGTCCAGCGCCCCGGAGGTGCAGGCCGAACCGCTGGAGCCGCAGATTCCCTTCATGTCCAGCATAATCAGCAGAGACTCTCCCTCCACAAACTGAAAGCTGAAATTTACATTGCCCGGCAGCCGCTTGCTGCGGTCTCCGTTCAGACGACAGTAGGGGATTTTCTCAAATATCTGGTCGATCAGATAGTCCCTCAGCTCCGTCTCCCTCTGAATTTTTTCAGGCATGATCCGCACTGCCCGCTCTATGGCCTTTCCAAAGCCCACAATGCCGGGGATATTCTCTGTTCCCGCCCGGCGTGAGCGCTCCTGGGCGCCGCCATGGATAAAGCTGCGCAGCTTTAAGCCGGAGCGGATGTACAAACAGCCCACCCCCTTGGGGCCGTTCACCTTGTGGGCGCTGGCGCTGAGCATATCAATGTGCAGCTCATCCACACAGATGGGCAGCTGACCGAAAGCCTGCACCGCATCCGTGTGGAACAGAATCCCTCTCTCATGGGCAATCCGGCCGATCTCGCCGATGGGCTGCAGGGTGCCCACCTCATTGTTGGCATACATCACCGAGATCAGTATGGTGTCCGGCCGAATCGCCGCCTCCAGCTCCTCAAGCCTCACAATCCCGTTTTCGTCCGCCCCCACATAGGTCACCTCATAGCCCTGTTTCTCCAGATATTCACAGGTATGCAGAACTGCGTGGTGCTCAATCCGGGTGGTGATAATATGTTTTCCCTTATCCCGGTAGGCCTCCGCAGCCGCTTTCAAGGCCCAGTTATCCGCCTCGGAACCCCCTGCGGTAAAATAGATTTCCTCCTGTCTGGCCCCCAGATAGTCCGCCAGCGTCCTTCTGGCCTGGTTCAGCGCCTTTTTGCTGGTTGCCCCCAGACTGTATATGCTGCTTGCATTGCCATAATTTTCGCTGAAAAAAGGGAGCATGGCTTCCACCACCTCCGGCGCCGTCCTGGTGGTGGCGGCATTATCCAGATAGATCATGTGCGATTCCTCCGTTTAATTCCTACTGTTTTACTAAGATTTAACAGTTCTAATATAGCACTCCGCATTTATTCTGTCAACTCCCCGAGTTTCAGAGAGTATTGACCATATGCATAGTAAGGAATATTTTGAATGTTTCACATTCAAATTCTGATTTTGGCAATATCGCTGGCGGTGCCAGCAATATGCATAGTAAGGATTATTTTGCAATATAAATAAGAAAAAAGAGTTGATAAGGGAAGTTCCATGGCATCCTCCGCAAAAACCCGTTTCCGGCCCCGTACCAGGCATCCCCTGGTCATGGGTACTGCAATACTGACCATCACCGGGCTAATCACCCGGATCATCGGTTTTTTTTACCGCATCTATCTATCCCGGCTGTTCGGGGAGGAGGGCATGGGAATCTACCAGCTGTTGTCCCCTGTGCTTGCCCTGTCCTTCTCTCTGACTGCCGCAGGCTTTCAGACCGCCATCTCCAAATTTGTGGCGGCGCAGGCGGGACGCGAAAACGCCGTCTCCCCCTCCCGCCGTCCCATGGTGATGGGTCTGCTGCTGACAGTCCCCCTGTCCCTGGCCTGTACCATGGCGCTCTTTACAGGCAGCGACTTCATTGCAGTCAACCTGCTCCAGGAGCCTCGGACCGCCTCCATGATCCGGCTGCTGGCCCCCTCCGTTCCCCTGAGCGCCATCCACGCCTGTATCAACGGCTACTTTTACGGTATCAAGAAAGCCGGTATCCCTGCAGGCACTCAGCTGTTTGAACAGTGCTGCCGCGTGGCATGCGTCTATCTGGTCTCCGCCTCCATATTGGCCCAGGGCCATACCCCCTCCATCAATGTGGCAGTGCTGGGTCTGACCGTGGGCGAGGGCTGTTCCATGCTGGCGGCCCTGCTGGCGGCGCGGTATCACCACTCCCGCCGCGCCAATATCCCTGCCCACAGGCATTCCACAGCGGCTCCCAGCTACGCACAGCTGCTGGGAATGATCATTCCCCTGACTGCCAACCGAATCGTGCTGAACCTGCTGCAGAGCGTGGAGTCCGTATCCATCCCTGCCGGACTGCGCAGCTATGGCTATGACAACGCCACCGCGCTCAGCGTGTACGGCGTGTTGACCGGCATGGCATTCCCCATGATTTTTTTCCCAAATGCCCTGACCGGCTCCGTCTCTGTCATGCTGCTGCCCATGATCTCCGAAAGCTATGCCCGTGGTGATGATGAGGGCATCCGCCGGGCCATCCTGCGCACGGTAAAATACTGCTTTCTCCTGGGCTTTTCCTGTATGGGCTTTTTCCTGCTCACCGGGCGGCTCCTGGGGGAGGGATTGTACCGCAGCCCGCTGGCGGGACATTTCATCCGCACTCTGAGCCTGATTTGTCCCTTCCTCTATCTGGATACCACTCTGTCCAGCATCCTGCAGGGCCTGGGGATGGCAGGCCGCCTGTTCCTGATCAATGTGACTTCCCTGCTGGTGCGGCTGCTGTTTATCCTGCTGACCGTGCCCCGCATGGGCATTCAGGGCTATCTGTACGGGATATTGGTCAGCCAGATCCTGCAGTGCGGGCTTTACCTGGGCTGCCTGTGGTGGTGCGGCTGGCACAGGGAAAAACGGGCACACTAGGAAAATAGCACAAAATGCTTGCCATATTTTTAGCGATATACTATAATGGGTACTGCTTAAGACAAATCGGCAAGAAATACACAGAAAGGTATGAAAATACAATGAGCTTTACTTTTATTGAAAAATTACCTACTCCCGATGAAATTCGGGAACAATATCCCCTGCCCCAGGCGCTGGCACAGCGCAAGGCAGAGCGCGATCTTGAAATCCGTGACGTACTCACAGGCAAAAGCAGCAAGCTGCTAGTGATCATCGGTCCCTGTTCCGCGGACAATGAAGATTCCGTGTGCGACTATGTGGAACGTCTGGCCGGGTTAAATGACAAGGTGTCCGACAAGCTGATTCTGATTCCCCGGATATACACCAACAAGCCCCGCACCACCGGGGAGGGCTACAAGGGAATCATACACCAGCCCGATCCGAAAAAGCAGGAGGATTTTCTGGCGGGACTTATCGCCATGAGAAAAATGCATATCCGGGCTGTGGAGGAAACGGGGCTGACTGCGGCGGACGAGATGCTGTATCCCGAGAACTGGGGATATGTGTCCGACATCCTCTCCTATGTGGCCATCGGCGCCCGCTCCGTGGAGGATCAACAGCATCGCCTGACTGTCAGCGGCTTTGATGTCCCCGCCGGGATGAAAAACCCCACCAGCGGCGATTTTTCTGTGATGCTGAATTCCGTATTTGCGGCTCAGCACCCCCACTCCTTTATCTATCGGGGCTGGGCTGTGAAGACAAGCGGCAATGAACTGGCCCACACGGTATTGCGGGGCGCTACCAGCAAGCACGGCAACAACACTCCCAACTACCACTATGAAGATCTAAACCGTCTGTTGGAAATGTATGAAAAAATGGAGCTGAAGAATCCCGCCTGCATCATTGATTCCAACCATTCCAACTCCAACAAGCAGTTTGCGCAGCAAATCCGCATTGTCAAGGAGGTCATGCACAGCCGCAAGCTGAGC
>CAYLIM010000138.1:0-4187 GCA_964383805.1 uncultured Acetatifactor sp.
GGGAAGTGGTGCCGCTGAAGAGGGATGGCAGCAGCTATATTGAGGATTATATCGCATTTATGGACAGCTGCAGGGCGGAAAGGCGAAACACGGAGGCGATCGAGAATATTATCCGGGAGGAGGCAGGCGCTTACTTCCAAAACATTCAGGACCTAGATAACACTGTCAGGGTTATTCAGAACAAGGTTCAGTTGTTTTTGAATGAAAGCAAATAGGAAAAACATTTATTCTAAATTAATCGTGCCGATAGTCCGATATAATATATAATGGCCGATCGGCAGATATAACCGCAAGGATGGCGGTTTTGGAACTGGAAATAGCATGTCAGGGAGGACGGCAGCAATGTTTTCTGTACAGAATAATATACTCGCGTTAAATGCGAACAGACAGCTTGGTATCACGGGGAAAAAGACGGGACGGGCGGCAGAAAAGCTGTCTTCCGGTTATCGGATAAACCGAAGCGCGGATGATGCGGCGGGACTGGCCATATCGGAGAAGATGCGCAGGCAGATTCGCGGGCTGACGCAGGCATCAACAAATGCGCAGGATGGTATTTCCATGGTACAGTCTGCGGAAGGCGCTCTGAATGAGCTGCATGATATGCTGCAGCGGGCCAATGAGCTGGCGGTCAAGGCAGCGACGGGAACTCTGACGGAAGAGGACCGCAGTATGGTGGATGCTGAGGTTCAGCAGCTGAAGACAGAGATCGACGCCATGGCACAGAGAACGGAGTTCAATAAGATCAAGCTGTTTCCCGACAATGGATTGTCCCCGGCGTCCGCGTCAAGGATGGAAGGGACTTATCGATATACATTGGATTATGATATAGCCGCCGGTACATTCAGAGTGGGAAGCGATAACGATGGCATCACGGCGCTGGCGGGTGCGAGCAGAGCCTCCGCTGAGAGTGTCCTGGCGGATAAAATAGCCAATGAGCTGCTGCCGAATGCCGTGAAACAGATTTTTGACGCATTTCCTTCCCTACAGGCAGCCACCGGTTCCGATGTGATCAAGATGGAGTTGGAGATTAAGTACGACGATGGCCCGGGAAATCGATTGGCATATGCCTCCGTCTCATTCTATAAGACGGGGAAACCCGCAAAGCTGTCCCTGACGGTTGACACAGCGGATTTTACAGATGCGGATGCGCTGGGGACCGGCGCCAACGCGACGGTTCTGGAATCTACCCTCGCCCATGAACTGATGCATTCTGTCATGCAGTGGAACCTGACTGACGGAATGACAGGGAGAAACAACAATGCGAAATATCCCGACTGGTTTGTGGAGGGAACGGCACAGCTTGCCGGCGGTGGTTTTCCCACCAACTGGAACAATTGGCTGAAAAGTGATACGAGCAGTCTGACAAGCGCGACCGATACATCCCAGGACGGCCAGATTGCGGCTGACCTGAAAAATTGGACCGTGGATGGCAGACCTTACGGACACGGTTATCTGGCGGCAGCGTACGCCGGATATCTCGCAAACGGCGGCGGTGCGGTGACAGCTGCCAATATCGCGGCGGGAATGGACAGGATATTCAGCGATCTGCTGGGCGGGAAGAGCTTTGCGGACGCCATTAAGGATAATACCGGGAAGACGGAAGCACAGCTGAAAGCCTTATTTTCCAATGGAGATACCGACTTGGTGGCTTTTGTCAGGCAGCTCTCCTACAATACGAATTCCGGCGGCAATGGCGCGGGCTCTGTCATTGCGGCGGGAGGTCTGTCCGCCGGCGGAACGAATATTCTGGGTAATACGGCTCCCGTTCAGTCATTTCAGATCGGCAGCACCACGGTAAGCAGCAGGCCCGAGGGCGGCGCATCCGGGGGCGGAGATGGCGGCGGTCAAAGCGAAATTATCCTCCAGGTCGGAACAGAGGCGGGACAGGAAATCAAGTTCAATCTGTATCGAATGAATACGGCGGCGCTTGGCCTGCAGAGTTCCAATGTGAAGACGGCCGATGCGGCCAAGGATATGATCGGCGAGGTGGAGACGGCAATCACTTATGTCAGCGCGGTCAGAACTCATTACGGCGCGATTCAGAACAGGCTGGAGCACACCATCAACAATTTGAACAATGTAGTAGAGAATACCACGGCGGCGGAGTCAGCTATCAGAGATACGGATATGGCGACGGAGATGGTGGGGTATTCCAATTACCAGATTTTGCTGCAGGCGGGACAGGCAATGCTTTCTCAGGCCAACCATTCCTCCGACTCTGTTCTGACTCTTTTGAACAGCTGACGATGGGCCTGGCGGCAGCATGGGGATAGGTTTTCTATTTGGGCAATATCGCAGATACAGTGGTAGTTGGCAAAGCCAACTACAGATATGCAGGGGATTATATGAAGGGATCGAAGTGAGATGGGAGCGATTGTCAAGGTATTTTGCGAGTCCTGCAGTGCGGCATGGGACTGTCATACCGGGTGTGGAATACAGCATGGATCTCTGGAAAACGTGGCGCCTTTATTCCCGGAGGCTATAGAGAGTATTCTGATGGACTATGCAGAGCGCAGTGAATGTCCAATGTTTGATTTCGCGTTTCAGCCGGCGGTATGTGCAAACTGCATCGGCGTTGTGAGCGTTCCGATGCTGAGACTGCATGAGAGTGGTACGACTTATATCGGCGTATGTCCGGACTGTGGGAAAAAGGTAAAGCCCAAAAAAGAGAGGCAAAAGCTACAGTGCCCCAAATGTAAAAAAAGTATACTTAAAACGTTAGAGACAGGGCGTTGGGATTAATTATAAGCAGGCCGCCGGTTCCTTTGACAGGATGCCGATGGTCTGCTTTTTTTGCTGGAGCATGAAAGGCATTATTGCTTTTTGAGCGTTCAGTAAACTTGAGAACGGAGCACTGGGTATTTACGCCGACAGGTAGGTGCGCATAGTCTTTAAAGCATTTTTTTCCAGACGGGAGACCTGAGCCTGGGAGATGCCGATCATCTCCGCCACCTCCATCTGGGTCTTGCCGGAGAAAAAGCGCAGAGAGATAATCTCGTACTCCCGGGGCCCCAGGCGTTTCATGGCCTCGCTGAGGGAGAGATGTTCCACCCAGTTCTCTTCCTTATTTTTTTTGTCGCTGATCTGGTCCATTACATACAGGGTATCCCCGCCGTCGGTGTAGATAGGTTCGTATAGACTCATAGGGTTCTGGATAGCGTCCATGGCGTAGACGATGTCCTCCTTGGAGATGCCCACCTCGGCGGCAATCTCCTCGATGGTAGGCTCTTTTAGGTTCTGTCGGGTCAGGGTGTCCCGGGCGTAGATGGCTTTGTAGGCCGTGTCCTTCAGGGAGCGGGAGACCCGTATGCTATTGTTGTCCCGCAGATACCGGCGTATTTCACCGATAATCATGGGTACGGCATAGGTGGAAAATTTTACATTCAGACTGGAATCGAAATTGTCAATGGCCTTGATCAGGCCGATACAGCCGATTTGGAACAGATCGTCCACATTCTCATTGCTGGAGGAAAAGCGCTTTATGACGCTGAGTACCAGGCGCAGATTTCCCTCGATATATTTCTCCCGGGCCTCCTGGTCGCCGTCCTCGATCCGGGCGAAGAGCGCCTCCTTTTCCGCAGCTCCCAGCAGGGGGAGTTTTGCCGTGTTCACACCGCAGATTTCCACTTTTCCTTGTGCCATATTCACACCATGCCTTTCTGTAGAAAATGTATTCGCAGCGGACTGCTTTATCCTGCGTAAAGGCCAATGTCGGTACACTGGTAGTATTTACAAAGGCGGCTGTATATATTCCCCCAAATGAGGAAAAGTGAAAGCAGAACCAAAAGCTTTAAGGTTGCATATAATAGGAAAAGAACTTGTGGGCGGGAGAGGGAAAACATGCTGTTTTCGGATTTCAGGGCCAAGGAGGTAATCAATATCCGGGATTGCCGCAGGCTGGGCAAGGTGACGGATTTTGAGTTTGATGAGTGCAGCGGATGTATCTGCAAGATTATGGTCACGGACGGCAGCAAACTGCTGTGTATTTTTAAACAGGATTTTGAGGTGGTGATTCCCTACAAGGATATCCGGCAGATCGGACCGGACATTATTCTTGTTGACATTAACTGCTAAGTATCTTATAATATAATGCAGATGGATACATTTTCACGAAAGCATTTGTCTAAACAGATGCGGAACTAAAAAACAGCAGCTGTCCGAACAATGCCCAGAGAATTTACGGACGC
>CAYLIM010000139.1:0-3665 GCA_964383805.1 uncultured Acetatifactor sp.
TCTTAAACTCGATGCGGTCCTCGCCTCTCTCAATGGCGTCCACCTGCACACCGATGACTTTCACATTGTACTTGTCCAGCACTCCTGTGCTGGCCAGCTCAGAGCAGAGGTTTAGGCCGGACTGGCCGCCTAAGTTGGGCAGGATGGCGTCCGGACGCTCCTTGTCAATGATCTGCTCTAAGCGCTTTACATTCAGAGGTTCGATATAAGTCACATCCGCAATGCCCGGGTCCGTCATGATCGTGGCAGGGTTGGAGTTGACCAGCACGATCTGGTAGCCCAGCTGCCGCAGGGCCTTGCATGCCTGGGTGCCGGAATAGTCAAACTCACAGGCCTGTCCGATAATAATAGGGCCTGAACCGATAATCAATACCTTCTTAATGTCCGTTCTCTTACTCATATTCATCCTCCTAATTGAGTACCGTATCTCCCCTACTGATGCCACAACCGGCAGAGCAATCTCAGGCCACCAAGGCGTCCTGAGATTCTCTGGGCATCATCCGGGAAGATACTGTTTTTTGAGTCCCTTTAGAACATCCGTTCCGCTGCGGTAAAATTAACCCATAAGAAAAGCCAGTAACAAAACTACTGGCTTATCATGACAATATATGGAGCCGAAACCGTCACGGAAAAAAGAGAATAGAAAGCCCTGCACATTTCATCCGGAATATTTACCTGTTCACCCATGTACGCAGCTCTCATTTTTCTCCTCCGTCTCAACTCATTTTTTCTATTATAGCGAAAATGAGAGACTTCGTAAATAGGAAATTGCGCATTTGGGAAAATTCAGAATATTCCTCTCCGGGCCCCTAATTTTCCAAATTTATCAGTGTGTAAATTTCCTCCGGTGAGGGGCCTTTACTGGTAATTTCCACCAGCACATTGTCGCCGTAGAGAATGCGGATATTAGTGCGCCAGCCGCTCACGTCTCCCTGGTCCTCCACCTGGTACGACCTGGCCGCCACGATCTCCGGCGTGATCTGATCCCGGTGGAAGGTTGCATTGGACACTTTCTGCATCAACGTCTGGGGAACACTATCCGCCCAGGGAATCGTATACAATCCCAGATCATACTCCTGAGGTTCCTCCACATCCACCAGCCAATCACTGACGGACTCATCCGCCTGACGGCAGCGAATATCTATCTCTTCCATCCCTCTGCACCAGACCACGCACAGCGCCGACTGGGAGCATGTGCCGCTCTCATACACATATCCCTCCGGCACTTGAACGCTCACATATTTGCCATAAACAGCGTCTTCCTGCGCGGCCTCCCATGTCAACTGCTTCGAGTCGGACATCTGATTACAGGGTTCCGCCACTGCCAGCTCCTGTTTCCCTAATGCCGCATTCGTATCCTCTATTGTATCCTCTTTTTCCGCAAGTACAGCTATTCCATCAGACTCCTGGGACTGTCCTTCACTTTCCGTTTCTGTATAGTTCCTGTCCCAGTTTGCTCCCTCCTCAGAAAACGTCTCCGGCAGACCGGAGTCCTGTATATTCTTCTCCTCCGGGGCAGCGTCATTCGGCGCCTCCATGGGAGTCTGGACATCCATTGTCACTTCGCTGTCCTCTGCCATGGAGTGCTGTTCTGCTGCGTTCTCCATACCTCCGGCGCTGGACATGTTCGCCGTATCATTGGAACTGCCTGTCAACTGCAGCACTCCATACCCCGCCCCCACGCACACCAGCAGACTGGCGGCTGCGGCCATTGCACGCATCCATGGGGCAGTCCTGCGGCGCCTTTTCACCCGCTCCGCCTCCTCGATATAAACCTCATCAATCTCTCCGATTTCCCGGAACAGATCTTCCCTGCTGATTTTCTTCATGCCTTTACTGTCCTTCCCGTCTACACCTGTACACCCTGAGCCTCCAGATAGTCCCGAAGTTCCTGCCTCACCCTGAAAAGAGTGGTCTTTACCTTGCTCTCGCTGACTGCCAGCCGCTTTGCGATCTCCTTGACAGAATCCGCATAATAGTACCGGCGCACAAATATAATTCTTGTCTCTGCTTTCATTTTTTCCAAAAAGGCGTTAATCATTCCTGCCACTTCCCCGGCGATATAAGTATCCTCCACCGAATAGGACGAGGCCAGACATTCCTCCAGTTCCTCCAGCACCAGATCAAACTGGCTGTTGCGCTTGCCCGCCTTGTTGTACTCATAGCGGTTCAGAGCGATATTACGGCTGATCCGGCTCAGGAACGCAGAGAAAATATTGGGTCTGGTGGGAGGTATGGCATTCCATGCGGCCACATAGGTGTCGTTCTCACACTCCTGCGCGTCCTCATAGTTGCCCACGATACGCATGGCAATGCTGCGGCACAGACGGCCGTATTTCTCGGCCGTCCGGGTGATAGCCTCCTCAGAGCGCTCGAAATATAGATCAATAATTCTGCTGTCCTCCATCATTCTCTCAGGTTCCTCTCACACAAATAGACAGTAAAATTTTTATTTGGTTACAGGTCAAACAATTTCCCGGACTTCAGGCCCTCTGCCAGAAGCTGTTCTCCCAGAGCCTCCATAGCCAGCTCCAGACATCCCATGACGCCCTGGTTGTCATTTAAGCTGCTGGGCACAATGTACCGGTTCAGATTTTCCAGCTCAGGCGTGATCATATAGTCCGCCATCAGTTCCTGATACTGCTGACGTATCATGGAAAAAAGCTGTTCCTGATGCATGACCCCGCCTCCCAGGATAATCCTTTTGGGCGCATAGACCAGCGTATAGTTGACGCAGGCCTGGGCGATATAGTATGCCTCCAGGTCCCATACCTCCTGTCGGTTCGCCAGTTCTGTCCCCTTAGCGCCCCAGCGCTCCTCAATGGCTGGTCCCGACGCCAAGCCCTCCAGACAGTTCCCGTGGAAGGGACATTTCCCCGCATAGGTATCCGACGGATGCCGCTGCAGCAGGATATGCCCTGCCTCCGGGTGCATCATCCCGTGGAGCAGCGCCCCGTTGGCATAGACCCCCACGCCCACGCCGGTTCCAATAGTCACATAGATGCAGTTGTCCAGCCCCCTGGCCAGACCGAAAGTGACCTCCCCCAGCATGGCGGCATTCACATCCGTGTCAAAACCTACCGGACAGCCCAGCGCCTCCTCAAATGCGCCCACGATATTGTAATTCTGCCAGGCCAGCTTGGGAGTGGAGGTGATATAGCCGTAGGTGGACGTGCCCCTCACCGGATTGATGGGGCCAAAGCAGCCGACTCCCAGCGCCTCTATATTGTACTCCTTAAAAAAAGTGATCATCTCCGGCATAGTTTCCTCCGGACTCACCGTGGGAATGGATATCCGCTCCAATATCTGACCCTGCTCGTTGCCGATGGCGCACACCATCTTGGTGCCGCCCGCTTCCAATGCTCCTAATACCATCTTTGCCTCCATTAGAGTTCTTATGTTCTCCAAAAAGAAACAGCCCTGGAATGGGATATCACTCCCACTTCAAGGCTTTTCTTTACTGATTGTCAACCTTGTACCCTCATTATAGCGCATCCGGCTAAACTCTGCAAAACCTTTTATAAATTATTTCTGCTCGTTCAAATACAGCTGCACCCGATTCTGAATCCGGGCCGCCGCCTCCTCTGCCTCCTTATCCCCAGCAAAATACCCGGCGGCCTCCTCCAGAATGATGTCCATGACCACCTCATGATATCCCGGCGCGG
>CAYLIM010000140.1:0-3455 GCA_964383805.1 uncultured Acetatifactor sp.
GGTTGTCCGCCGCTATAAGCAAAAAGGGGGCGAGATCATCACCATCGGCTCCGATGCCCATGATCCCGCCAAGATTGCCGCCGATTTCCACAGAGCCGAGGAGGTCCTGCAGGAATGCGGTTTCCGGTATTACACTGTCTTTGAAAAACGCCAGCCGGAGTTTATACGCTTTGATAGTTAATTATATGGGCACAACACCACAATTTTCGCCGGGGTGGTCTGGGCCGGTATACTCCTGGTCGAGCTGCTGTACACCACCACCAGATCATTGTTCGCGGGACTTCCCATGAACCGCTGGTTATTGGTGGTGGTGATCTCCACGCTGCCGTTTAGATTCAACTGCAGCGTCATGTCCTGGTTTACAAGGGATTTGTTGTAGTAATCCACATCCACCATCTGTCCCATCATCTGAGGCACTACCACCGCCGCTCTGTACTGGGGCGGGTAGATCAGAGGCACCGGCTCATCCGTGCGGTAATACATGGTTACCTCCATCCCCTCCCGCAGCATCACAAAATCCAGGGCGAAGGTGGTGGGAGATACCAGAAAATTCACCAGGTTCCCGTCCCGATCCTCCAGCCCCACAAATATCATGCAGCCGTCCGCCCGGCGGTTGCCGATTCTCGTAGGCTCCATGCTCACAATAGTTCCTTGTATGCCTCGATAGCTCTTTTCTCTTCTTCGATTTCCGTCAAACTGCATATCCATTTTAATCCTCCATGCAGCCTTTGCCCATGGCCGCCCCGGTATGTTTCTTCCCGGCGGCAAACCATCTCGGGCAAACTGCTGTCTCTTTCATAGTATGCGCCGGGGCATGTTCAGTTTCCAACGTCTGTCGGAACTTATGCATCCCAAAATCACTCCAGGATTGTCCCGCCTCCCAGCACATACTCACCCTCATAAAAAACCACCGCCTGACCGGGTGTGGAAGCCCGCACCGGCTGTTCAAAGCTGCACAGCACTTTTCCGTCTGGCTGCTTTTCAATCACACAGGGAGCGCCGCCGTGGTTATAGCGAATCTTTGCCATAATTCTCTTAGGCTCTGTCAGATTCTCTACTGCCATATAATTTACCTGATTGCAAAGCACCTGTCGGGTAAAAGTATCCTCGTTGTCCCCTACGACCACCTCGTTGGTCTGTGGCCTGATCCGGGTCACAAACACTCGGCGTCCCATGGCAAGCTCCAGTCCCCTGCGCTGCCCGACAGTATAGTGGGTAATACCCTTATGACGCCCCAGCACTCGTCCGTCTTCGGTGACAAAATTTCCGGGGGGCGGCACCCTGTCCGCGGCCTCCCGGTCGATGAAAGCCGCATAATCATGGTCTGGGATAAAGCAAATCTCCTGGCTGTCCGGCTTGTGGGCCACCGGCAGCCCCTGCCGCAGTGCGATCTGCCGGATCTCCTCCTTAGTATATTCCCCCACCGGCATCAATGTATGAGCCAGCTGCTCCTGCGTCAGATTGTACAAGGCGTAGGTCTGATCCTTTTGGGCCGTCACGGAATTTTTTATTGCATAACGTCCGTTATTTAATCTGTCCACCCGGGCGTAATGGCCCGTGGCAATATAGTCCGCCCCCAGCTCCAGACTGCGCCGCAGCAGAGATTCCCATTTCACATAGCGGTTACAGGCGATGCAGGGATTGGGAGTCCGCCCCCTGAGATACTCTTCCACGAAGTAATCCATGACGTTCTCCTTGAACTCCCGCTTAAAATTCATTACATAATAGGGAATGCCCAGCACCTGAGCCACTCTCCTGGCGTCCTCCACCGCCGACAGACCGCAGCACCCGCCCTGTTGGGCCTGCAGCTGATACTCTTCATCCTGCCAGACCTGCATAGTGACGCCGATCACCTCATATCCCTGCTCCTGCAGCAGATAGGCAGCCACCGAGGAATCCACGCCTCCGGACATGCCCACAACCACTTTTTGTTTCATATTTCAAATCTCCATTTAGAGTTCCGTAACTGTTTATCATAAAAACTGCGCCAGACACCTCCGTATCCGACGCAGATATTGTAGCATATCACCCCAAAAAATACAAATGTTTGGCTTAATCTCTTATAAAAACATAATAATCCGTATCATAACCGCCCCAGCGGTAATCCCCGCTCTTCCACTCTATAATCATATAGTCCGTGTCATCAACTGTCACGATTTCATATGCACAGGCCGTATGGTTATAATGTTTAAGCACATAACCCTTCGTCCAGCTCTGAAGCTCTTTACCCGATGTGGTTTCATCCATATAAACACTGGTTAAAAATCCCTCTTCTCCAAAATGCATATGCTTAAAAAATAGTCTTTCCTGAGGGAGATGATTTACATCCGGAGCGAACTCTTCTTTATTGCGGATAAAGTCAATGGCCTTCCAATCTCCCAGAACTCGCTCGTCGTTCACAAAAGACATATCCGTGTCATCTTCTCTGGCAATCTCACGTCTGGTATACCTTTTATTGTCAAGCTGCTCCAGCACCAATACGGTGGGCATTCCGCCGCGAAGATATTCATAGGATTTATTCTCCACAAACATATAACGGATGCCCTGATCATCCTCAATCTGATATCTGCACAAACAGGACTGGTCGCCGCCGTCCAATTTCAAATATCCTTTTGTCCAGCTGTAAATCCAGTAATCTTCTCCGCCCGGCAGGAAATAGATTTCCCTGTCCTTATTTCCCATATCAGATTCTCTCCGCTCTCCTTGCTCGGAATAAAAATCTTCCTTTACGGCATATTCGCCCACAACCTTCCATTTGCCGATGACCTGCTCATCATCCTCAAAAACAAGGTTTATATCTTCATGCAGTTCCCCCATTTCGTCGCTAAGTTCTACCACCTCGGCAACCACCTGAATCTCATTTTTGTCCTTACTGCCATAGGTCATGAACCCGGAAATACGCTGAAAATTTCTTCTTTGTATTTCCTCGTCCAAACTGCGCCATGCAGCCTGCCAGGCTTTGGGATTCAACGGTAAGGGCAGGGATATTCCTTTTATAATCATTTCACCCAATTCATTTTTTTCTACTACCGACAGTTTTTCCTGTTCACCCTTCGTATTTTTCTCCTCTTTCTCAAACATCATACGCTTCACCTCCGCAATGGCAGCAAGCATGTTTCGATATTCCGACTCCCGATATTCCAGAATGCCTCTTATGAACTCATTATCGTCGGCTTTTTTCAGAATATCTCTGATTTCTTTCAGAGAAAGACCACCGCTCTTTAAAAGCTCGATTTTATGCACCTGCTCTATCTGGTCAGCCGAATAATAACGATAACCGGAAAAATTGTCAACATAGTCCGGGCATAATAGCCCCTCTTTATCGTAGTGTCTGAGCACCGATATGGGCATTCCCGTTATTCTTGCAAATTCACCTATTTTCATGCCTGTACCTCATGCAAAAATCTGTTTACAGTTACTTATGAAGCGCTTCATGAAAGTAGTATAAACCTAAT
>CAYLIM010000141.1:0-3142 GCA_964383805.1 uncultured Acetatifactor sp.
GCATACAGGCGTTGACCGCATCCTTAAGCGTCCGGGTGCCGGTGGTGACGGGATGGACCTTCGCCCCCAAAAGCTCCATGCGGTACACGTTCAGCGCCTGGCGGATGGTGTCCTCCTCCCCCATGTAAATCTCACATTCCATGCCCAGCAGAGCCGCCGCCGTGGCTGTGGCAACGCCGTGCTGACCAGCTCCGGTCTCAGCGATAATGCGGGTCTTGCCCATCTTTTTTGCCAGCAGCGCCTGGCCCAGCACATTGTTGATCTTGTGGGAGCCGGTGTGGTTCAAGTCCTCTCGCTTGAGATAGATTTTGGCTCCGCCCAGATCCTTCGTCATTTTTTCCGCATAGTACAGCAGAGAAGGTCTGCCCGCGTATTCGTTCAACAGCGTCTGCAACTCCTGTTGGAACTCCGGGTCCTTCTTATACTGCTCGTAACACTCCTCCAGACGGATCAGTTCGTTCATCAATGTCTCGGGAACATACTGACCGCCGTGAATGCCATAACGTCCTTTACTCATAATTATTTTCCTCCTATTAAAGTTCCGCATATCCCCTACTGCCACACAGGCCGGTGATGAATGTCCGGCCGCTTTTTGGCGTCCTGACATCCATCAGTGCGCCATCCGGGGATATGCTGTTTTCGAGGTTCTTTGAACTCTAGGTTCTTTAGAACCTCCATTCCGCATATCCCCTCACCAGTTCCATCACCCTGCGCATCTTCTCCGGGTCCTTGCGTCCGTCCGTCTCCACGGACGAACTCAAATCAACTCCATAGAGGCCGCCATGATTAAGCACCTGCTCCAGATTCTCCGGCCCCAGGCCTCCTGCCAGAAAGTAGGGCCGGGAGACGCCCTCCAGCAGACTCCAGTCAAAGGTCTGACCGCTGCCCATGCCGCTGTCAAACAGCAGAAAATCCGCTGTGCTGCCAAGCCACGCCTCCACATCCTGGCGGCCATGCACCTTCACCGCCTTGATGACCAGCTTACCGGTCGCCGTCTGAAGATAACGAATATCCTCCTCCGATTCCTCCCCGTGGAGCTGGGCCATATCAATAATCCCCTCTGCCAGCAGTCCGGCCACCTCCTCCATCGGCGCATTCACAAACACGCCCACAGCTCGGATCTCGGGGGAAAGCATGGCCTTTAGCTGCGCCGCCTGCGCTCTGGTCACAAGCCGCCTGCTCCGGGGCCAGAACACAAAGCCGATATAATCCGGCAGCAGCCGGTTCACACAGGCGATATCCTCCGGCCTGGTCAAACCACATATTTTGATCTTCATATTCCGCTTACTCCTGATTTATATTTCTCTTCCTGTTCCACAAAGCTCTGCGTTAAGAATATCTAAGCTGCCGCAGCATCCCGGCCTTATCCTCACTGCGCATGAAGGTTTCCCCGATCAGCACCGCATTCGTGCCGTTTTCCTCCAGTCTGCGAATGTCCTCCCTGGTCTTCATGCCGCTCTCCGACACAAAGAGTATCTCCGGGGGCACCAGTTTTCGCAGTTTTACGGAATTATTGATATCCACCGTAAAATCTTTCAAGTTGCGGTTATTCACACCGATGATCCTGGCTCCGGCCTTAAGCGCCATCTCAACCTCCTGCTCGTCATGGGCCTCCACCAGCGCTGAAAGACCCAGCTCACGAGCAATTTCATGATATTCGCCAAGCTGCATGGGGCTGAGTATGGCACATATCAGCAGCACCGCATCCGCTCCCATCAGTTTCGCCTGATAAATCATATATTCATCCACAGTGAAATCCTTGCGCAGCAGAGGAATGGACACCTCCTGCCGGATCTGTTTTAAAAACTCATCCTGCCCCTGAAAGTAATAAGGCTCCGTCAGCACCGACATGGCGTCCGCCCCCGCCCTTTCATACTCCTTTGCAATCTCCACATAGGGAAAATCCTCTGCGATAACGCCCTTGGACGGGGATGCCTTTTTGGCCTCACAGATAAAACTGATTCCCGGCTTTGCCAGGGCTTTTTCAAAGGGAAAACCTGTGTCCACATCGCATTCCCTAACTCTTGCGCGCAGCTCAGACAGGGGGATAAGTTCCTTTTCCCGCTTGATTCTTTCTACGGTTTTCTGTGCAATTTCCTGCAGAATCATCTCTCTCCTCCCAGTTTCTGAGAATACGTGATGAATTTCTCAAGCTGCTGCAAGGCTCTGCCGCCATCGATCAGCTCCTGGGCCAGCTGCACACCATCGCGCAAATCCTCCGCCTTGTCTGCCACATACAGCCCCGCCGCCGCATTGATAATCACCGCATCCCGCTTGGCTCCCTGCTCCTGTCCGCTGAGGATCGCTCTGGTTATGGCCGCGTTCTCCTGAGCCGTGCCGCCCAGCAGCTGTCCTCTGTCGTGAGTTTTCAGCCCCAACTCCTCCGGGGTAATCACATACTTTTTGAGTTGTCCGTCCCGAATCTCACATACCGTAGTAGGGGCGCAGACGGAGATTTCATCCAGCTTATCCTGCCCATATACCACCATACCCCTGGTGACGCCCAGATTCCGCAGAACCTCCGCCAGTACCTCCACCAGGGACTCGTCATAAACTCCCAGCACCTCCATATTGGCGCCTGCGGGATTGGTCAGGGGCCCCAGAATATTGAACACCGTGCGGATTCCCAGTTCCTTGCGGATAGGTCCCACATACTTCATGGCGCTGTGATATTTCTGCGCAAACAGAAAACAGATATTGATCTCATTCAACAGTTTCAGGCTCTGCTCCGGCTCCAGACTGATGTTGACACCCAACGCCTCCAGACAATCCGCAGCTCCGGACTTGGAGCTGGCCGCCCGGTTGCCGTGTTTTGCCACAGGCACGCCCGCAGCGGAAATCACCAGGGACGCCGTAGTGGAGATATTGAAGGAATTGGAACCGTCCCCGCCGGTGCCCACGATCTCCAGCACATCCTGCTCGTGGAGCAGTCTGGTGGCGTGGCGGCGCATCTCCTCCGCCGAGCCGGTGATCTCCTCGATAGTCTCCCCCTTCATGGACAGGGCTGTGAGATAAGCGCTCTTCTGCACATCCGTGGCCTCCCCGCTCATGATTTCGTTCATAACCGCCTTGGCCATCTCATAGCCAATGTCTTCCTTTTTGCTCAGTTTGATAATTGCCTCTCCTATCATCTTTTTCTCCT
>CAYLIM010000142.1:0-2739 GCA_964383805.1 uncultured Acetatifactor sp.
TTTTCCGCCAGCGGTCTCCCCTTTTGGACCGTGGATATCGGGGCCTTTTTTGTAAAGAGAGGAAACGTGTGGTTTTGGAAGGGGGAGTATACCGGGGAAACGGAGGACCTGGGATACCGGGAGCTGTTTGTAAGGTGGTATCAGTGGGGCTGTTTTCTTCCGGTCTTCCGCGGGCATGGAACCGACTGCCGGAGGGAGCTTTGGCATTTTGCTAATGCGGAGGTGCCGTTTTATGACGCGCTGCTGAGCGCGAACCGTCTTCGCTATCGGCTCATGCCCTATATCTATTCCCTGGCGGGGCAGTGCTGGCTGAATGACGGGTCCATGATGCGGCTGCTGGCCTTCGCGTATCCCCGGGACAGGGAAGTGTGGGATATCACAGATCAATATCTGTTCGGGGACGGGCTTATGGTGTGCCCGGTGCTTGGTCCCATGTATTACGAGAGGGAATCAAGACCGCTCTCGGAGACGCCAAAGACCAGGCGGGTCTACCTGCCGAAGGGTAGTTACTGGTATGATTATTGGACCAATGCCTGCTTTGAGGGCGGGCAATGGATTGATGCGGATGCACCCATAGAAAAAATCCCGCTGTTTGTCCGGGAGGGCAGTATCCTTCCCCGGGCGGAATGTGCGCTCTCTACCGAGGAGATGCCCGATGAGATTGAGGCTATGGTCTATTCGGGAAGGAGCGCTGAATTCCTCCTGTATGAGGACGCCGGGGACGGCTATGGCTATGAGCATGGACAGTATCTTGCCACAAGGCTGTCGTGGGACGAGGAGGAGCAGGAACTCTCCGCACAGAGAATCTGCGACAGCGCGGAGCTTGAGAAAGTATATCGCATACACAATATAACCATTATCCGCAAAAATGGAACTGTGGAGGAGAGGGAATCTGCCGGATCTGATTACAAAGGGGGCACGGCGGACTTGGGAAAGAGAGAAACAGTATGAAACGTAGTGGAAAGAAAATTGTAATTTTATTCTTGTTGTGCCTGGCGCTGGCAGGTTGCGCCTCCCGGCAGCCCCAGGATATTTCGGCGCCTTCGGAGATAGCTGAGCGGAGGCCAGAGAGTATTTCACAGGAATCGGCGTCTGCGGAAACACCGCTGCCTACTCCCGCAGCAACGCCGGAACCCACCAGCGAGCCGGTGGATACGAGCTTTGATTTCACGATCTGCTTTGCAGGCGATATCAACCTGGATGAAAACTGGGATACGACCCGGTTCCTGGACACCCAGCCCGGCGGCATCTATGACTGTATTTCCCCGGAGCTGACAGAGGTGATGCGGGTGGCGGATATTATGTGTCTGAACAACGAGTTTACCTACAGCACAGGCGGCGCGCCTCTGCCGGGAAAGGCCTACACCTTCCGGGCGGACCCGGGGCGTGTGGAGGTACTGGATCAGCTGGGGGTGGATGCGGTGACTTTGGCCAACAACCATGTCTATGATTACGGGAAGGAGGCCCTGCTAGATACCTTCACGGTGCTGGAGGAGGCGGGAGTGCCCTATTTCGGCGCCGGACGTACTCTGGAGGAGGCCATGCAGCCTCTGTATCTGGAGGTGGATGGCAAGACTGTCGCGCTGGTGGCGGCGTCCAGGGCGGAGAAAAATAAGATGACGCCTCAGGCCACCGACAGCGAGCCGGGTATTCTGCGATGCTATGACACCGAATTGTTTTTACAGGCCATTCAGGAGGGAAAAGCAAACGCGGACTTTTGCATTGCCTTTGTCCACTGGGGAACAGAGTACAGCTATGATCTGGAGCGGGTGCAGCTGGACACGGGAAAAGCGTATCTGGATGCGGGGGCGGACGTGGTGATCGGCGCCCACAGCCATTGTCTGCAGGGAATGGAGTATTATGACGGGAAACCGATTATTTACAGTCTGGGCAATTACTGGTTCAACAGCAAAACCCTGGACACCATGCTGCTGCAGCTGCATTTCTCCGGGGATGACGAACAGACAGAGCTGGAGGTGCAGGTGGTTCCGGCGGTGCAGTCGGGATGCAGGACGACCTATGCGCAGGATGCGGACGAGCAGAGGAGGATATTCGATTTTCTGGAGAGCATATCCGTCAATGTGGAGATCTCCGACGAGGGGATCGTTACGGAGGCCGAATGATGGAAAACGAATTTAGGACAGCTATATCACCAAAATGATATATACTGACGTTTTGCCTGGAAATAGAAGAATTTTTGTGATATTTACAAATATTTAATGAATTAACGGTAAATATTGTGAAAATTGTGCCGATATTATATACAAAGAACCAAGTGACACTGTTGAAATATGCAGCCAAGGAGGGATTAACGCAGCAAACGGATTTTCTAATTTCATGGTGTATCCGGTTCAGGCAGTTCCCAGGGTTTCCAGAACAAGGCGTGAGAACGGCAGCTCCAAGCGGCGGCAGCCCGGCTCCTCCAAGAACGTTGCTTTCACTGATATTTTGGAGAAGACAATGGCGGAGAGTCAGCCCCTCGACTGTTACATCGTTACCTACAATGTGGACAAAGAGCTGCAGACATACTATTACCAGCCAACCCGGGAATATACCTTATAACCGGTAAAAGAAAACACTTCCCCTTTGGAGGAAGTGTTTTCTTTTGTGACATGTCGGGGAGGGATTTTGGAAAATCGTGAAAAAACTCTTGCCAAATGTACACGCATATGCTATCATATGTCTTGTTGAAGTGATAACCAACAGTATTTTAGCTGTGATTCGGCTCCATGGTCAAGC
>CAYLIM010000143.1:0-2388 GCA_964383805.1 uncultured Acetatifactor sp.
GCATGGAGCTTCTGATACAGGAATCCCCGAAAGATAAATTCCTCCGTAAGGGCCACCGCCCCTACACAATAGACAATCTCATATAAAAACTGCCACAGGAATTGGTAGTGTTTTCCATTGTCGCTCCACTCCCCATGCCCTGTCAAAAAGAGCGGCAGTGTAAGAACCAGGGACATGACTATTCCGATACCGATTCCCACCAAAATCTGCGCACCTATCTTCTCCCCAGAAAACAGATAATCAGCCCATGTATCCCCGGCATGTATCATAATCAACAGGGGACCCACCGCCATGCACAGATACAGGACAATGCTGAATCCCATCCGCGATAGCAGGGGCAGATTCATCAGTATATAGCGGTTGAAACAGACCACGCCCCACAGCACAGCCATGCTCCAGGTGATTCCAAGGATACTTTCAATCAGTAGATTCTTTTTATTCATAGTTACCTCTTTCCTGCATATCGCAAGCCGTGCTTGCGATACTGCGTTAATCAGTATTTGAAACGTTAGTTTCAAACTTGCCTCCCTAACAATGCAAAACGGCTGTGCGCTTTGGCTGGAACCGCTTTCCACAGCTCACTCATGTTTTCTGGCCGCCGCATACATGGGACCAAAGAAAGCGATAAAGAACAACGGCATATATACAAACACAAAGGTCGTCTCCTCTACGGCAGGAAACAGCAGACCATACAGCAGACCATAGAAGAAATACAGCACCGGCAGAGCCATGGCCGAGATCAGCATCCCCCGTATGGCTGCGCGCTTGATATAAGGCCAATTCCGGTTGTTAAAATGAATTCCCGGCATATTCATTCGGAATATGCCATCGCTGTATGCATCGATCTTGTACTCATCGTAGTATTCCGGCAGTTTATCCTTGGCAAAAAAGCAGAAATACCCAGAAAACACAAAAAATAATGGTTCGTAGATCAACAGGTTTAGACCGATCTCTTCCCAGCTGTACTCCAGCGCCCGCAATCCCAGCAACTCCAGCGCCACCGCCACTAAGCTCACCGCGAACAACACCGCCTCCTGTCTGCGCCTCCTACGCCGCTCTGCGGGAGTCTCCTCAGAATAGCTGATCACCTTGTGCATCAGCTCCTCCACCCGGCCCGAATCCATAGCTGTCTGTTCCAGCCGCTGGCATTCCAGCAGTTCCATGACCGTAATTCCCAGCGCCTGAGACAGGGGAATCAGTAGCGTGATATCCGGCATACTCAGCCCCCGCTCCCACTTGCTCACCGCCTTGTCCGATACATAGACCTTCTGCGCCAGCTCCTTCTGTGTCATCCCCTGTTCCTTGCGTAGCTGCGCCACGAATGCGCCAAATTTTTCCTTGTCTATCTCATACATGCCCAGCCTCCTCGTTATTTCGATAGGAGTATTATACTTTTTACGTCCGACAGATACAACCGACTGTCGGTAGAATCCTGAAAAAAGCTGACTCTACACCGATCTCCGGCTCCGAGTCAGCTCCAAAAACTCTTATAATTTTTTCCTCATCACAATCGTTTTTCCCCAGCGCCTGACCTCCTCAAACCCGGTGTTTATATACATCTCCACCGGCCCGGTGAAATCAAACACGGAGTATGCGTCGGTTTCCTGCGGGTAGACCTCTATCCATTCATAGCCCTCTGCCCTCGCATCCTTGCAAACCCATTGCAGCAGGGCTTTCGCTATCCCTTTTCCACGATAACCCGGCGCTATTTCAAAGCAGACCAGCGACTTGACCTTTCCCTTTTCCCCGGAGGATATACAGTAGTCTTCCTCCTGACGTTTCCCGGGATCGAAAGAACCCACTCGAATGTAATTCTGCTGGTCGTTGGCATTGCACCAGCCGATTGCAAGATCGTCCTCATACGCCAGATACCCGTGCATAACGCCCTCGTTGATTAACTGCTCTGCGGATTCCCGGAGCGCAAGTCTCAGTCCCTCAAATCCTCCGCCGTGAGTTTCCGACCGCTCACTGATACCGATCCTGACCTCGTCCGCCGTGAGGTGAAAACAGTTGCAATAACACGGCGCATAGGGAGACCCATCCGAAAACGCGCGATTGTCAAAAAAATCAAAGAAATCTTCCATGGTAGATTTTGTCAGTGGCTTGATCGACAGATTCATAAGTTTTCTCCTATATCCGTTGAATGTCTATTGATTCGCAAAACTGTATATTAATTGTATTTTACCAAGAAACTGAACTCTGTCAATCAAATTAATCTTTTCAGGTATTGACAACTATATCGGTTCCCGTTATAATTATATCGGAAACCGATATAACGGCGTCCGTAATTAAGAAAAATGAAGGGAGGATATCTCATGTCAAATTCCGCACTGACAGAAGCTGTATATTATATTTTGCTCTCCCTGACACAGCCTCTGCACGGGTATG
>CAYLIM010000144.1:0-2298 GCA_964383805.1 uncultured Acetatifactor sp.
TCGCATCGTCCCAGTTCCACTGCGTGTACAGCATATTTGCCACCTCCGAGCCATGTTTCTTAATGAACTCCATCAGAACTTTTCGATGGTTTATTTAATCTTATCTGCTAATAGCGACATAAAGCTCTCCTTTGTGCCCTCTCTAAATCCTTTTTTATCAAAAGCCAGCGTCATACTTCCTTTTACAAAAAGAATAATCAGATTCTTTGTTTCGACATAGTTTTCAACATCTGAAAATTGAATGCGGCTATTCCCCTTTGAAGAAACAGCAGAAATATCCTCACCAACCTCCACACGATAGGATAAAGGCGAACTACGAAACAGGATGTCAACTCGTTCTTTCTCTATTTGAATCGCTTTCTTTTTCTTGAGCCCAAATAACGCTATGACGAAAAGAGGAGCGAGTTCAACCAGCAAAAGGACAGGCTGTTTCATAACGATTGACAGCACTGCAATCAGAACGATTACCACCAACATAGAACGGTATCCGGATCTAAACTTACAATCCCACCACGCCCCCACGCTTTCTTCAAGAATCTCCGGCGTGTATTCATACTCATTGACAAAATGCTGCATATCAACTCCCCCTTGCCACCATAACTGCTTTTCCCCGTACCCGGGCCTTTTCCGCCAGGCTGTTCCCCGCGCCATAATACGCATCGCATGTCTCTACAGCCCGCAACTTATCATAGCTCTCGTCGCAGACTCCCCAGCCCGCAGCTCTATATCGCTCCAGGATAGCGCCATACCGCTCTGCCAGACCCCGCTCCGCAGACTGATTTACCAGTGTCAGGACCCGGGGCATTTCCTCCTGAGGCCTCCACCACAACAGTATTTGCTCTCTCGCCTCATAAAAGGTTTGCAATACGGATTCCAGTTTATCCAGCGCCTCTTCCCCATATGTGATAAAATCACTGGTATCGTTGGTATACAGGACGATCTTCTTCCTTGCGCCGTCAGCTCGGACCTGCAGTTTCTCCCATTCCGCGGGAATAATCCCCTCATACGCACTGTCTCCGGCCGTCTGTCCGCGCTGTCTCACCAGCTCCCGCAGCTCCTCCATCTGTTTCTCATAATACGGGTAATCGTGGCTGGTCCCTCCCCGGCGGCGCACCTGGTAGTTCCCGTAAATCCGTTGCAGCACCTCATCATACTTCCACGGAATAGGCAGCATCACGCTCTCAAAAGTCGCTCCCCATACCTCGTCAAACCACTCCTTGGGAAATACTTTCCGCTCCCAGTTGGCATAATCCCGAAACATGACCAGATAATCCGCATCCCGCTCCGGACACTGGCGAACCGCCTCGTTGGCAATGCGGTACACAGCGCTGACAGCTTTGTCCCACTGCCCCTGCTCCAGCAGCTGCGAGTCCACCTTCAGGCCCACATGTTCCTCCAGAAACCGGATCCCCTTCCGAATCTCTCTCAAGTGTCTGTCTCTCTCCTCCTGGGCGGTCTCGGACAGACTCCGGTATTCCTGTATGGTCTGTGCCGTCCTTTTTGCCAGCAGAAATATATTTTTCTGCCGCTTGCACAGCTCCTGGTCTCTGGGCAGATAATCCAACGGGAAAATATCTACCCCCACCCGGAAAGGACAGCCGTAGTGTCTCGCCAGATACTGGGGCTCAATGCTGATTCCCTCGCCGCATACTACGCATGTATGGAATTGTTCATACCCCTCCTGGGTCTGGGGACTTAAGACGTGATACTCCTCCGGCAGCTCCCCCGGCAGCACCTCCAGCATTTTCTGATAATCGTCCCGTTTCATCCAGATATCCAGATCATCATCCCAGGGGATAAAGCCCTCATGGCGGATGGCGCCCAGCAGCGTACCGTAGGCGGCATACCATTCCAGGCCATGCCGTTCACAGACCTCCGCTATGGTCTGTAAGAGGTCCAATGTTGCCGCCCATACCGTCTTCATAGTGGAATCTATGTAAAAATCCTCTCTGATCTCATGTTGTAGAAAGTCTTGTGAAAACTGTATCATATTTTCCTCATTTTCGTATATGCAAGGGGTTCCCTGTCACAGCGCCTATACCATTTTTTCCCGGAAATCCGTAAAGCTTTCCGCACGGGCAGCCGCTTTGTGCCAACTGCGGAGAGTGTCCAGGCTCTCCTCCGCCTGGATACGGGCAGTGATATCCTCGGGGATCTCGCCCATTTCCTCCAGCAGATCGAGAATACCCTGGGCCATTCCCTGACTTATTCCCTGGTTTATTCCCTGTGCCGTTCCCTGTGTCATTCCCTGGCTCACACCCTCCGCATACGCCTCTTCTCTCTCCACCGCCATCGCAT
>CAYLIM010000145.1:0-1626 GCA_964383805.1 uncultured Acetatifactor sp.
TACTGTCCAATGAAAAGATCTTCGGCGTGGACCTGACCGCAATCTCCATGGCGGAGACAGTCAAGGGATACTTCGCCGAGCTGTCTGCAGGCGTGGGAGCAGTACGTGCGACTCTGGAAAAATACATTCAATAAGTAAAAATTTTATGCTCACGTGGCAAACGCCTTTTCCATATGGAAAGGGCGTTTTTCATTTGCAAGGTTTCCAGTTTCGGCACTCGATCTCAAACACATTGCCGCCAGCCATGCTTAACTGAAATGTGTTTAATTTTTCGTTTGTTTCTATGTCTGCCAGAATATCACTATCCAAATCATTTAGTACATCAAACAACCAGTCCTTAAAATCCTCAAGTGTCATTTTTCTGTCTCCTTTCATGTGTCGAACAGTGTCGTTATGCGAACACTATTATGTAGTTTATTTTACATGGATAATGAACTTATTACAAGTACTAATTTGAAAAGGCAGGCAAAAAAATGATAAAGTATGACCGTCTTTGGGTGACCATGCAGAAAAAAGGTGTGACACAATATGATCTATACACATACCACAATATAAACCGTTCTCAGCTGGATAGATTACGGCACAACAGAAATGTACAGACAAACACGATAGACAGGCTATGCAACATTTTACACTGTAATGTAGAAGATATTATGGAACATATTGAGGACGATAACCTCTTTTGATTTGCGCCAAAAAGCAAGCAGCCGGAATAATTCCGGCTGCTTTTTCATTATTATTCGCCTTTCGGTGCAAAAAACATTACTGCTATCGCTCCGGGCCCCACATGGGTGCCGATGGTGCCGCCCACGGAGGTGGTGTCCAGATGCTCCACATGTCCCTCCCACAGAGCCTTGCTGTCCTCTATGTATTTCTGCAGCAGATGATCGTCCAAACCGGAATATCCCAGATAATAGGGCATGTCAAAGTCTACTCCCCCGGCTTTCTCGATCTCCTGCACCAGCAGATTGTTGCCGTTTTTGGACCCACGGGCCTTGCCCACCATGATTACCTCTCCGTCCACAACGGACACCACAGGCTTGATGGAAAGCATGCCGCCCACCATGGCCACAGATTTGGAAATTCTGCCTCCTTTTTTCAGATATTCCAGCGTATCCAGCAGGGCCAACAGACGAATCCTCTTCTTGGCCTGCTCCAGTTCGGCTACAATCTCCTCCGCAGTCTTTCCCTGATCCTTCAGCCGCAGGGCATAGTCCACCAGACATCTCTCCCCCAGCGTGGCGTTGAGACTGTCCACCACATACACCTGTCCCTCATAGTCCTGGGCCGCCACCCTGGCACTCTGACAAGTACCGGAGAGTTTGGATGATATGGTAATGACAATCACCTGTTCTCCTGCTGCCGTAGCCCGCTCATAGACCGCCTCAAACTCATAGGGAGGAATCTGGCTGGTCTTAGGCAGCTCCTCCGACTCAATCAACAGTTCATAAAACTGCCTGTGACTTAAGTTTACCCCGTCCAGAAATTCCCTTTCTCCGAAATACACATGCATGGGCAAAATCGTCAAATCTTCCCGGAGATTTCCCGTAGTGGGATTCTCTATGCCCTGGGGAATATCCGATGCTGAATCCGTAACAATCCGTATACTCATTCTCTTCTCCTTTA